>NZ_BDMN01000046.1 GCF_002189065.1 Bathymodiolus platifrons methanotrophic gill symbiont
CAGGCGCGCCATGCTACCTCACAACATTCTGGGACTCCTGTCACCAACATTCATTCGCCTACGCAGCGAATGGGAGATGCCCAGGTCGCCCTGCGTCCGTCTCAACTACGCACAAAACCCTGCTCCGTTAAGACTACCTCAAATGGCTGGACGGCTATTCGGAATGCAATTCTTGCCTCCCTCGCGCGCTACTAGCGCACTTCGGATCAGCGAATTGCCCTGTCGCCTACCAGGGACTAAAAATCATCACTCCGCTTAGGCTCCGTTTCCCTGATTTTAAGCGAATGAAAAAAATTGTCATCAGTTTATTATTTTGTTTGCTACCGGGGCTTGGCTTTGCAGAAGAAATAACGAGTGAATAAAAAGGCCTCGAAATCATGCAGGAGGTGGATAAACGTGATTTAGGCTGGGGTGATATGAGTACGAATATGCAAATGATCCTGAAAAATAGAAATGGAGATGAGCATATACGGAGTTTGCGCTTAAAAACTTTGGAAATGCACGATGATGGTGACAAAAGCCTGAGCATTTTTGATAGCCCAAGAGATATAAAAGGGACTGCTTTTCTGAGCTTTACTCATGCTCTGGATGCTGATGAGCAATGGTTATATTTGCCTGCACTTAAACGAGTCAAACGTATTTCATCAAGTAACAAATCTGGCCATTTTTTAGGCAGTGAATTTGCTTTTGAAGATTTAACTTCATTTGAATTGAAAAAATATAAATATAATTATTTACGCGATGAGGTGTTTGATGGCGTTGATAGTTATGTGGTTGAAACATTTCCCCAATACCAGCATTCTGGTTATACACGTAATATCGTATGGATAGATAAAGAGCGCTATATTCCCATGAAAATTGATTATTATGATCGTAAGAATGCGTTGATAAAAAGCCAGAAATTTATTGATTATAAGCAATATCTGGATCAATACTGGCGGGCAGCAAAGACTGAGATGCAAAACCATCTAACCGGGAAAAGTACGACACTGCTCTGGCAAAGTTACAAATTTCGTACGGGTCTGACCGCACGTAATTTTGATAAAAATACTTTAAAGCGTTCACGTTAAAACAACCTAAGGAATGTGCACGAAATAACTTCCTGAAGCAGCCAAGCTTGAATAATGAAATATCTCCCCTAAATTAAGGTTATCTTAATTTATTACTCAGTGGTTGTCTTATGTCATTTCCTTATAAAAAAAATATCGAAAAGTCGATGAAGAAATTTTATGACTCACTTTGTGAAAAAAATAAGCGACGGTATGCCGCCATTGAAAGTGAAAAATTATCTCATGGTGGCGTTAACTATATTTCAGCTTTATTAGAGTGTGACCCAAAAACTATCCGCCAAGGAAAAAAAGAACTCACCGAATTAGAACTGGATATAACAGGAATCAGACAACCTGGAGGCGGTCGAAAAAAAAGACCTCTACCCCTGAATACAGTGGAATAGATCAAGACTTTTTAGATATTCTTCAACAGCATACAGCAGGCAATCCAATGAATTCATCTATTAGGTGGACTTATCTAAAGCCGCGTGAAATCGTCAGTGAATTATTAAAAAAGGGTTATTCTGTCAGTCGTAATATCGTTCGATATTTATTAAAAAAACATGAATATGTTAAGCGCAAAGCCCAGAAAAACATTACGATGGGTGGTCATCCTGACCGCAATGCTCAATTTGAAAATATTACCCAATTGAAGCAGGACTACCTGGATGCGGGAAACCCTGTTATTAGTATGGATACCAAAAAGAAAGAGTTATTGGGTACTTTTTATCGTAATGGATCGCTCTATACACAAGCAGCCATTCAAACGAATGATCATGATTTCCCTAGCTCTGCAACAGGCAGTGTTATTCCTCATGGGTTTTATGACCTCAAACGAAACACAGGATATATCACGCTTGGAACGAGTCATGATACCAGTGAATTTGCCTGTGATAGCTTATTTCAATGGTGGGTAAACGAGGGTATTATTCATTATCCTAAAGCAAAATCATTGTTGATCCTTTGCGATGGTGGAGGGAGTAACAGCTCACGGCACTACATTTTTAAAGAAGATTTACAAAAGACTGCGAATGCACTTGGATTGGAAATTAGGATTGCCCACTATCCTCCTTATACCTCCAAGTATAATCCCATTGAACATCGTTTTTTTCCTCATGTGACTCGTGCTTGTGAAGGTGTTGTATTTGACTCGGTTGAAACAGTTAAAACATTGATTTCTAGAACATCAACGTCAAAAGGACTAACAACAATTGTTCACATACTCGACAAAATATACGAGACAGGACGAAAATATGCCGCTGACTTCAAAGAAATAATGCCGATTGTATTTGATACACATTTACCAAAATGGAATTACCGTGCAATTCCTCAAGAATAATTAATATCGGGAAGTTGTTTCGTGCTTATTCCTTAGGCATCTGGGAACACACATCATCCATCTTTGCTGGTCTTTTTATCCGTCATCAGCACGGTAGCTAGTTACGTAGCCAGCTTGCGCCTATTGCTACAGCACTGATGACAAACAAAAATCCTACCAAATATTGGACGCTTATTTATTTCCAGGTGCCTTACCGTAGGTCGGGTTAGATTTTTTTGCAAAGCAAAAAAACGTACCCCGACAAAACAGGGCGCTAATTTCAGGCAAGGTTACTTGTTTTTATGAAAGGTTTGACGGTTGCTGGTTTGTTCTGCATATACTTCGGGCGGTCGCGCGTGACGTATAAGTTTTATTGATGTGTCTAATAACATTCGAGCGTACAACTCTTTGATCTCTTCCTTTCAATCCCTTCTTGTCCTTCATGGTAATAACTTCAGTCTATTTATCTTGCCAGGCTTTAGAGAAATGCCATTTACTGGTGTTGAAGGTAGGCCTAGAACCCAACCAGCGATTGATGGTGACCAGGCTGTTTTTGATAAAAACGGCTTTGCGCGTCAGGTGGCCTATGCCATACGCTGGTCACATTCGATTGGTGACTGGGATATTGGTCTATCCAATTTTTATGGTACCAGTCGCGACCCACTTATATTGGTGGAAACAGACTCGGCAGGACTGGTATCCCTAACACCGTATTATCAGAACATCAATCAAACTGGCCTAGATGTGCAAGCGACCATAGAAAGCTGGTTATTAAAGCTGGAAGCAATTGTTCGAGTTAGTGAAACTGATACGGATTTCGCCACCGTTGCTGGTGTTGAATATACCTTTTTTAATATTGCGGAGACAGGGCTGGATATAGGTCTGTTAGCTGAGTATCTTTATGATAGTCGGGGGAGGTTTGCACCTACTGCTTTTCAGAATGATTTTTTTACTGAAATACGTTTTGCTTTAAACGATGTGCAGGATACGCAAATATTGGCTGGCGTGATTGTTGATAGCAATACCTATGAGCAATTTTATAATATTGAGGCCAGTCGACGCTTTTTTGACAGCTTTAAGCTGGAAGTTGAAGCACGTTTTTTTAATGGCGCCTCAGCGGGTGACCCCACGTATTCTTTTCGTAAGGATAGTCACTTCAGATTTGAGTTAAGTTATCATTTTTAGGTTTGTCGATTATGTTATTAATCTTGAGTGCCCTACAGTCTGTAGAGCGGCACTTTAACCCGAATTTTACCGCACTTTAGTCGTGCGAAGAGTCTATTAAAAGAGTAATAAACGGATGTTTATAGGTTTAATTTCCAGCAGCTAACCGGGCTGTTACTTTTTTAGACCATTCAGCAGATAGCTCTGGAATAAGTACCACCTTTTCCAGAACAGATCTCGGATCTTGAAAATCCTTATCATAATAGGCCCTGAATAAAGATTGAACGCTTACCCTGGATGTTCCTTCCTTGATTACCTCTACCTTATTACCCGTTTCAATTACACCCTCTTGCAGTACACGTAGATAAATGCCAGTGGCAAAGTTTTCAATAAACAAACGCGGCATATTTTTATTTCCCACTGCAATACCTAGTTTAAAGCAGGGTACTCTTGGCTGGGTAATCTCCAGAATACATTGCCCTATGCTGAGTTGGTCACCAATATGCAAAGTCGATTCATCAAATCCTGATATGGTTAAATTCTCTCCAAAGCTACCAGGCTTTAATTCCGAGTTTTGTAGGGTATTCCGCCAATAAGGATAATGGTCAGAAGAAAACGCATAAACCGCTTTATGTTCACCCCCATGATTTTTTAAATCGGCTTGTAGGTCGTCTTTTAAATTAGCTTGAGTAACAAAAACGGGTGCATCAATCGGCTTTTTAAAAATACCGGTTGATATCGTTTTTCCCTGATAATCAACATCAATGGGGCGAGAAGTGTTAATTGATAAGAGGAGCATGATTTTTCTCGTTATTTTGGCAAACAATGACAAGAAGTATAAACCAAAATGGATAAAGTCATGCAGTGCATGGCGAATTTATATATAAGAGCGCTGGCTTTAGTTTGCAGAGAGTACAATAGCTCGTTCACTTCTCCCCCCCCCCCTTGAGAAATGGGGTTATTTAATAAAACCTCCCTAACCCCTCCTGAAGACAGCGCTAGAAAGCTGCAAGAAAAAACATTGAAAAGATCTAAAAAAAGAGCTATAAATAGCATCTATTTTAAATGTTTTTTGAGGTGATTATGAGGCAAGTGCTTTCAAGTTGTTCAGCAAGTATTTCGGAATTAAAGAAAAACCCAACAGCATTACTGGCCGAAGCCGAAGGGGCACCTATAGCAATACTTAATCATAATATTCCAACAGCTTATCTTATTCCTGCTGAAACTTATGAATGGTTATTGGAAAAACTAGAAGATTCTGAATTAGCCCAGATAATGAAAGAACGCGCTGGTGAAAAAAAATATGCAATAGAAGTGAACCTTAGTGAGTTATAAGGTTAAATTTTTACCAAGTGCTTTAAAAGAGTGGAAAAAGTTAGCTCCTCCGATACAAAAACAATTTAAAAAGAAACTCATTGAGCGCTCAGAGTCACCGCATAACCATGCCAGCCAGCTAAGAGGGTTTCAAAATACTTATAAAATTAAACTTCGTTCTGCTGGTTATCGATTGGTCTATGAAGTAAATGATAATGAAATCATAATTTATGTTATTGCTGTTGGAAGAAGAGACCGAGGCTTGGTTTATAGCAACGCGGAAGAACGTAACAAATGAGTAAAAATAACTGTGGGCAGATATGTCCCCAGTTATTGAAAGACCAAGTCATTAAAAAAAAGCTAAAGATTTTTTACTCCTCCCAGGAGTTTAAAGCAAACACCTTTCTCATCGCGTACAAACCCCCTAGTATATTTCCAGCTGTAATAATTTATAAGACTCTGTAATTATTTAATAATATCTAAATTAACCACGATTTTATACATGTGAAAACAGTAAATATAACTGATCAGCCTACGTTGTAACATATTGCATATTTAATGCAATATTCCTTAACTTAATGGTAGTGAGGTTTTGGCCTGTATAGCTAAGTTATAATTTTAGCATCAAACATACCATTATTATTCATTGTAGGGCGGTGCTTTAGCCCGCCTATCGAATTAAAAAAGCGGGCTAAAGCCACGGCCTACATTGGCATTGTTATTCTAATGGTGGTTGAGCCGAGCCGGTTTCATTGATAATCACTGTATCACCCACCTGCAATGTCCCTAGGTCATCATGCAATGCATTCTGGCCAAAAAATACCTCATTATTCCATTTTCTGGTTTTTGCCATTGTGCGCAGCGGTTCTTTGTCGGATATGGCTGTGTCAGGGTCTATCTGAGGTATGGCGCAGCGAGCGCAGGGTTTGGGTAGTCTGAATAAAATGCCGCCGATACTGATTTTACGCCAGCGATCTTCGGCATAAGCGGTGCAGTCTTTAATGACCAGGTTAGGGCGAAAGCGGCGCATGGATAATGTCAGACTCATTTGCTGGTTCAATAGCGCTAAAGAAGCTTCGGAAACAATCAGAAAGGGAAAGCCATCACTAAATGAGGTCTGGTCATTTGACTGCGCATATTTTTGATCAACTGTGCGTATGTGTTTCTTCGGCTGATAAACCAGTGTGCAGGGGAATTGTAAATAATCTCTAAACCACTGACTGGCTTGCTGATTAACTTCTTGTGCCTGGCATTTATCTCCCCACACAGTGACTTCCCGGGTAAGTTCTGTTTCTGGTGGGTTGAGATCAAGCGCTAAATTTTCTTGGCCGGGTGCGGAGATAATTAATTGCTGATCAATAATCTGCGTTTTTAGCAAGGCCATTTTTGGCAGGCGGCGCTGCGATAAAAACTGCTGATGATCATCGGCCAGCATCCATTTCCTGTCGTATTTTAGCCCGGTCTGGGTGACTTGCCACTGCTTTACTTCTATACCGGCAAGGGACTTTATAGGGTAAATAAAAATACGACTAAGCGTAGGCATGGTTTTTACCGAGATCTGAGTGACACTAGGAGATTTATAGCATGGGCTAATATATAATAAAAAACCGAATTGCTACAGAATTTCTAAAATAAAGATGCCGACTCGATTATTTTCATTTTTTATTCTTATATTATCGTTAGTTTGCAGTACTCAGGTACCTGCCAGCGATCATCAGGATATTAAAATTGCCTATATTACCCAGGAACAACAAGTGCCGGCGCTTGAGCCATTTGTTGCCGATAAAGGCTTGCAGGGTGCGCTATTAGGCCTTAAAGATAGTAATACTACGGGGCAGTTTACTGACCAGAATTACCTATTAGAGCAAGTGATTGTGCCTATAGGCGGTGATGTTAAGGCGGCGTTTACAGAATTATTAACGCAGGGCGTGCAATTGATTGTGGTCAATTTGGCTGCCGCTCAGTTAGAACAATTAGATCAGATAAATAAAAATCAGGCTTTGCTATTTGATGTGGCAACGCGCACTGATGCTTTTCGGCACAAGCAGTGCTTAAGTAATGTTTTGCATTTGTTGCCTAGTCGAGCTATGCGTGCAGATGCCCTAGCGCAATATATGCTTAAAAAACGCTGGAATCGCTGGTTTCTGGTGCAGGGTAATACCCCGGAAGATGCTTTATATGCGCAGGCAATCAAGCGCTCAGCTAAACGCTTTGGCATGAAAATCGTAGCAGAGAAAAAATGGCTACATACCTATGATGCGCGGCGCACTGCGCAATCTGATATTCCAGTATTTACGCAGGTAGATGATTACGATGTGCTGATTGTTGCTGATGAGCAAGGCTTGTTTGGGGAATATATCAGCTATAGAACCTGGTTGCCCCGGCCAGTGATTGGTACGCAAGGTTTGGTGGCTACTGCCTGGCATCGCACTCATGAACAATGGGGCGCGGTACAGATTCAAAATCGCTTTAAAGCAATGGCTAGTCGGCAAATGCAGGAACAGGATTATGCAGCTTATCTTGCGGTACGGGCTATTGGCGAAGCGGTAACTCGGACTAGAGCGATGGATGCCGTATCCATTAAAGCCTATTTATTAAGTGCAGATTTTAAATTACAAGGCTATAAAGGCAGGCCGCTCAGTTTTAGGAGCTGGAATGGTCAATTGCGTCAGCCGGTATTATTAGCTGCGCCGACCTCGTTAGTAACCGCTGCCCCTTTAGAAGGCTTTTTACACCCGAACAATGAATTAGATTCATTAGGCTATGATCAGCCAGAAACACAATGCCAATAGGAATGAATATGAATATTAAAGTATTACTTAGTTCGGCGCTGTTATTAATTTCAACTAGCAGTACTGCAGAAACTGTTTTTGTCAGTCTGGAAAAAGATAATGCGATTGCCGTAGTAGACCCGATTGCAGGTAAATTGATTAAAACAGTCAATATTGGTCAAAGACCGCGCGGTATAAAGCTTAGCCCAGATGCCCAGACGCTTTATATTGCGGTGAGTGATGATGATACCGTGCTGGAAGTGGATGCCAATACGCTGAGCGTCATAGGCAAACTGCCCTCGGGTGAAGACCCGGAAACCTTTGCCATCAATTCATTAGGTACGCGCATGTATGTGTCTAATGAAGATGATAATCAAGTGACGGTGATCGATTTACAGAGCAAGCAAGCCGTTGCAACAGTTGCTGTGGGAGTGGAGCCGGAAGGCATTGCTGTAAGTCCGGATAATCAATGGATCGTCAGCGCCTCGGAAACGACCAATATGGTGCACTGGATTGATGCGAAAACGCATGAGATTAAGGCTAATACACTAGTTGATCCACGTCCGCGGGCTTTAAGCTTTAGCGCAGATGGACAGCAACTATGGGTAACATCGGAAATCAATGGTAGCTTGATGGTTATTGATGTTGCCACGAAAGAAATTACCCAGCGGATACACTTTGCTGTGCCGGGTGTAGGTAAAGAAAAAATTCAGCCGGTCGGAGTAGTGGTTGATGATATACACCAATGGGCCTATGTAGCACTTGGCCCAGCTAATCGGGTTGCAGTGGTTAATGCGCAGACGTATAAGGTAGAAAAATATTTATTAGTCGGTGCAAGAGTATGGAATCTGGCATTCTCTCCTGACCAGCAGCGCTTATACACGACCAATGGGGTGAGTCACGATATTTCCATTATTGATTTAGCAGAACATAAAGTAACTAAATCCATAGCAGTAGGGCGTTACCCCTGGGGGCTGGCAGTTAAACCTTAACACAGGTGTAGAGCGGACTTTAGTCCGCTAGTTCTGCGTTTTCTATGGCAATGAAAAGTTCCAAGATCACTTGGGCGTGATGCAGGAGCGCAGGTCCTTAGCCTGCATTTAACAACAGCAGACTAAAGACCTGCATCCCTTAACAGCAAAATTTTTTAATTTATTAAGGTTATCAGGACAGAAATGGCTAAACATCCGGCATTGGCAATCACGGACTTAAGTTTTTCCTATGGAAAAAAACAGGTACTGCATGATTTGAGCCTAATAGTGGAAGAAGGGCAGTGTTGTATTTTACTGGGCCCGAATGGCGCAGGAAAAAGCACGCTATTTTCCTTGATTACCCGTTTATACGCGCATAAACAGGGCGATATTCAACTGGCTGGCTTTAATATCCAGAAACGACCGCTCAAAGCATTAGCGCAATTAGGCGTTGTATTTCAGCAAACTACCCTGGATCTGGACTTAACGGTTCAACAAAATCTACGCTACCATGCTGCTTTACAAGGTATTAGTAGCAAAAAGGCAAACCTGGGGATACAGGAGCAGTTAGAGCGCCTAGGCATGTATGAACGGCGAAAAGAAGTAGTGCGTCAGCTTAATGGCGGGCATAGAAGACGGGTAGAAATTGCTCGCGCTTTAATGCATAAACCCAGTGTATTATTATTAGATGAGCCAACAGTAGGCTTAGATGCTCCGAGTAGACAAGCGATTGTTGATCATGTACATCAACTAGTTGAGGATGGCAGTCTGGCTGTTCTCTGGGCAACGCATTTAATGGATGAAATTTATGCATCAGATAAAGTAGTACTGATTCATCACGGTTCTGTCAAAGCAGAAGGGGGGGTGACAGATATAATTCAGCAAGCTCAAGCGGATAATATCAACGATGCTTTTTTTAAATTAACTCAGGGAAAAAGCTGATGCGTATTTTTCATTACTGGTTTGCTCTTTGGGGGATAGTGTCCAGAGAGTTATTGCGTTTTGTAAAGCAAAAAGAACGATTTTTATCCGCATTAGTCAGACCTGTAATCTGGCTATTTGTTTTTGCTGCCGGATTTAGAGCCGCATTAGGTATAGCCATTATCCCTCCCTACGAAACCTATATATTATATGAGGTATATATTACTCCCGGGTTAATCGGCATGATCCAGTTATTTAATGGTATGCAAAGTTCCTTGTCAATGGTCTATGATCGGGAAATGGGCAGTATGCGTATCTTATTGGTAAGCCCTTTACCGCGCTGGTATTTATTATTATCGAAATTGTTCGCGGGTGTTTTTGTTTCCATTCTGCAAGTCTATGTTTTTTTGGGAATTGCCTGGTTTTATGAAATACAGGCTCCTTTAGAGGGTTATTTATGGTTATTGCCAGCCTTAATGCTCTCGGGGTTAATGCTAGGTGCTTTAGGTCTGTTGCTGTCATCATTTATTAAGCAACTGGAAAACTTTGCGGGGGTGATGAATTTTGTAATCTTTCCGATGTTTTTTATGTCAACTGCACTATACCCCTTATGGAAGCTACAGGAATCAAGTGAATGGCTTTATAAATTAGCAGAATATAACCCTTTTTCTCAAGCAGTAGAGTTTTTGCGTTTTGCACTCTACGGGCAATTTAATCAGCAGGCTTTTATTTATACAGCAGTTGCATTTGCGCTATTTTTGATACTTGCTATCATAGGCTATAATCCTTCGAAAGGAATGATGAAACGAAAAGGTCGTTAACTTCGAGGTATTTATAACTTTAAGGTTTTGCATGCTTGCAGTAAAGCAAAGGTTAGGATTTATTCTGGTTGGCTAAAAACAACTAGCGAAATAATAAAAAACTAAAATAACAATGAGGTGGTTCCGGTGAGTGAAGATAAATCAAATGATGTAGTAGAAAACATTAAAGAAACTGTTGAAGAAGTCGTAGATGATGTAAAAGAAACAGTTGAAGAAGCGGTTGAGGCTGTAGAGGACGCAGTTGATAATGCAAAACCAGCTCTTATCAAGTTAAAAGAAGAGAATCCTAAAGTATTTTATGGTGGAATTGCTGGTATCGTAGTTGTCTTAGGGTTTATTTTTCTATCAGGTGGCAGTAGTAGTGTAAAACAACATGCTCAAGCAGCTATTTCAATTGGACAATCTTATACGTTAAAGGCACCTAATTCGGTGGGTGAGTCAACCCTGAAAATATTAAAAGTTCCTGGGTCAATGACATCATTTGATAACCCTGAAGATGTTGTTTGTAAGGCGCCGGTAGGTGCTTCAGTTGTTGCTAGAGATTTTAAGGATGCATTTGGCAAAAAGCAACTTTTTGTTCAAGTAGAAATACTGCAGGAAATAGGTGATTGTCGCCAAGGTGCTAAAGGCTGGACACTTAAAAATAATTTAAAATAAATGAACAGCAGATATTGACAGAAATGCTAATATCGCTATAATAGGTAATTCAATCAGAGCGGGAATAGCTCAGTGGTAGAGCACAACCTTGCCAAGGTTGGGGTCGCGAGTTCGAACCTCGTTTCCCGCTCCATAGAATTTAGAAGCCGCGGTTAGTCGCGGCTTTTTTATTGCGAAACAAAGGCTGCGTAGCAAAGTGGTTATGCAGTGGCCTGCAAAGCCATCTACATCGGTTCGATTCCGATCGCAGCCTCCATATATACAAGAAATAATCCAAAATGCGGGAATAGCTCAGTGGTAGAGCACAACCTTGCCAAGGTTGGGGTCGAAGTTGTTGCTAGAGATTTTAAGGATGCATTTGGCAAAAAGCAACTTTTTGTTCAAGTAGAAATACTGCAGGAAATAGGTGATTGTCGCCAAGGTGCTAAAGGCTGGACACTTAAAAATAATTTAAAATAAATGAACAGCAGATATTGACAGAAATGCTAATATCGCTATAATAGGTAATTCAATCAGAGCGGGAATAGCTCAGTGGTAGAGCACAACCTTGCCAAGGTTGGGGTCGCGAGTTCGAACCTCGTTTCCCGCTCCATAGAATTTAGAAGCCGCGGTTAGTCGCGGCTTTTTTATTGCGAAACAAAGGCTGCGTAGCAAAGTGGTTATGCAGTGGCCTGCAAAGCCATCTACATCGGTTCGATTCCGATCGCAGCCTCCATATATACAAGAAATAATCCAAAATGCGGGAATAGCTCAGTGGTAGAGCACAACCTTGCCAAGGTTGGGGTCGCGAGTTCGAACCTCGTTTCCCGCTCCATAAAATCTATATAAATCAGTAGATTGTCA
This sequence comes from Bathymodiolus platifrons methanotrophic gill symbiont, assembly GCF_002189065.1. Taxonomy (GTDB): domain Bacteria; phylum Pseudomonadota; class Gammaproteobacteria; order Methylococcales; family Methylomonadaceae; genus Methyloprofundus. The sequence goes on from NZ_BDMN01000046.1 coordinate 11,830, forward strand.
GTATTGCATAGTTCTGTCTATTGCAGTCTATAGTCCAGTAAATATTCTACTTAGAATTAATCTCGTTTAGTGTACGTTTCCCAAAATGTATTAGCTTTATCTACAAACGAGAGTTCAATAATACCCGAGCCTGACTTGCCTTTTGACCCTGCCGCACTAGAAAAACAGTTGCGTAGCCTGCTATGAGCCAGTTTTCCTTGCGCAGTTATGCAGCCAAAATCCTGCGTCATACTTTCGGGTATTATTAAATCCTCGCTAAGAAGCTTACATGCTTATCATACGGCTATATGCTTTCCATCATCAAATTGGTTTTATTCGTAAAAATGACTCTCCTGATTGTTTAATTTTCTCTGTTGAAAAATTAAAAAAAAGATTTTCCTGCAATAGTCGACTGTTGAATAAAGCCATCATTCAATATTTAAGAATGCAGGCATACGTTGCTCAGAACCCACCAATTTAAAATTTATCCTAAATTAGTACCCTGAAATTAATTTATTTTTGACCCATTTGGGTCATGTGTTTTGATTTTAGGTAGTGTACCCTTGTATTGAGTTTATGATTAAATCAGCTTTAACAAATACCAGATAAACTAAAGATCTCAATCTCATCAACAATCCAGAATATTTGAAATAAAGAGGGCAGAGTAATTTGTTAGAATTTCTGATTTAAGGTTTTGTAGGTTTAAGAAATTGAAAATGATTACTAACATAATTCTCGTAGATTCGAATTTCTTAGTACCGAAATACAAGCTATCGGTTTATGGTACGAATAAATTCTGACTTGCAATAAATAATATTTTTCACACCTTCGTTGAGGATGGTCATAAGCGAAGCATTAGGCCATCTGTTAGTTATATTTTAATAGCTTTCCGAGTAAGGTATGAATATAGAAAACACACTCGTACCGCTTGATATTGATGACAATAATTTCAGGTAATGATCTGAAAAAAACAGGGGGAATAATATGTTATTTGCCACTAATCGTACGCCAAAAAACTCTACTAAAACTAAGTTAAACAGAAAAATAAAATTTTCTTTGCAGAACACATCTGTTAGTCAGAATATGTATTTCTGTGAAAGAAAGGGTAAAAATGATTATGTTGAGATAGGTAATCAAGATTGTTCTCTTCTTTTTAATTATAGGCAATAATATAGAATATTTATTAGCTAATAGTTAATATGCCTTGTGTGGCTATGGTTGCAGTTTTTTAACTATCGAAATTAGATAGCGAGGCTTATATGTCATATGCTTAAGGCGCTGTCATGTCTCTGTCGCGGTATCTGCTTTCGCTAAAAACGGCTCATGATAATGGTATAACTGTCACCGTACGAAGTGTAACAGGTCGTTTTTTAAATACTACCGCTGAAAATCAGGGAAACGTAGCCTAAGCGAAGTGATGATTTTTAGTCCGCGATAGCCGTAGGGCCGTTGTTTTGTCGGAGTCTGAGCGTTAGCGAAGGTGGAGACAAAATAAAAGGCCATCCGACACGGCGTCAAGTCATTTGGAGCCTATGTTCCGACCCCTTGTTGGGTCGGGACGAGGTGACGAGGACGAATCGGGGCCGCCGGAGGCATAAGTGGTCGCGTTAAGTTTTTGCTGCTTGCTTGGGCTGGGATGCCCAAAACAAGCTTTCGCAAAAATAGCGACTCCCCGCTTTATAAATTTATCCTAAATTAGTACCCTGAAATTAATTTATTTTTGACCCATTTGGGTCATGTGTTTTGATTTTAGGTAGTGTACCCTTGTATTGAGTTTATGATTAAATCAGCTTTAACAAATACCAGATAAACTAAAGAACTCAATCTCATCAACAATCCAGAATATTTGAAATAAAGAGGGCAGAGTAATTTGTTAGAATTTCTGATTTAAGGTTTTGTAGGTTTAAGAAATTGAAAATGATTACTAACATAATTCTCGTAGATTCGAATTTCTTAGTACCGAAATACAAGCTATCGGTTTATGGTACGAATAAATTCTGACTTGCAATAAATAATATTTTTCACACCTTCGTTGAGGATGGTCATAAGCGAAGCATTAGGCCATCTGTTAGTTATATTTTAATAGCTTTCCGAGTAAGGTATGAATATAGAAAACACACTCGTACCGCTTGATATTGATGACAATAATTTCAGGTAATGATCTGAAAAAAAACAGGGGGAATAATATGTTATTTGCCACTAATCGTACGCCAAAAAACTCTACTAAAACTAAGTTAAACAGAAAAATAAAATTTTCTTTGCAGAACACATCTGTTAGTCAGAATATGTATTTCTGTGAAAGAAAGGGTAAAAATGATTATGTTGAGATAGGTAATCAAGATTGTTCTCTTCTTTTTAATTATAGGCAATAATATAGAATATTTATTAGCTAATAGTTAATATGCCTTGTGTGGCTATGGTTGCAGTTTTTTAACTATCGAAATTAGATAGCGAGGCTTATATGTCATATGCTTAAGGCGCTGTCATGTCTCTGTCGCGGTATCTGCTTTCGCTAAAAACGGCTCATGATAATGGTATAACTGTCACCGTACGAAGTGTAACAGGTCGTTTTTTAAATACTACAGAGGTATGATAGTTTGGACTGTGGTTTTATTGATGTTTTATGAATAATGGGTGCCTGTTTGAAGCAGAATATAATGATAGGAGTAAAAAAGCTTTAGCTTTTTCCGAAACAGCAATAGCTGAAGCTATTGTACTCCACTCAGGTTTTTGAATGTTAACAGCGCTAAAAATACCCTTCTAGCAAGGGTGTAGTCAAAACCACATTCTTAGAACGTGGATATTTAATTTTATAGGTATTTGTGATGCGTATTGTAGTAGTGTTATTGCTTTTTGCTTTTTTTTAGCCAGCTATGGCGATTAATAAATGTGAGATAAATGGCAAAATTTCTTATCAATCAGCGGCGTGTCCTACGTATGCAAAAAGTAAATCCTTAGTGAAGGATAAATATATTAGTGAGCAACAGTTACAAAAATATAAACGTGAGCATAGAGAGAAATCTGAGCAAGGCTTCAGAAAGTTATACCCACCTAAAAATCCAGCAGTTGTCAGTGAGAAAATCCCTGATAATGTTCAGCAAACTGAGCCGCTGCAGGAGCAGAATAAGCAAACAGATAAACACGAGCCCCCACATGTGAATGTGCCCAGACCATTTGACTATGTAAATACCAAACTAGAAAAGATGGATCGAGAACTGGATGAGCATAATAAAAAATTACAGCAACTGCAAAATACACAGTAGTTATTAAGTATCTGAAGTTTCCCAATTATTGAGTAGCTGAAATACACAATGCTGGTGTATCGAGGTTTATTTTAGGTGGTTTTGCCATGTTTATAGCAAACCCCTACCGCTGTCAGCCCCGGACGGGCTGATAGTCTCCAGAAGGCGCAGGGAAATTTGCCAATCCGAAGTGCGTGATAGCGCGCGAGGGAGGCTAAAATTTTATCCCGAATAGCCGTAGAGCCATTTGAGGTAGCCATGACTGAGCTGCTTTGTGCTCAGTCTGTGTCGGACGCAGGGCGGCTGGAGCATCTCCTATTCGCTGCG
>NZ_BDMN01000047.1 GCF_002189065.1 Bathymodiolus platifrons methanotrophic gill symbiont
CGAGGTTTATTTTAGGTGGTTTTGCCATGTTTATAGCAAACCCCTACTTAATTCCCCTTAGGCAATAGCATTTGAAACGAATGAAAAGACTATTTTTTTCATATAGTTGTAGCATAGTTTCAATTTTACCATAAATAATTATTGGGAAACTTCAGTTAAGTATGGCACTTGCAGAATTTAATTTAATCAAACAGTTTTTTACGCGTTCAGCGCAGAATAAATGCACAAGGTTATCGGTTGGCGATGACTGTGCCTTGCTTGCGGTGCCTGAAGGGTATGAGTTGGCGATTACCACCGATACCATGGTGGAGAATGTGCATTTTTTTTCCGATGTGCGGCCAGAGCAATTAGGGTATAAATTATTAGCTGTAAATTTAAGTGATTTAGCCAGTATGGGGGCTGAACCTATGGCGATTACTTTAGCGTTGACTATGCCGGAAGTTGATTCGGGCTGGTTGGCGGCATTTGCTGATGGTTTATTTGCCTTAGCCGATAAATATCAAATTGATTTAATTGGCGGGGATACAAGCTCCGGTCCTTTGACGTTAAGTATTCAAGCTATGGGTCTGGTGCCAAAAAATCAGGCATTAAAGCGTGCAGCTGCTAGAGTAGGTGATTTAATTTATGTGACTGGTTATCTTGGTGATGCTGGTTTGGGCTTAAAAATTAAACAAGGCTATGCAGGGCAAAACACGCAACAGGCTTTACAGCGATTTAATATGCCTGAGCCACGTGTCGAAGAAGGATTGGCAATACGTTCTTTAGCAAATGCCTGTATTGATATTTCAGATGGTCTGGCTCAAGATTTGGGGCATATTCTAAAGTGCAGTAAAGTAGGGGCTAGGCTGGATTATGCGCAAATACCCATGTCCGAAGCAGTATTGGATTATATGCTGGAGACGGGGGATTGGCAGATGCCTTTGGTTGCTGGAGATGATTATGAGTTGTGCTTTACCATAACGCCTGAGAGTGCCAGCAAACTAGATATATCTTGTACATGTATTGGCATTATTGAAGAGCTTCCTGGTTTGCGCCTGATAAGAAATGATGTTTGTGTGAATTTTAATAAAAGTGGCTTTGAGCACTTTGCATGAGAAATAGATGATGTTTTTAACTAAAGTAGGAAAAAATCAATTAACTGCGCGGGAAATTCTAACTGACCCCATTTTATGCCTGGCTTTTGGTTTTGGTTCAGGCCTGGCAAAAAAAGCGCCGGGTACCTTCGGAACTTTAGCGGCCGTACCTATATATATAGCTTTAGCCCAGACAAATATCTGGATATACAGCGTTGTCAGTGTGTTGTGTTCAGTGGTGGGTATCTGGATATGTGGTATAGCAGCTGAAAAGCTTGGTGAACATGATTTTGGTGGTATAGTCTGGGATGAAATAGCCGGTTTGTTGATTACTATGTGGTTTGTAGTTTTTAGCTGGCAGAATTTGCTATTGGGTTTTATTTTATTTAGAGCGTTCGATATTATCAAGCCCTGGCCCATAAAATGGATAGATCAAAAAGTATCAGGTGGCTTTGGTATTATGCTGGATGATGTGATTGCAGGGGTATTTGCAGGCCTGGTTTTAATGTATTTGATTTAATTTTAAAATTAAACTTGCCAGAACTTAAATACTCAGTATAATGGAACAAATCAATCGCGGGGTGGAGCAGCTTGGTAGCTCGTCGGGCTCATAACCCGAAGGTCGTAGGTTCAAATCCTGCCCCCGCTACCATTGATAACCCTTATATAATAAGGGGTTCAGCCTATAAGCCGTCGGTTGAAATGCTTTAAACTTAAAGGATGTGCACATCGAAGTGCACACTTTCAGCACATGCAAAGTGTGCACAACAGTTTAAAGAGGCTCTTACCATGGCAACTTTCAGAAAATTATCTAATGGCAAATATCGAGCCGACGTAAGAAAAAACGGTTCTTTCATTCAAGCCAAAACATTCAACACAAAACAGCAAGCAGAAGAGTTTTCAGCTTCGCTAGAATCTAGTATTGATTCTATCCTGAGATTAAAACCTAAGAAAATAAAAAAATTGTCACCTGCGAAAGTTGAAGAGCTTGGCGGTAAATGGCTGTTTAAAAAATTAGGTGTTGAACTTGAGTTTATGACTTTCGACCAGTTAGCAACGGAATACATGCTTCAATGGACTGGTAAAGATCATAACCAGGTTTACCGTGCTCTTTATTGGCGCGATACATTCGACGGATTGCCAATCAAATCAATTACACCTAAGTTAGTCAAAAAGGCCGTCAAAGACTTTAGTGAGACTAAATCATTTGCTACTGATGGTACTGGCAATAAATCAAATAAAACACGATCAAGTAATACAGTCATTCGTTATAAAGCGGTATTGTCTGCAATGTTTAGGTATGCCATCCGAGAAGATTACCTAAAAGAAAATCCAGTTGATAACGTTTTTGTTCAAGCAACCCCTAATAAGATCGAGCGTTATTTGTCTGATGAAGAGCGTATGCAATTATTAGCTGAGTGTAAAAATTCAACTTGGAACAAAATGCACTTGCTTGTGCTATTGGCTATTACTACAGGCATGAGAAAAAGTGAATTAATGGGTTTGCGCTGGAATGACATTGATTTTAACAAGGGACTGGCAAAACTTACCGACACTAAAAATGGTGAGTCACGAAATAACCCCAT
>NZ_BDMN01000048.1 GCF_002189065.1 Bathymodiolus platifrons methanotrophic gill symbiont
GCGGATAGTTTTTGGGTCACACTCTAATAAAGCTGAAATATAGTTAACGCCACCATGAGATAATTTCTCACTTTCAATGGCGGCATACCGTCGCTTATTTTTTTCACAAAGTGAGTCATAAAATTTCTTCATCGACTTTTCGATATTTTTTTTATAAGGAAATGACATAAGACAACCACTGAGTAATAAATTAAGATAACCTTAATTTAGGGGAGATATTTCATTATTCAAGCTTGGCTGCTTCAGGAAGTTATTTCGTGCACATTCCTAAGGAAGCGGTAGAGCTTGCCAAAGAAGTAAGTACACCAGAATCAATTATTGCTGAACTGGAATGTCACTTGCACACGCTATCTAATGATTTTGGATTGATTACAGCTAAAGAGTTATTGACGGTTACATGATAACAAATAATAATGAGGTGATACTATGATGACTGTACGATTAAGCGATGATACAACGGGAACTGTAATTTATTGTAAGGTAGGCGAAACGGTAACTATCGACACAGTTAATGAGAATGGCATACCAACACAAATAACGGGGGTTGTTGCTGAGATACTAGAGGACTACGAGCCACACCAATGAGAAAGACTAATGCAGAGCGTCAAAGAGAATTCAGAGCAAAGGCTAAAGGCAAATTCAAAAAGCTTGAGGTATTGTTACCCTGCAATGAATTCGACTTATTACATGGTAATGCTAAGCAATCAGAATTAACCAAAGCAAACTATGTTGTTAGTTTATTACATGGTAACGGCTTAAAGAATAGTGCAAAGAATGTTGATGATAAGTTACCTGATAACGGCAAGGAATTACCTAGGCTTCAAGGTGCGGTTGATGAACTGGAACTAGAACTAGCAGCGGTCAAAAAACAATTAAAGGCCGGCTCTGATGATCGTGAAGCCAGGCAGGCACTTCAAAAGGAACGTGATGCACTGTTAGCACAGGTTAAAGAGCTTGAACGAGTGGCGGGCATAACCGATGCAATACTGGATGACAAGAATACGGAAATCGCTAGATTAAAGGGTAAGCCAGCCAATGAAAAACCTGAGTTATTATCAAATGAGCATTCAAATGCCCTTTTAGACATAGACTCAAGTAAACAGGGTTATGATGGCAATCAAAAAGACTTTAAGGACGCGATAACAAGTATCGTAGGCAATGACAATAATGTTATCACTGCTTCACGTAAAAGGGCTTATGCAGCACTTGGCATTGTACCCACTGGAAGCGGGCGGCTCTCTTCTGATGCTGAGCGTTTAGCGATTTATGAATGGTTGAGAGATAACTAAGCAACAGCAACGGGCTATACGCGCCAAGTAACCAAGCAGGGAAAGGCAACACTAAACAGTCCCCAATTGGGGACAATAAATAACTTAGGGCCAATTGGCCCTTCAACTACCAGTAAAAACCTGGTATTCAGGAAAATAAAAAGTTGGTAAATGTTGGTATTCAGGCAATGAAAAAATTAACCAAAAGAGATTCACGTTTTATAGACGAATATTTAATTGACCTGGATGTTGAGAGGGCAGCTATTGAAGCAGGCTACAGCCCGACAACAGCGGCATCAAAGGCTTATTAATGGGTAAGTAATGGTAAGGTAAAGCCGCTTGTATTTAATGAAATAAAAAGGCGAATGTTAGAACGCGAAAAGCGGACGGGCATAACACAAGATCGGATTCTTTCAGAGATCGCTAAAATGGCTTTCTTTAACATTCAAGATATTTATGACGAATATGGGGAGCTTATACCCGTGCATGAATTACCTAGGGATGTAGCAGCGGCCATTCAAGAAATTAATCAAGATTCTATAGCAGGCAATGAAGAGCAGGTTATCAAGCGCAAATATAAACTATCTGATAAAAAAACTAACCTGGAATTACTATGCAGGCATTTAGGATTGTTTACCGAAAAGATTATCAATGTAAACGCTGGCGAGCTAAGCAAGGAACAGCGTGACGCTATGAGCAACGAATTATTACAACGTGAAAGTGGCGGCTTAAATAAAGAAATTTTCGACCTTGTAATGAATAATGGAGAGGAGATGAAACAGCTAAACGACAACCCAGGAAACAGCGTTCAGCAAGATATTTATAAGAGGCTTTTTGGGTCACACTAAAATAAAATAATTACCACGGCATTTTTAAGGCGGTCTAAGTGATCGCTTTTTTTTGCCTGGATGTTTTGGCAATACACAAAGCATAATAGATGCCAATTTATAAGCTAGCCTTTTTACCTTGCGACCTTCGGGTGAAGTACACGCTTTTGTGCACACTTGAAAAAAAACATCAATAACTTAGAATTACTTTAAACTACTTGCAACAACTTAAGGCTTTCTGTATACTCCTGTTTATCGGTTGTTTAACGAAGTTTAGAGTAGTCTGGATAGCACTCATAACCCGAAGGTCGTAGGTTCAAATCCTGCCCCCGCTACCAGATTTTTAAAGACCCCTTTTTGGGGTTTTTCTGTTTCTAGGTGCTAGAAAACAGTGATATAAGTTGTTTATGGAAGGGGCTTTAGCCTCTTTTTTTATGTGTGCAAGAAAGTGAGACGAAATGAAGCAGGCTCCTGAAGTAAATGAACTTAATTATCTTGGGCAACAGCTTCCCGACCCAATACTTACCGTGGGTATTGAGTATAATTCTCACCCGAAACATGGTTTTTTGCGTATTTTTATTGATGCAGAGCAAGGTGTCGGAATGGAAGACTGTACTAAAGTCAGTCATCAAGTGAGTGGGGTTCTGGATGTAGAAGACCCTATTGCTGGAGAATATAATCTGGAAGTTTCGTCGCCTGGCATGGATAGACCGTTATTTAAGTTAAAGCAATTTGAGCAATTTATTGGCCATACCGCACAGGTTAATTTATTTAAGCCTGTAGGCGGTAGGCGTAAGATAACAGGGGTGATCGAAAAGGTTGAAGATAACAGTGTGTATCTCCAGCAGGATGGTCAGGTTTATAAAGTTCCATTTCAAGCGATGGCTAAAGCAAAGCTTGAACCAGACTATTCAATTTAAGGAGGTCTAGATGGCAGATAAAGATGTTTTATTGGTTGTAGATGTATTTTCCAACGAAAAAGATATAGAGAAAGAAGTTATATTTCAGGCAATAGAGTCTGCGCTGGAAAGTGCAACAGTATCACGTTATGAATTTCCTATTAAAGCGCGTGTTTCCATAGATCGGATTACGGGTGAAAATACGACTTATAGACGCTGGCAGGTAGTGGAGGAAACTGATGAGTTTCCTGGGGGAATTGAATTCCCGACGACACAAATTTCACTGCAAGCTGCTCAAGTGGATGATCCAGAGATTGAAGTGGATGATTTTGTCGAAGATGAAATAGAGGCGGCTGAATTTGGACGTATTTCAGCGCAGGCAGCCAAGCAGGTTATTATTCATAAAGTGCGTGAAGCTGAGCGCAAGAAAGTGGCGGATGCCTATATAGATAAAGTAGGCGAATTAGTTACGGGTGTGATTAAGCGTATAGAGAAAGGCAGTGTCTATATGGATTTAGGCGGTAATGCTGATGCTTTTATTCCCCGTGAACACATGATTCCGAGAGAAACGGTGAGAGTAGGTGATCGTATTCGCGGTTATTTAAAAGAAGTTCGTACGGAAGTGCGTGGTCCTCAGCTATATGTTAGCCGTACTGCCCCGGAATTATTATTAGCACTGTTTCGTCTGGAAGTGCCTGAAGTTGGTGAGGGTTTGATTAATGTATTAGGTGCAGCTCGTGACCCAGGTTCAAGAGCTAAAGTGGCGGTGCGTAGTAATGACCTGCGGATTGATCCTGTTGGCGCTTGTGTAGGAATGCGAGGGTCAAGGGTGCAGACAATTTCCAATGAATTAAATGGTGAACGTATTGATGTCATCTTATGGAATGAGATTGAAGCGCAGTTTGTAATTAACTCAATGGCGCCGGCTGAAATAGAATCTATTGTTGTTGATGAAGATAAGCATACTATGGATGTTGCAGTATCTTCAGATAGTCTATCCCAGGCAATAGGACGTGGTGGACAGAATGTACGCCTGGCAACTGAATTAACAGGTTGGGAATTAAATGTCAGGGATGTCGTTGAGGTCAATAAAGACTCAGAGGAAGTGCTGCACAAGCTAGTTGAGGAATTTAAACAGCAGTTAAATGTTGATCAGGATATTGCAACTGTGCTGGCGGAAGTGGGTTTTAATTCTGTTGAAGAAATTGCTTACGTTCCTAGCAGTGAAATGCTGGAAATTGATGGGTTTGATGCCGAGTTAGTGGAAACGCTAAGATCACGAGCGAAAGATTTTCTGCTAATTAATGCTATTGCCTCTGAAGAAAAAATTGAAACTGCAGAGCCAGCTGAAGATTTATTGACTATGGAAGGTATGGTGGAAGAGTTAGCATTTGAACTGGCAAGCAAGGGCATTATAACGATGGATGATTTAGCTGAGCAAGCGGTAGATGATTTGCTTGACTTAACAGGTATGGACGAAGAGATGGCCGCTAAATTGATTATGAAAGCGCGCGAACCTTGGTTTGCTAATGATAATGGCGAGGGTTAAAAATGAGTGATAAAACAGTAAAAGAATTAGCTGGCATAGTTGGCATACCTTTGGAGCGTTTATTAGAGCAAATGAAGGAGGCGGGTATTTCTGCTCATACTGCTGATGATAAGATTAATGAAGATGAGAAAATGACCCTGTTAGGTCATTTACGTAAGCGTCACGGCAAGGATGAAGAGGCTGGAGCGAGCGCGGCCAAGAAAGTTACCTTAAAACGCCGGACAGTTACATCTCTGAAGCAAGGAACGACTCCGGGACAGGACACTAAAACGATTAATATTCAGGTGAATAAGAAAAAAACCTATATTAAGCGTGAAGAGGCTATGTCGGATGAGGAGCGTGAAGAATTAGAGCGTGTCAAAAAAGACCTGGAAGAACGAGCTAAAAAACAGGAAGTTGAAGAGCAGTTGCATAGAGATAAGGCGGCAAGAGAAAAATCTGAATTAGAAGCGAAGCAAGCTGCTGTTAAAAAACTGGAAGACGAGGCGCGGGCAGAGCGTGCAAAGAAAGAAAAAGAAACTGAAGCAGAGCGTCAGGTTGTAGAAAAGGCTAAAAGACTAGAAGCTTCAGTTGAGCGAAATGCTGAAAAAGTAAGGAAGCAGGCGGCAGCTAAAAAAGCAGCGGCTGCAAAGAAGGCAGCAGGAGGCGCTAGAAAACCAGCCGGAGCTGGAGCTGGTAATAGACCAGCTAATAAGCCGGCAACGGTGCATAGACGTGCAGATAAACCCGCCGGTGGTGCTAAGCCTTCGTATGGTAAAAAAGGGCGCAAAAAAGGTGGACGTAAATATGAGCAGCAATTTGTTGATCCTAATGCCAAGCATACTTTCGAAATGCCTACTGAAACTGCATCGAAAGAGATCAGTATTCCAGAAAATATTGTTGTTGCTGAATTAGCTCTGAAGATGAGTGTTAAAGCGGCAGAAGTGATAAAGCATTTAATGAAGCTTGGTATCATGTCGACGATTAACCAGAGTATTGATCAGGAAACAGCGGTTATTCTCGTTGAAGAAATGGGCCATACTCCAGTCATGACCAGTGAAGAGGATCATGAAACGGATATGCTAGCAGAGCATACTGAAACAGATGATCGCCAGGAATTTCCTAGAGCACCAATCGTTACAATTATGGGGCATGTTGATCATGGGAAAACATCTTTATTAGATTATATTCGTGAAACGCGAGTTGCATCAGGTGAGGCGGGTGGAATTACCCAGCATATCGGAGCCTACCAGGTCAAAACAGATCATGGCGCGGTAACTTTTCTGGATACTCCAGGACATGCTGCATTTACAGCAATGCGTGCGCGTGGAGCAGATGTGACTGATGTCGTTATTGTCGTTGTTGCTGCTGATGATGGTGTTATGCCACAGACGAAGGAAGCGGTAGAGCATGCTCGTGCTGCTGGCGTGCCGATGATTATTGCAATCAACAAAATAGATAAGCCTGAAGCTAACCCTGATAAAGTCATGCAGGAATTATCAGCCATTGAGGTTGTTCCAGAAGAGTGGGGCGGCGATGTGCAATTTCTTAAAGTATCCGCTAAATCAGGAGAGGGTGTTGATGCTTTAATTGAATCGCTGATTTTACAAGCTGAAATATTAGAGTTAAAAGCGCCTAATGAAGGAACAGCATCTGGTTTGGTTATTGAATCCAGATTAGATAAAGGGCGAGGTGCTGTAGCCACTGTTATGGTACAGAAAGGAACGTTAGAGCAAGGACAAATTGTACTCTGTGGACATGAGTATGGCCGTGTTAGAGCAATGTTTAATGAGGATGGTGACAAATTAAAGGTAGCTGGGCCTTCCGCGCCAGTAGAGATTCTTGGTTTGTCAGGAACGCCGAATGCGGGTGATGATTTTGTTGTTGTGACTAGTGAACGAGCGGCAAGAGATCTGGCAGAGCATAGAGAAGATAAGACAAAATTAAGGCATAATGCAGCTCAGAAAGCATCTAAACTAGAAGAAGTTTTCTCTCAAATGGCGGCTGGTGAAACTTCAATCCTGAATGTCATTATTAAAACTGATGTTCAAGGTAGTCTGGAGGCTTTACGTGAATCTCTGGTTAAGCTATCAACTGATGAAGTCTCTGTAAAAGTTGTTTATGGTGGTGTTGGTGGTATTAATGAAGGGGATGCCAATTTGGCATTGGCTTCAGGTGCTGTTTTGATGGGCTTTAATGTTCGTGCAGATGCCACAGCAAGAAAATTAATTGCTGAAAAAGAAATTGATTTGCATTATTACAGTGTTATTTATGATGCGATTGATGATGTGAAGAAATCGCTTAGTGGTATGTTGTCGCCTGAAATCAAAGAGAAAATTGTAGGTTTAGCAGAAGTAAGAGATGTCTTCCGCTCACCAAAATTTGGTTCGATTGCTGGTTGTATGGTTATTGATGGATTTGTTAAGCGTAATTTACCCATTCGTGTATTGCGCGATAACGTGGTGATTTATGAAGGACAACTAGAATCATTACGCCGCTTTAAAGATGATGCTAATGAAGTCAAAATGGGCATGGAATGTGGTATCGGTGTTAAAAACTACAACGATGTTAAAGTAGGTGACCAGATTGAAGTCTTTGAGCGTTTTGAAGTGCAGCGTGAACTATAATGGCTAGAGAGTTTAAGCGCAGTTCGCGGGTCTCCTCGCAAATGCAAAAAGAATTAGCTATTATTTTGCAGCAAGGTATTAAAGATCCGCGCATAGGTTTTATTACTGTCAATGAAGTTGAGCTAAGTAAAGATTTAGCGACGGCAAAAGTTTATATTACTGCCTTAGGTGCTGATGCAGAAGGGCAAAAAAATAATATAGCCTGGCTTAATGATGCGGCTCCTTATATACGTTCGGAAATGGGCAAACGGATGCGCCTTAGGAACGTGCCTTATATAAAATTTTATTATGATAATTCCTTTGAGAAAGGGATGCGCGTTTCAGAGTTATTAGCTGAACCGATGCGCTCAACTGATGAACCAGAAGGTGATGACTAAAGTATGGCGAGACGCAAAAAAGGTCGTGATATTCATGGTATTCTTCTGCTAGATAAGCGGCAGGGCATTAGTTCAAATAAAGCATTGCAAGAAGTAAAGCGTCTTTATGATGCTAATAAAGCAGGACATACGGGAAGTCTGGATCCTTTAGCAACAGGATTGTTACCCGTGTGTTTAGGAGAGGCCACCAAGGTTTCAGCTTTTATGCTGGCGGATGATAAACGCTATCAAACGGTGATTCAGCTAGGTGTCATGACTGATACCGGAGATGTGGATGGAACGGTTCTAGAAGTCAAAGAGGTTCCGGAAATTAGTGAGCAACAACTTGCCTCCTGTCTAACATCGTTTGTTGGGCAAATAGAACAAATTCCGCCGATGTATTCCGCATTAAAGCACAATGGAAAAAAACTCTACGAATTAGCGCGAGAAGGAATTACTGTTGAACGTAAAGCCAGGAAAATCACAATTTATGGTATTGAATGCCTAAGTTTTGTTGATGGCTTGCTGACTGTGGATGTGCAGTGTTCAAAAGGCACTTACATTCGGACTTTGGCCGAAGATATTGGTCATGCTCTTAACTGTGGTGGGACAGTAAAAGAATTGCGGCGTACCGCTGCTGGAATGTTTAAATTAGAAAATGCTCTGACTATCGAGCAATTAAAATCAATAGAGTCAGATGATGCTTTGCAGGCATTATTAATAGCCGTTGATAAGCCATTACAGGCAATTCCTGCAATAAATATTTCTCAGCTTGATGCGGATTTAGTTTTGCAAGGCCAGCAAATATCAGTGCCTGACGAGAAAATTGAGCAGGGCTTGCGACGTCTATATCATGAACAAAAATTTTTAGGCTTGGGTGAAATGTTATTGAATGCTAAAATACAGCCCAGAAAATTATTTAAGCTTAATTAATTATTTTCGTGTTTCTACACCCTATCGTGGAAACATTTTAACTAGAGCTAAGGCTCTAATAACACTATAATCATAGGGATTAAAATGCCATTTACAGCAGAACAAAAAAAAGCAGTTGTTGAAGAATACCGTTTATCTGAAACAGATACCGGTTCATCAGAAGTTCAAGTTGCTTTATTAACCGCTCATATCAATCATTTAGCACCACATTTTGCGGCGCATAAAAAAGATAATCATTCTCGTCGTGGACTATTAAGAATGGTTAATCAACGTCGTAAATTGTTAGATTACTTGAAAAGAACAGATGGTGAGCGCTATAAATCTTTAATTGCACGTTTAGGTTTACGTAAGTAGAACCTAAATAAAAAAAGCGGTACTTTGTACCGCTTTTTTATTGCCTTGTTCTTGGGTTGTAACGCTACAAATCCAATTTCTAACACGAAGGAAAAACAATAGTGAATCTGAAACCGATCAGAAAAGAATTTCAATATGGCCAACAATTAGTCAGTATTGAAACAGGTGAAATTGCCCGTCAAACTAGCGGCGCAGTAATGATTGATGTCGAAGGTACATCGCTTTTAGTATCAGTTGTCGGTAAAAAAGAACCTAGTAAAGGTGACTTTTTTCCGTTAACAGTAAACTATCAAGAAAAAGCGTATGCGGCTGGAAAAATCCCGGGTGGTTTTTTTAAACGAGAAGGTCGTCCAACGGAAACAGAAACGTTAACCTGTCGCCTTATTGATAGACCCATTCGTCCTTTATTTCCAGATGGCTATACTAACGAAGTTCAAATCATCATCACTGTTGTTTCATTAAACCCTGAAGTAGATCCAGAAATTCCAGCACTATTGGGTGCATCAGCTGCTTTAGCAGTATCAGGATTACCTTTTAATGGTCCTATCGGTGCGGCACGTGTAGGTTATATAGAGGGTGAGTATGTTTTAAATCCTAATAAAGAGACTCTAACAGGTTCACTACTGGATTTAGTCGTTGCAGGTACAAGCCATGCAGTACTAATGGTGGAATCTGAAGCGGATAATTTAACTGAAGAAGTAATGTTAGGTTCGGTTTTATTTGGCCATGAGCAAATGCAAGTAGCAATCAATGCTATTAAAGGATTTGCAGCTGAAGTAGATGCGCCTGCATATAACTGGGTTGCACCTGTTGCTGATACCGATTTAGAAGCTTTAGTTAATACAGAAGTTGAAGCAGCTATTGCGACAGCCTATCAAATTGCAGAAAAGCTTGAGCGTCAGGATGCACTAAGCGATATTAGAGCTGCTATTGTTGAGAAGTTAACTGCAGACGAGCAATATGAAGAATCTGCAATTCGCGATATTATCGAAGAAATCGAAAAAAGAGTCGTACGTACGGCTATTTTAAGCGATAAAAAACGTATTGATGGTCGTGATTTAGATGTCGTTAGACCTATTGCTGTTCGCACCAGTGTGCTATCACGCACTCATGGATCTGCGTTATTTACGCGTGGTGAAACACAGGCTTTGGTTGTTGCAACACTTGGAACAGAGCGTGATGCACAGATTATTGATGCACTTGCGGGCGAGTACAAAGAGCCGTTTATGTTGCATTACAACTTTCCTCCATACAGTGTTGGGGAAACAGGCTTTGTTGGCTCACCAAAAAGACGTGAAATTGGCCATGGTCGTTTAGCGAAGCGTGGTGTTGCAGCTGTGATGCCTGATATGGCTGAATTTCCTTATACCATTCGTGTGGTATCTGAAATTACCGAATCTAATGGTTCTAGCTCTATGGCCTCTGTTTGTGGTACGAGTCTGGCGCTTATGGATGCGGGTGTACCTCTTAAAGCGCCGGTTGCGGGTATCGCAATGGGTTTGATTAAAGAAGGCGATGAATTTGCCGTATTGTCTGATATCGTCGGTGATGAAGATCATTTAGGTGATATGGATTTCAAAGTAGCAGGTTCTGAAAAGGGAATCACTGCTTTACAGATGGATATCAAAATTGATGGTATTACTTCTGAAATTATGAGTGCAGCTTTAGAACAAGCTAAAGCCGGTCGTTTACATATTTTAGGTGAAATGAATAAAGTATTATCTACAACTCGTGACGAGATGTCAGATTATGCGCCGAGAATCATTAGCTTTAAAATTGACCCTAGCAAAATTCGTGAAGTCATCGGTAAAGGTGGGGCTACCATTCGTGGTATTACTGAGCAAACTGGAGCGAATATTGATTTAACTGATGATGGCGTTGTTAATGTATCTTCGGTTGATAAGGCCGCTGGAGAAGCAGCGAAGAAAATTATCGAAGAAATTACTGCTGAAGTTGAAGTTGGTAAAATCTATGAAGGTAAAGTTGTCCGTCTAATTGATTTTGGTGCTTTTGTTACCATTCTTCCTGGTAAAGATGGTCTGGTACATATTTCACAAATCACTAATGAGCATGTTGATAAAGTAAGTGACAAGCTATCTGAAGGTGATATTGTTAAAGTTAAGGTACTGGAAATTGACCGTCAGGGTCGCGTAAGATTAAGTATGAAAGAAGTCGAGAAACAAGAAAGCTAACACTTTTTTGTTTATTTGCTATAAGAAAGGGTCGTAAGACCCTTTTTTTATGGTTTTTTAAAAGTCATAAAAATAAACATAGAAAAATCAGTTGCTCACGGTTTCTAGAGCTAGCCCTTGATTCCATAGCACTTTAAAACAATGCCCGCTTAACCTATGGGTGAAGCTAAGATTTTTTAAAGCACTATAAATTCACGTTCAACTTAAATTCTTAGGATAAAAACTTGAAATATAAGACGACCGGTCGCATAATAGCTCCCATGACAATAATTGCCAGAAAACAGATTAAACGTGAGAAACTATTGGACCAGGGCGTGCAAATGCTGATGGAGCAAGGCTATCACGGTACTGGTTTGAAAGATATTTTGAATACTGTGGGCATTCCTAAAGGTTCTTTTTATAATTATTTTTCCAGTAAGGAAGAGTTTGCGGCGGAAGCTATAAGCCATTATATTGAGCCTTTTATAATACGTTTAAAGGGGCATTTGCAAAATCCTGAGCTGGATGGATTAACGGCATTAAAGCAATATTATGCAGAATTAATTAACGAAGTTAAGCAGACAGGATATAAAGGCGGCTGTTTGCTGGGTAATTTGATGGGTGGGCTAGGGGATACTAGTGACATTTGTAGACATTCATTAAAGACAGCGTTGGAACGTTATAAAAAATTACAACTAACAGCATTATTACGAGCACAACAGGAAGGAACCGTTCGTGTCGATCTTAATGCAGACACAATGGCTGATTTGTTAATTGATAATTGGCAAGGCGCTTTGTTAAGGATGAAAATTGAGCAATCAGTAAAACCTTTACAACAATTTGTAGCGACCTTATTGGAAGATTATTTTGTAAATAAATAATTTTATCCATAAATTACTAGACTATTAATAAGATTATTTTTACTGAGCTGCGATATACTTGATCGCTTTATTTTAAGACGACTGGTCATCTAGGAGACTAATATGCCTAAATATATAATTGAACGAGACATTCCAGGTGCAGGGGAATTAAGCGGGAATGAACTGCACAAATTTCGCAAAAATCTTGCGCTGTTTTGCATAATATGGGCCCATAAATACAGTGGCTGGAAAGTTTTGTTACTGCAGACAAAATTTATTGTATCTATATAGCCCCAGATGAAACAGCAGTGAGAACACATGCTGAACAAGGAGGTTTTCCAGCAAATTCTATTGCTGAAATAACAACGATCATAGACCCAACAACAGGAGAATAATTTAACTGAAGTTTCCCAATTATTGAGTAGCTGAAATACACAATGCTGG
>NZ_BDMN01000049.1 GCF_002189065.1 Bathymodiolus platifrons methanotrophic gill symbiont
TTCAGACCTACATCGCACCAAATTAGTGCAAAAAAATACTGTATTTTAAAAAAACAACCACTAAAAATAATACAATACAGTTACTTAAACGTTGGCACACTACCTGCATATAAACCTAAAATAAGATTTACGTATTAATAGAGGATAGCATGAGCAAAAAGCAAACCTTAGTTGTTATCGGTAACGGCATGGTTGGACATAACTTCCTGGAAAACCTTGTCGCTAGTGATATAAAAGACACATTCGACATTGTGACTTTCTGTGAAGAAGAACGACCAGCATATGACCGTGTACATTTAACTGAGTTCTTCTCAGGAAAAACTGCAGAAGAACTCTCTATGGTTACTGAAGGTTTTTTTGACAATAACAACATCAAAATTCACTTAGGTGATAAAGCGGTTGCTATTAATAAAACAAATAAATTCGTCACTTCAGCTAAAGGTGTTGAGATTAGTTATGACAAACTGATTTTAGCAACGGGCTCTTACGCTTTTGTTCCACCAGTTCAAGGTCATGATCGAGAAAATTGCTTTGTATATCGCACCATTGAAGATCTAGAAGCACTGACTGCTGCGGCCAAAAATGCCAAAGTAGGTGCTGTGGTTGGTGGTGGTTTATTGGGGCTAGAAGCAGCTAAAGCACTTAAAGACTTAGATCTTAAAACCAATGTCATCCAGTTTTCTCCACGCTTAATGTCCGCACAGCTTGATACAGGCGGCGCAAACATGCTGGCAAGTAAAATTGAGGCATTAGGCATTTCGGTCTTACCTAGTAAAAACACGCAAAAAATTGTTGATGGTGATGAGTGTAAACACAAAATGCTGTTTGCCGACGGTACTGAGCTGGAAACAGATATTATTTTATTTTCCGCAGGTATCCGCCCACGTGATGAAATTGCCCGACAAGCTAAATTAGAAGTTGGCTCACGTGGCGGGATTGTTATTGATAATCAATGTAAAACATCCGATCCTGATATCTACGCAATTGGCGAATGTGCTGTATGGAATGGACAGACTTTTGGCCTAGTTGCCCCAGGTTACCATATGGGGCGTACTGTTGTTGCTGATTTAGCGGGACAGGAAGCCAGTTTTACCGGTGCTGATATGAGTACCAAGCTAAAACTAAACGGTGTTGATGTTGCCAGTATTGGGGATGCACATGCAAACTCACAAGGCGCTTTAATCTACACGTACCAAAATGGTGCAGATGAACTTTATAAACGCCTGGTTGTTAGTGAAGACAAAAAGAAATTATTAGGTGCCGTGCTGGTCGGTGACGCTTCTGGTTATGGTGCACTTTCACAATACTACCTGAATGCGATTGATTTACCCGAACACCCAGATAGCTTGATCCTACCCTCTCGCTCTGATGAGTCAGTGGGTTTAGGTCCAGATGCCCTACCCGAGTCAGCACAAATCTGTTCGTGTTTTGATGTCACTAAAGGACAAATCTGCTCAGCGGTAGAAAATGGCTGTCACACTATGCCAGCACTCAAAGATGCAACGAAGGCAGCAACCGGCTGTGGTGGTTGTACTGCCTTATTAAAATCAGTGCTAGATTGTGAACTGGAAAAATCAGGCTTTGAAGTCAATACTGATATCTGTGAGCATTTTGCCTATACACGTCAGGATTTATATAACCTGATGATGGTCGGTGAAATTAAAACCTTTAATGATTTCTTAACACAACACGGTAGTGGCCGCGGCTGTGAAGTGTGCCGTCAAGCGATTGGTTCTATCCTGGCATCTTACTGGAATGAGTATGTATTAGCTCAAGGCCAGCTAAGCGTGCAAGATACTAATGATACCTTTCTAGCCAATATGCAGAAAGATGGTACCTATTCCGTTGTACCACGTATGACGGGTGGTGAAGTTACACCAGAAGGCTTAATTGCTATCGGTCAAATTGCTAAAAAATATAAGTTGTACACCAAGCTAACAGGTGGGCAGCGTGTTGATTTATTCGGCGCCCGGGTTGATCAATTACCGCTGATCTGGAAGGAGCTAATTGATGCGGGGTTTGAATCGGGTCATGCTTACGGAAAATCATTAAGAACCGTTAAATCCTGCGTGGGTAGTACCTGGTGTCGATTTGGTGTCGATGATAGTGTCGGTCTTGCCGTTGAACTAGAGAATCGATACAAAGGTTTACGCTCTCCGCATAAAATAAAATTTGCTGTTTCAGGCTGCACACGTGAGTGTGCCGAAGCACAGGGTAAAGATATAGGTGTGATTGCTACTGAAGGTGGCTGGAATCTATATGTTTGTGGTAATGGCGGTATGAAACCTCGCCACGCAGACTTATTCGCTACCGATCTGGATAAAGAAACCTTAATCAAATATATCGACCGCGTGCTTATTTTTTATATACGTACTGCTGACCGTTTACAACGAACATCAGTCTGGATGGAAAACATGGAAGGTGGACTGGACTATTTAAAATCAGTGGTTATTGAGGACAAACTAGGCGTTTGTGATGATTTAGAGAATCACATGCAACAGGTTGTTGATACTTATCAATGTGAATGGAAAACCACGATTGAAGATGAAGACAAATTGAAACGTTTCCGCCATTTTGTTAATAGTGATAAAACCGATGAAAATATTGTTTTTGTTGAGGAGCGCGGACAAATCCGCCCTGCTAACGAAGATGAACGCCAGCATTTTGCATTAGTGGAGGAAGTGTAATGAGTCAATGGATGGATATTTGCGCAGTCACTGACTTGCAAGCGGATTCAGGTGTTTGTGCACTGGTTGAAGGAAAGCAAGTCGCTATCTTCTATATGCCTAAAGACAGTGCCGTGTATGCAATTGATAATTACGACCCTTTTGGTAAAGTTCACGTACTATCACGCGGTTTGATCGGTGACATTAAAGGTGAACCGATGGTCTCTTCGCCTTTATATAAACAACATTTCAGCTTAAAAACAGGGCAATGTTTTGAGGATGAAACAGTTAAAAATAAGGTCTATGCGATTCGTATAGAAAATAATCGCGTAGAAATTAGCCTAGAAGGATAAGACAATGAATTATACATATTATATTGCCGACGCTTTTACCAAGAAGGCGTTTAATGGTGCCCAGGTTGCTGTTTTCCCCGAAGCGGAAGGTTTAAATGCGCAGCAAATGACTCTGGTTGCTCGCGAATTAAACCTATCCGAAACTGTATTTCTGTCAAAAATAGGAAAATCAGGAAATAGGTTTCAGATGAAACTATTCTCACCTTTAGGTGAAGTGGATTTTGCCAGTCAGGCAATCATTTCAGCTGCCTTTGCATTAGCGGCAAATGGCAGATTAAAACTTAATAATACCCATACGCCTGTTGTTTTTCAGCTAAATTCAGGGGATGTTGAAGCAAATGTAAGCAGCACTGATGGCAAACCAGACTTTGTGCAATTTACCCGTACGGTCTCACCTGTGGTTGATTACTTCGCACCTTCTGAAGCTGAACTAGCTAGTTTCTTAGGTATTGATGCAGCTTATATTGATAATAATAAATATGCGACACGCCTGGTTTCCTGTGGTGTTCCTTATTTGATTGTGCCAACTTTTTATTATGAAACCTTACGTGAGGCCAAGTTTGACTTTGCAGCATGGAGCCAATCTATTGCCCCACAAACTGCTGCACAGGAATTTTTATTAGTCTCACCGAAAACACCAGCGCAAAACACTGATTTTGCTGTGCGTCTGCTAGGGCCAAATATTGGTGCCCATGAAGACCCTCCTATTGGTTCTGCAATACCGGCATTAGCAGCCTATCTATGTTCTTTTGATCACTTGCAAAAAGGAACTTATACATTTGCAGTAGAACGAGGCGATGAAGCAAAGCGTCGTAGTGTATTAAACCTTGAAATGGACCATAAAGGTGAAGACACCCTAACTCTTAGAGTCGGTGGTGAGGCTGTTAAAGTTTCTGAAGGGACTATGTTTATTCCTGAAGCCTAGGCCAGACGTTTACCTGGATTACGTTAAGTATCTAGAGCATGGGGCGCAGGCCTTTAGTCCGCCTTTCATATGCAGGCTAAGCGTCCCATCAATGTTAAAACTCAGCCTTGTGAGCAGTATAAAGCTTAAAAATTTATTCAATATTAAAGAGGAAATATTATGTCTTATTTAGTCCCAGCCGAGTTTGTCACCAAAATGGTGGACGCTGGAGAATCAAAAATTTTCATGTCAACCAGAGATACCTTGATCAGAGCTTTTATGGCCGGAGCTATCCTCGCATTAGCCGCTGTATTTGCAATTAACTCTGCTGTTCAGACTGGCTCTCCATTGATCGGCGCTATTCTATTCCCCGTTGGTTTCTGTATGTTGTACTTAATGGGCTTCGACTTGCTGACAGGTGTCTTCGTATTAGCACCATTAGCCTTACTGGATAAAAGACCAGGGGTTACCGCGGGTGGCGTTTTAAGAAACTGGGGACTGGTATTTATCGGTAACTTTGGTGGCGCTCTAACTGTAGCGTTTATGATGTCATTTGTATACACCTACGGCTTTTCTGTTGAGCCGGGAGCAGTTGGACAAAAAATTGCTACGATCGGTGAGGCGCGTACCCTAGGATATGCTCAGTATGGTACCGCTGGTTGGTTTACAATCTTCATCCGCGGCATGTTATGTAACTGGATGGTGTCTATGGCCGTAGTTGGCGCCATGATTTCTACTACTGTTAGCGGCAAAGTCATCGCTATGTGGATGCCTATCATGTTGTTCTTTGCAATGGGTTTTGAGCACTCTGTTGTTAACATGTTCCTATTCCCATCAGGAATGATTATGGGTGGTGAATTCTCAATTATGGATTACCTGGTCTGGAATGAAATTCCAACGGTTCTAGGTAACTTATTTGGTGGCCTGGCATTTACTGGCCTTACTTTATACACCACTCACGTAAGAACAGCACCAAAACGTGTACCTGCTAAAGACGGTTGGTAAAAAATAGTAGCACAGAATGTGCTGACGATAGCAGGCGCATCAACATCCGAAAGATGCGTTTCGTACCTCAACACATCCTATAGCCTATTATTTATAGTTCCCATGCTCTGAGGCTGTGAAAGTATTCAACAAAATCTCCTCTTAGTTAAGGGGTTAGGGGAGGTTTGATATATTAAAACTAATCATGCAATATCAATAATATATGTTTTATAAACTTGAACATCGAGTATCAAGCAATATGCCCAGCCAATTAAAAGTATCTGTAGGACAATATTCCGATAAAGGCCGCAAGCAAATCAATCAGGATTTTCACGGTGTTTACATCCCTGAAGAGCCTCAATTAACTTCAAAAGGCATTGCCATTGCTTTAGCAGATGGCATTAGTAGCAGTGATGTGGGTCAAGTTGCCAGCCAGGCCACTGTCACGGGCTTTCTGGATGATTATTTTTGCACCTCAGAAACCTGGTCAGTCAAGAAATCAGCACAACGGGTTTTGACTGCAACTAACTCCTGGTTATATTCACAGACTCAGCAGGGTCAATATCATTACGACAAAGATCGTGGCTATGTATGCACATTAAGTGCCATGATTATCAAGTCGACAACAGCACATATATTTCATCTGGGAGATACGCGGATTTATCGACTACGTGATAATACTCTGGAGCAATTAACCAAAGATCATCGCCTGTGGGTTTCACAGGATAAAAGCTACCTCAGCCGTGCCATGGGTATCAATGCTCATCTGGAAATTGATTATGAATCACTACCAGTGGCTAAAGGTGATACTTTTCTAATGACCACAGATGGAATTTATGATTATATCAACTCTCGCTTTATGATTAATGCTATCCAGAGACATGACAATGATCTGGATACCGCAGCAAAAAACATCGCTGAAGAGGCTTACCAACAAGGAAGTGATGACAATCTTACAGTACAAATTATCAGAGTTGATGAACTTCCCTGTCAAAATGCAGATGAAATACACCAGCAATTAACCGAACTCCCCTTCCCGCCACTACTGGAAGCCAGGATGGTTTTTGATGGCTATACAATTATCAGGCAATTGTATGTCAGCAGTCGTAGTCATGTCTATCTTGCAGTCGATATTGAGTCAGATATTCAAGTCGTCATAAAAATACCATCCATTGACCTTCGGGGTGACGCTGCCTACCTGGAAAGATTTCTGATGGAAGAATGGATTGCCCGCCGCATTAATAGCGCGCACGTGCTGAAACCATGCGCAATCACTCGGCAACGTAACTATTTATATGTAGTCACGGAATACATTGAAGGCCAGACTTTGACTCAGTGGATGACTGATAACCCAAAGCCTGAAATTGAAACGGTACGCGAAATAGTTGAGCAAATTGCCAGAGGATTACGTGCATTTCACCGACTGGAAATGTTACATCAGGATTTAAGACCTGAAAATATCATGATTGATAGCAAAGGCACGGTAAAAATTATTGATTTTGGCTCCACAAAAGTAGCTGGCTTAGACGAGATTACTACCCCCATTGATCGGGCTAACTTATTAGGTACAGCACAATACACAGCTCCAGAGTATTTACTAGGTGAAAGTGGCACGCCTCGCTCGGATCTTTTTTCATTGGGGATAATTACTTATCAAATGCTAACCGGGAAGTTACCTTATGGTGCCGAGGTAGCAAAATCTACAACAATAGCCGCACAAAAAAAATTAAAATATATATCTCTCTATGATGATGAGTGCGAAATCCCGCTGTGGATCGATGAAACACTTAAAAAAGCAGTATGCCCTAACCCCTCTAAACGCTATGAAGAACTGTCCGAATTTATATTTGACTTGCGTAATCCAAATAAAGAATTTCTTAATAAAGCTCGCCCACCATTAATAGATCGAAACCCAGTTGTTTTCTGGAAAAGTGTTTCTTTTGTTCTGTTAATTATTGTTGCAATATTGTCAGTTTAATTTTTATACAGGATTAAATAATTTGCATGTTACTAAGTACAATCACCATAATCAGGCAAAACCTATTATTGATGTAAAGTAAAATGTGATTCGCTGGTAAAGTTTGAACTGGATAACAAAACAGCAGTAAAGAGCTTTATCATTGTTGACTGTGTGCTGTATATTGAAAAATGAAAGATAAGTAGTTTTAATTTATTTCAAAGAGACAATAAAATGAAAATTTTTAAAATAGCAATATTATCAAGCATTCTAATAAGTACTATTGGCACGGCTCAGGCAGAAAATGACTTTAACTTCGGAACACGCCTGTTAAAAATGTCAGTTTTAAATGTGCATGGTGAAACATTCAGAAATGTTGAAGTAATGTTGAAAATAGATGGTACTTATCAGATTATTTCAGCAGAAGCACCAGTACAGCTTGATAACCCAGTTTGCGATATCGACCGAGAAACAGCTAGACAAGATGCTTTAGCCGATGCACGGGAAGATTGGGGCTCTGATTACAGCATGGTGCAATACGTACTTAATAAAGATATGGACGCTTATGACGATATATGTGCAATGGAAAAATCGGCGGTATATCTTGAAGTATTAAATGAAGCATCTAGTGACTGGTATCCAGATTTTAGTATGGTTAAATACTCACTTGAAAAGGATTTAGAAGCTTATAAGGATGTGCAATAGTAAAAATTAAATATCCACATTCTAAAAACAGTGGTTTTGATTTCACTCTGGAAGGGTGTTTTTAGTACTG
This sequence comes from Bathymodiolus platifrons methanotrophic gill symbiont, assembly GCF_002189065.1. Taxonomy (GTDB): domain Bacteria; phylum Pseudomonadota; class Gammaproteobacteria; order Methylococcales; family Methylomonadaceae; genus Methyloprofundus. Next base: position 7,640 of record NZ_BDMN01000049.1, read on the forward strand.
TTGATATTCAAAAATTTGAGTGGAGTACAATTGCTTCAGCTATTGCTGTTTCGGAAAAAGCTAAAGACTTTTTACTCCTTTCATTATACTCTGCTTTAAACAGGGGACAGACCACAATTAACCTGAATTAATACCAGTAAAAGTAGAGAAGACAGATACTGAATGATAATAAAAATGGTCTGTTCCTTATTGCTCCATACGCTGTTAGAGTTCGGTTGTATATCTTTCTCCGTTATCTGGTTTGACAAATTTCATCGATACAACTATAGTACTGAAGTTTCCCAATAATTATTTATGGTAAAATTGAAACTATGCTACAACTATATGAAAAAAATAGTCTTTTCATTCGTTTCAAATGCTATTGCCTAAGGGGAATTAAGTAGGGGTTTGCTATAAACATGGCAAAACCACCTAAAATAAACCTCGATACACCAGCATTGTGTATTTCAGCTACTCAATAATTGGGAAACTTCAG
>NZ_BDMN01000050.1 GCF_002189065.1 Bathymodiolus platifrons methanotrophic gill symbiont
TGCCTCCCTCGCGCGCTACTAGCGCACTTCGGATCAGCGAATTGCCCTGTCGCCTACCAGGGACTAAAAATCATCACTCCGCTTAGGCTCCGTTTCCCTGATTTTAAGCGAATGTAGTCGATTCCTCAGCATGGTTATCCTATTTTGCAGGTGATGCCAACGCAAAGATATTTTCAACTCCAATAGAAAATATTGAAAAATTAATTGTTCCTAGCATTACTATTACCGAAGTCTTTAAGTTCGTTTTGCGTCAACGTGGCGAAGGCATGGCCCTGGAAGCTATTGCTCATATGGAGCAAGGCAAAGTTGTACCACTTGATAGTTCTTTAGCTATTGATTCGGCCAAATATGGTATTGACTATAAATTACCCTTAGCTGACAGTATTATTTACGCAACGGGGCAAAAATTTAATGCTCTAATATGGACACAAGATATAGATTTTAAATCGTTAGAAAATGTCAAATATTACCCTAAAAAAACTATATAACACAAAGTAATAGAGGAAATAAAGGACAGACCATGATTAACTTCAATTAATACCAGTAAAAGCGGAGAGGGCAGATACTAAAATAATAGTAAATGTGCCTTTTCCTTATAGTTCTTATTGTTTTCTTTTCCATCTGTATGATATTAGAGAAGAATTAGATCAGTGCATTTTTCATGCTTTTAAAGCGGTAAATTGTTAAAATTAACGAATTTTTCGATAAACATAGCCATTATGAACAAACACCCCACACTTCCCAAAGAAGGAATCGACGGCTTAAAAGAAAATTGGCGTAGTGATCTACTGGCTGGCTTCTTTGTCTTTCTTATTGCCTTACCCTTATCTTTAGGTATTGCAATCGGTTCTGGGTTTCCTCCCTCAGCCGGCATTATTACTGCTGTTGTGGGTGGTTTATTAGTTTCCCGCCTTAATGGCTCTTATATTGTCATTAATGGCCCAGCGGGAGGGTTGATTGTTGTTATGCTGGCAGCAGTGGAATCACTCAGCGACGGCGACATCATGTCAGGTTATCGTTATACTTTAGCAGCCGTCATGCTTACCGGTGTATTCCAGATCATTATGGGACGCTACAAACTGGGAAGTTTAAGTGCTTTTTTTCCTGCTCCTGTAGTACATGGAATGCTGGCAGCTATGGGTATCAGCATTATGGCCCGGCAAGTTCACGTTATGTTAGGTGCAACACCAGAACCCGGCAGCCTTTTTTCATCAATCGCACAAATCCCCAATAGTCTGTTAAATTCGACACCCGAAATTGCAACCATCGGCTTAATCTCTTTTGCTATTTTGCTATTTTGGCCTCTTTTAAAGCAAACTAAATTAGGTAAAATTCCCGCCCCTATCATCGTCTTATTATTAGGCATGGGCTTAGCACAATTTTTTGGTATCCAGCATGACCATTATCATTTTGGTCAGGCTACTTTACATGAACATCTAATCTCCCCGCCTTTTTTAGTGGAGATTCCTACTGATTTTTCAAAGATTATGACCTTTGAATTCTGGGTAGCAACAATTACTATTTGTATGGTCGCCAGTCTGGAAAGCGTATTAAGTGCAACAGCCGCTGAAAAGGTAGACCCCTATAAAAGGCCAACTGATTTAGACCGTGATTTATCAGCTGTTGGTTTAGGCAATGCTGTTTCAGGTTTTTTAGGTGGCTTACCTATGATTGCCGAGTTTGTACGTAGCTCTGCCAATGTAGAAGGTGGCGCGCAGACAGGTTGGGCTAATTTCTTTCACGGCCTGATATTACTGATGTTTGTGGTTTTATTCCCACACTTTATTCACAATATCCCGCATGCCTCTTTAGCCGCCTTACTGGTTTTTGTTGGCTACCGTCGCGCAACACCAAAGGTATTTGCACAGGTTTTAGCGATAGGCAAAGACCAGTTGTTTTTATTTGTGGTAACTATTATTGCGGTGTTGGCAACCAACTTATTAGTCGGTGTCTTTTTTGGCGTATTTGTAAAACTATTACTGCATTTATCACGCGGCGTATGGTTGAACAATATGTTTAAAATTCACTTTACAATTATCGAACAGGGTAATAATGTTACCGTTAAAATTATTGGTTCCGCCTTATTCTCTAATTTCATACCGCTAAAAAAAGCAGTGGATAATATAGAACCAGGCAAGAACATTATCATCGACTTCTCACAAGGCTATTTAATAGATCATTCAATATTAATTTACCTTAATGAATTTAGCGCTCACTATGCACGTAGCGGCGGCAATTGTCGACAGGTGGGGCATGCCCTGGAAACCTATTCTGATCATGATTTAGCTGCACGGTTAATGACTGCAGATGATAGAAAATAGTTAGGCAATTAAAGAACATGAAGGCACTCCACTACGTGCCTTCATGCTAGATATTGAGCACCAACCACTAAATAGGTTCACTACCTGAAGTCAGGGGTCAGCCGACTTCAGGAATATGCTCAAACTATTAAGCGGATGAAAAATTTAGCGGCAAGATTAGAAACAGCATTAGAAATTCCCGCCCTGCCTTTCAGTTTATACCTACAGCAAAGGAAAAATCACCCAATATTATCTTGATCGTTGCCGATGACCTGGGTTATTCCGATATTGGTAGTTATGGCGGTGAAATCAATACCCCCAACCTTGATAAATTAGCTAAAAACGGTCTCCGCTTTAGCCACTTCACCAGCAATGCCGTTTGCTCTTCTACACGCGCCTCTTTATTAACAGGTCTGAACCATCATTCTGTGGGTACTGGCTGGTTGGCGGAATGGGACTTTGGCTACCCGGGTTATCGTGGTGAGATTTCCAGCAACACGATGACTCTGGCAGAAATTTTAAAACAACAGGGTTATGCCACTTATATGGTCGGTAAATGGCATTTAACCAATGCCAAAAACCGTTCACGTATTGGCCCTTTTAACTCATGGCCACAAGGCCGTGGTTTTGAGCGTTACTGGGGCTTTCTTGATGGTGAAACCAGCCAATGGAAGCCACATGCTTTAATCAGCGGTAATGAAACCCTTCCGCCACAATCTTATACCGGCAATGATGATTTTTATTTACCTGATACCTTAACCGACAAAGCTATTGCAATCATTAATGACTTGCGTAGCCATAATAGCGACAAACCTTTCTTTCTTTATTACGCCACGGGTACTCCTCATGCGCCTCATCACACAAAGGCAGAAGACCGCAAAAAGTACCTGGGTAAGTATCAGCAAGGCTGGGATAAAATCAGGCTACAACGCATAAAGCAACAAAAGAATTTGGGCCTAATCCCTGAAAACACCCTGTTAAGCGATTATATCCCTGGTGTTGAAGCCTGGGACAATTTTACTACCGATCAACAAAAAATGTATGCTCGACTGGAAGAAAACTATGCGGGCTTTGTCGACAACATGGATCAAAATATTGGTCGATTACTGGCGCACCTGGAAAAATAGGCGAAACAGAAAATACGCTGATTATTTTTCTTTCGGACAACGGTGGCAGCCGTGAAGTGGGCTTAGAAGGATCATCCAATGCGTTACGTTTCTTCCATAAAAAGCCATCAACCACCGCACAAAACCTAAAAGATTTTGACCGGATTGGAGAGATCGAAACACACCCCCATTACCCTTTAGGCTGGATGCAAGTTAGCAATACGCCATTTATATACTCTAAAAGAACCAGCTACGACGGAGGCACGCGCGTTCCTTTAATTATATCCTGGCCTAAAGAAATAAAAAAACCAGGAATTCGCCATCAGTTTCACCATGTTACCGATATAACACCGACTATCATGGAAGCACTCAACCTAACTTTACCTAAGACCTATAAAGGTAACCCTATCAAACCTATGGAAGGCGTTAGTTTAAAATATACATTTAACGACGCAGATGCTACCGACCAAAAAAAAGAACAGTATTACGAAATTGAAGGGAGTCGCGCTTATTATAAAGACGGCTGGAAAGCTATCAGCCATCGGGAGCCTAATCAGAAAATAGCCGATACTCATTGGCAGCTATTTAATTTAAAAGATGATTTTGCTGCTACTATTGATGTGGCAGATAAGTATCCTGAAAAACTCAAACAATTAAAACAAGCATGGTGGAAAGCAGCAGATCAATTTAACGTGCTACCTATTATTGATGTCCCTTTATTAGAACGCCCTATGTACACCAAACTATGGCAGGATGATAATCGCAGCGAGTTTACTTATCAGGCTAGCACTAATACCGTGCATCGCTTTCAAGGCCCGTTCCTACCCAATCACGCCTATGTCATTCGCGCTGAAATCGATCGAGATGATACCACTCAACAAGGCGTCTTAGCAGCGTTAGGCGACCTCTATTCAGGTTACAGCCTGTTTATTAAAGATAATAAATTGTATTATGAAATTAATACCGCTTACCGCGTTACACAATTGATTTCTGCACAGACTGTTCCTGTGGGCAAAGATATTATTATCGAATACCGTTTTGATAAAGTCCCCTTAGCATTCACAGTCGCTAAAGGTTTATTTAAAGATGGCATGGACTTTGACAAACTTTCCGTGTTACGTGGCACCGGCTCACTGTGGATAAACGATAAAAAAGGGCTCTATGTGAATCCTAGTGGGTAGTCGAATTTTAACTTACCAACCATTTTTTAGGTTGGTTTTGAATGTGTGGTTTAATTGACGCTTACGGAATCTCGTTGGTTAAGCATAGATTCCCGATAAAGCTTCTGCCCACGCTTGACTGGGTAGACTTATCAAGAGAATGACGTGTTTTTTAACATACTGATGTTTAAAGCTTAATTTTACTTTGGCTGAGAGTTGTACGTAACCAGGTAATTTTTTATAGTTACAAATAAAAAAGGGCAATAGTCCCTAATTTCTATGTCAATGAAATAAACCGCTTATCAGGCTGACTGATTCGTATACAGGTTTTAAAAAAGTATTATGTTTGTTTTACTTCTCACAATTAAAAATCAAATCGACTACTCACTTGATTTCTTGAATTAATCTACTTTATTATTTCATTTATTTTGATTGCTATATCCTAGATTAAGCAACCAAATAATCAATTACATTTGTTTACAACTAATTACATCTTATTACCCGCAGCACATAGCCACTATGCTAATATAAAATCAAAAGGAAACACCAGAATTACGGCTATTAATAATAAGCTGCGGTGTTAGAGAAAAAGGAGCAGGTAGGCCTATTATCATGGCCCCTACAGCAGTGACCAGAAGAGTATAACATGGACAAATACACTTGGTTAAAACACTATTACAGATCTATATAGATTAATAGCCATTGCGTCTAAATCAGAGGAGAACAATAATGCATGTATTTTTAGAAATATTTCCCTTATGGATAGTTTACTCAGTTATCTTATTTATATTAAGCTTACCTGTCTATTTTAGCTGGATTCATGCTAAAGGAGATATTATTAGATTCATAAGAAATAACATTAGTTTTACTGGATATGCTGCTTTTGCTAGCTTTGCCTGGACTATTTATCTTATGTTAACTAATGATACTAAAGGCATGACAGAAATGATTGAATTATTCTGGTGGGCCTGGGTTATCACACTTACAACTAAATTCTATTATTTGCATAAAGACATAGCGCAATTAGAAGGGTAATAAGCTTTATAACTCTAATATAACTCAGTTTATTATCGTCGCTTCTTTCTCTGAAATTTTCAGATAATTGAACGCACTGTATTAGAGAGATTTTTTTGCAAAAAACGCCTTAATAAATCCAGCGAATAGATTGCTGCCTGGTTCTGTTTGCGCGTTTTTGAACCAGCAATTGATCGCTGACTATGAACAAATCCTGTGGGAGTTAATAACAAGGTAAAGAGTGTAATACTTAACTCTTTTTGCTGAAATTGATTGGCACTACCTTCGTATAATTGCACCAAGACACAATCAGTCCCCTCTTGTTCTTGTATATTTTGAGCAATGCCTAACGCAATCTCCTGAAAATCAGCTATTGCCTGATTGTCAGTCAGCCTCTGTAAGCCTTGATTGTATACCGAGCTAATCAACCAGGGCTGGGTAATACATTTTGCAGCCATTAATCCATGAGAAGCTGTTTCCTGAACGGACAAGGTCAGTTGTTGCTGTTGCATTAACTGACTGATTACATCAACTAGCCCGCCTTGATAACCATCTAAACCATCAATGGCAAAGATATAATCACCAATGTTTTCTGCAACATGATTAACAGTTGCTCTAACTAGATCGTGTTCAGCATCACTCGGAAAAATCAGTTTGGTATGTACTTCATCAAGCGCAGCTCGAAAACCCAACTTAGCGCAGTCAGGTAAAGTAATCGTATTGAGTTTTTCCTGTAAATCAGATTCTCCAATACCCACAGATCGCAGAGTAATCAACTGCTCTGCTTGCACAGAAAAACGCTGTGCCAACTGACTAGCAATTGTTGCATCGTACATATGCTTCATTTCAGAGGGCACCCCAGGCACAAAGACAAACCAGCAACGATTATGCCGCACGGAAAAGCCCGGCGCCGTTCCCCATTCATTATCAATACGTAGAGCACCTTGTGGGAAGAAAGCCTGTTTACGATTGCTATCAACCATTGTACGTTGTCGACAGCTAAAATAGTGGGTGATTTGTTCTAGTGCAACAGTATCCAGTTCCAGAGGGAGTGCGAATGCTTCTGCTACTGCCTGGGCAGTCAGGTCATCGATTGTTGGCCCCAGCCCGCCAGTGCACAGACAGACATCAGCACGCTGGGAAATATCCTGTAACAGGGTTTTTAAATCCGCTAAATTATCGCCGACTGCGCTGTGGCGTTTAACGACAAAGCCCATCGCACCAGTTTTTGTGATAACCACGCGGCATTGGTATCGACGGTCTGGCCGCTAACGATTTCTTCGCCTTGAGAAAATATTTCTGCTATTGCCTGCATAAAAATCGTTAGCTAACTGTAGACAGGCTAATCTATATTTTTATAGCAAGCATATTATCCAAAGCAATTTTGGCTAATTCTGCTTCTTGCTCTTCAACTTTTATTTGATTAACAATATGTCCTGCAGCTAAATTTTCCAGAATCCACGCCAAATGCTGTGGATCGGTGCGGAACATGGTCGAACACATACTTAATGCCGGCGACATAAAGTGTACATTTTTACCATCCGCCTTACATTCATCATGTAAGCGATTCACTAAATTCAGCTCTGTTGCAACTAACCAGCGTGTATTAGGCTCGGCTTCACGAACAATTTTTAAAATAACTTCCGTAGAACCAATGAAGTCAGCCTTTTGACAAACTTCAAAACAGGCTTCAGGATGAGCTATTACTTGAGTCTCCGGGTAACGCTCTAAAAAAGCATCAATCTGTTCAGGCTGAAAAACCTGGTGTACAGAACAATAGCCTCCCCATAGAATCATTTTTGCCTTACGAATCTGCTCTTCAGTTAATCCACCTAGTGGTTTAGAAAAGTCCCAGACTACCATTTCGTCTAGAGGGATCCCCATATTAAATGCAGTATTCCGGCCTAAATGCTGGTCAGGAAAAAATAGAATTTTTTCCCGCTTAGAAAAACTCCATTCAAGAATTTTTTTAGCATTGGATGAAGTACAAACAATACCTTCATGTTGCCCACAAAAAGCTTTTAAGTCGGCTGCTGAATTGATATAAGTTACCGGGGTGACTTCATTTTCAACATCAATCACTGTTGCCAATTCATCCCAGCAGCGCTGAACATTGACCTTATTCGCCATATCCGCCATAGAACAGCCCGCCGCCAAATCAGGCAAGATAGAAACCTGCTCATGGCGAGACAGAATATCAGCCACCTCTGCCATAAAATGTACACCACAAAAAACGATATATTCAGCATCGGATTCAGCGGCTTCCCGAGAAAGTTTTAAAGAATCACCAGAAATATCCGAGTGCTGAAATACTTCATCGCGCTGATAATGATGCCCTAAAACAATACAGCGTTTGCCTAGTGTTGCTTTAGCTTGCTTGATTTTTATCGCGCACTCTTCATCAGAAAGTAATGCGTAATCCTGGATGGGTAATGCAGTCATAATGGTTTCTCAAATCTCTTTTTGTAGAGCGTGGCTTCAGCCCGCAAATATCTATACATTCAAAAGCAGGCTAAAGACGCTGTGAAAGTACTCAACACCCCGTTAAGGAGGGATTAGGGGGAGGGTTGATATATTAAAACCTATCTTACAATATCAATGACATATGCTTTTATACGATCCCCCCTCAATCCCCCCTTCTCAAGGGGGGAAGCTAAAAGCATATACTTTCACAGTCTCTAAAGCCTCGTCCTACATTAATTTAAGCTTCTTCTTTAACAACAGGCTTATGCAATTTAATATGTAACTCTTTTAATTGCTCTTCATTAATCACTGCCGGTGCATCCACTAATGGACAAGCTGCCGATTGAGTTTTTGGGAAAGCAATCACCTCTCTAATTGAACTTGATCCGGTCATTAACATAACCAGGCGATCTAAACCATAAGCCATACCACCATGTGGAGGACAACCATATTTTAAGGCTTCCAGTAAAAAACCAAATTTATCATTTGCTTCTTGTTCATCTATGCCTAATATACCTAAAACAGTAGCTTGCATTGCTGTCTTATTAATACGAATTGAACCACCACCAACTTCAGTACCGTTCAATACTAAATCATAAGCACGCGACAATGCCGCACCAGGGTCCGCTTTTAACTCTTCTTCTGAACAACTAGGCGCAGTAAAAGGATGATGGATGGCATTCCAGCGACTCCCTTTTTCATCCCATTCAAACATTGGAAAATCAACAACCCAAAGAGGTTTCCATTTGCCTTCTAATAAATCTAGATCCAGGCCGACTTTTACACGTAATGCGCCGATTGCTTCATTAACAATATTGATTTTATCCGCACCAAAGAAAATCAGATCACCTGTTTGTGCGCCCGTTTTTTCCAGCACAGCTTCCCATACTTCAGCTGGAGCAAATTTCACAATCGGTGACTGCAAGCCTTCTAGCCCGCCATCACGATCATTCACTTTGATATATGCCAGACCTCTAGCACCATAAATACTCACATACTTAGTGTATGCATCAATATCTTTACGACTTAATTTAGAACCGTTAGGAATACGTAAGGCAACGACACGCCCTTTAGGGTCATTAGCAGGACCTGAGAAGACTTTAAACTCTACATCTTTCATTTCATCGGCAATATCTACCAACTCTAATGGAATACGCAAATCAGGTTTATCAGAGCCAAAGCGCGACATCGCTTCTGCATGCGTCATGCGTGGAAATGGGTTACCTAGGTCAACATCTATGACTTCTTTAAATAAATTACGCATCATGTCTTCCATGATAGCCATAATTGCATCTTCATCCATAAAAGACGTTTCTATATCCAGCTGAGTAAATTCAGGCTGTCTATCGGCACGTAAATCTTCATCTCGAAAACAACGAACCACTTGATAATAGCGATCCATACCTGCCATCATCAACAATTGTTTATATAATTGCGGTGATTGCGGCAGAGCAAAAAATGCATGCTGATGGGTACGACTTGGAACAATGTAATCACGCGCTCCTTCAGGCGTTGCCTTGGTTAAAATAGGCGTTTCCATTTCAAAGAAATCCTGGGCATCCAGAAAGTTACGTAAATTACGCGTAACATCGCGGCGCACTTTCATTTTCTCTAGCATTGCTTTTTTACGCAGATCAATATAACGATAACGCAAACGCATTTCTTCGTTAACTTCTATCTCACTTTCAATCGGGAAAGGCGGTGTTTCTGACTCGTTCAAAACCTCTATATGGCTAACCAACACTTCAATTTCACCGGTTGCCATATTCGGATTAACAGTACCTTCAAGGCGGTCTCTGACAAGCCCTTCTACACGCAGAACATATTCGCTACGCACACTTTCAGCAATCGCAAAGGTATCGGTTGTTTCAGGATTAAAAACCACCTGAACTAATCCCTCCCGATCTCTTAAATCGATAAAAATAACACCGCCATGATCACGCCTTTTATGTACCCAGCCGCACAGTGCAACTGATTCACCTAAGTTATCTTTGTTTAATTCTCCGCACTTATGGGTACGCATAACTCTTTTCTCTGTTTATTAAATGTTAATTGATCCTGTTGGTTCGACTCATTCGTACCAACAAGTATTACTTTTTGATTGACGCCTACGTCATTATCCAGCTTTACTAGACTTGGCAGCAGGCGAAGATTTTTCACCGGCAACATTTTTCTTATTGCCACTTTTAAAATCAGTTTCATACCAGCCGCTACCTTTTAATCTAAAGCCTGCCGCCGAAATTTTTTTCTTTAAATCTGGCTCATTACAGCTAGGACACGTTACCAGTGGCTCTGCACTCATTTTCTGCAGGGCTTCATGCTCATTTCCACAAGCCTGGCACTGGTATTCATAAATTGGCATTTGCTACTCCGAAAGAAGAAAATAACTAGAAATATGGAGGCTCATTTGCTTTTTTTCAATAAGCAAATCAAAATTAACCCAATATTTTAATAATAAGCAGCTACACAAGCAAGAAGTAAAGTTCAGCCACGACTCGTTTTTAAGTCCATAGCCCACTTTTTTCCAAAGAGAAATGGCGAATTAACGAGAAGGATCTGGGCTAATAACAGCTAGAAACCATGACCCATTTTACAAAAGACTTTCTTTAAGGCGATTCCCTATGCAACAAATAACACTTACCCAACCTGATGACTGGCATTTACATGTACGCACGGGTGACATGCTAAAAACAGTGATTAACCATACCGCCCGGCAATTTTCGCGCGCTATTATTATGCCCAACCTACAGCCTCCGGTGACTAATGTAGCGCAGGCATTAAACTATCAACAGGAGATTCAGCAGGCAACTTCTCGTCAGTATAATTTCACCCCTTTAATGGTGCTATATCTGACTAATGCTACGACCGTCGAAGATGTCCAGCAAGCCAGCCTATCACCCGCCATTCATGCCTTTAAACTTTACCCCGCCGGCGCAACAACCAACTCTGACCAAGGCGTGACTGATTTAAATGCTATTTATCCCATTTTTGCGGCAATGGAAGAACTCAATGTGCCTTTACTGGTACATGGCGAAGTCACTGATCCGGAAATAGATATTTTTGATCGAGAGCGTGTGTTTATTGAGCAAAAACTGAGTGTTATTCATCAGCACTTTCCTGATTTACGCATAGTACTGGAGCATGTCACTACCAGTGATGCCGTACAATTTGTGCAACAAGCCCCGGACAATATTGCCGCAACCATTACTCCTCAGCATCTGCTATATAACCGCAATGCCATTTTAGTCGGAGGTATTAAGCCACACTATTATTGTCTACCGATACTTAAACGGGAAACACACCGAGAGGCTTTAGTAAAAGCAGCAACGAGTGGCAATCCTAAATTCTTTTTAGGCACTGATAGCGCACCTCACTTGACCCATCTAAAAGAAAATAGCTGTGGATGCGCAGGCTGCTATTCAGCATATGCCGCAATAGAACTATATGCCGAAGCTTTTGATAAAGCCGGAGCACTGGACAAATTAGAAGGTTTTGCCAGTTTTTATGGCGCTGATTTTTACCAGTTACCACGAAATACACAGCAAATCACCCTGGAAAAAACAGACTGGCAAGTACCTGAACACTATCCTGTGACAGAAAAGGAACAGTTAACTCCTCTTAAAGCAGGAGAAATATTGCATTGGAAATTGCAGGCATAGCTTTACCTTAAAAATACAAGTCTCTGAATATATAGTATTTTGTTACTTGAAGATGGACAGCCAGAAACCTGGCTTAAGATGCTGATTACCCATAATCCTCCGCCAAACGATGTCATTCCTGCATGCCTTTAGCAGGAATCTCGTAGCTTAAGCACAGATATTGTGGAAATAATTAGGAATACAGGAAAAGCAGCGCACTCACTTTCCCGTATTCCGCAAGCTACATACGGGCTACGCAAAGTTTCAGGTATATTTGATGGCGAGCCTTATCCCGGTCAACTGCGATTTTTAGGGCTATTCCAGGTCCTCATATAGAGACTCATCCAGATCTTCATCGTCCATTCCTTCCAAATCAAGAAGTTGTGCTTCACCATCATTAATCAGGTAATCTCTACGCTGCATATAAGCAGAGCGAAAAAATATATACCGATCCATTGCAGCTTCTGATGCTACCGCTTCAGCTCCTAAAAAATCAGCTCTGACATCTACAATTTCTACCGCACGCAACCCCACAGCACCCCAGGACACAGCTGAATTAGCAAAAAGGAAAGTGTAAGTAAGTGGATGCAAAGCAGTATCCCCCAAATAACCACCAACGCCTCTGACAGAGCTCGGGCCATAAAAAGGCATCACAAAATAAGGCCCTCTTGGCACACCCCACACAGCAAGTGTTTGCGCAAAGTCTTCTTCATGTTTGGGTAAATCAATCATAGTCGCAACATCGACAAAACCGGCAATTCCGACTGTAGTATTCACTACAAATCGAGCAGCATCCATACTTCCCTGCTTAGGCTTTGCCTGTAAAAAATCATTAACACTGACACCAATATCTTTTAAATTGGAAAAGAAATTACTGATACCAATATCCACAAACTCTGGAGTTATCCACTGATAACCTTTGGCAACGGGTTTTAAAACATATTTATCAACTTCATCATTGAATGACAGAATACCTCTGTTCATGCTTTCCCAGGGATCAACCGGGTCTGGATGAGCAACAGTCGCACAGGCTTGTAATATACTTAAACAGCCTACGCTCAGAACTACTCTCAATTTTCTTATTTTATTTAACATTAAATGCCTAAATTACTAGCAAAAGTTTATCCAATTAAAAACTTCGCGTAACATAGCATATTTTTACTCAGCAATTTAATATTTAGCGCCATGGAACCAGTTGATTATCCATTGAATGAGAGATTTAGGGGCTACTTACCCGTTATTATCGATATAGAAACAGCAGGGTTTGATGCAAAAAAAAACCCACTATTGGAAATTGCTGCAGTAATTGTTGAATATGATAAAAATGAACAGTTATGCATTACTGAAAGTCATGCAGCCCATATTATTCCGTTTGAAAACTCGATTTTAGACCAGTCTGCTTTAAAATTTACCGGTATAGACCCATATCATCCTTTCCGCATGGCAGTCTCTGAAAAAGATGCCTTACATAAACTATTCCAGCCCATTAAGCATGCAGTAAAACGTAATAAATGCACACGCGCTATTTTAGTCGGACACAATCCCAATTTTGATATTAATTTTCTTAATGCAGCACTCACTCGAACGAAAATAAAACGCAGCCCTTTTCATCCCTTTAGCACCTTTGATACAGCTACATTAGGCGGCTTAATGTATAAACAAACTGTATTAGCAAAAATTGGCAAGGAAGCAGGCATGACATGGGATAATGAACAAGCGCATTCAGCGCTTTATGATGCCACACAAACTGCTGAAATTTTTTGTAACATCGTTAACCGGTGGAAACAACTAGAAGCTTTAGATACAAGGACTGAGCCTTAGAAACTGAGAAAGTTTTATATTTTCTGATTTTTAATTTTTGTACTGATATGATTTGCCCCCATCAAAGCAAGCACCACAAAGGCTCCCGGTGTAATAATTGCAGCTGCAACTGATACCGAAAGCTTTAACTTCTGCTGTCTGCTGATAGCAATATCAGCACTATTATTTTCTACAGGGTACCGAATCGCACCACATGAATGACAGAGAGGATATTTTTTTTGTTCTGTTGTACCGCAAAATGAACATTCTGGCATAGCATCACCATAACTTTATTCTGATAGCTCAATAGTAGCAGAAAAACATAATGCTACAACTATTATAATCAAACCTGGTAAAAAATAGATTGGATTATAAGCGTCTAAAAATCCCTAGCTAATCTCCGCCGGTAAATGGTTGCACTAATAACGGCTATGGGTGGAATAACAATATTCAGCACTGGAATCATCAATGCAAATAAAACGATTCCACCAAAACTTAAAGCACCCAGGCGTACCGTTTTAAGTGCCTGGCGCTGTTCTGAAAAAAGTGCGCCTTCATTTTCCAAAGGATAGGCAAAATACTCCATACTAAGGCCCCATGCCCCAAAAAGACCCCATAAAACCGGAGCAATTAAATTTACACCCGGGATAATTGAGATAATCAAGATGGGAATAGCCCGAGTCACTAAATAAACTATTCGCCTTAACTCTGAGCCTAAAACTGAAAGTATGGGCTGCTCCTGAATTTCACCCGTCTGATTATTCAAAATTTGCTGAGTTTTAGCTGCTAGCCCCCCGTAAAAAGGGGAAGCAATTAAATTAGCAATTAAGGTAAAAGTAAAGAATCCTGCCACAAAAAAACTGATGAAGAACAAGGGATAAATTAACCAGTCTAACCACTGTAGCCAGCTAGGTATAAATTGTGCAATTAGCACTCCAACATAATGGTAACCAAGGTACAACATACTGGAAAATAGCACTAAATTAACTACAATCGGAACTAGCACATATTTTCTTAATTTTTTATGCCCTAGCAATGGGACTCCTTTTGCTAAACTCTCTACTGCCAACAGAGGGTTTGCCCCTGCCCTTTTATCAAATTCAATATTCATTTTTTTAATTCTCTAACACCTTTTTCAAAAGGATTAAACACGACACCACGTTCGGTGACAATAACACTAATTAACTCAGCTGGAGTAACATCAAACACTGGATTCCACGCATCAACTAAACTCCCCGCTTGCACATAACAGTCAGGCAAAAACTCACTAGCTGCGCGTTGCTCTATTTCAATTTGACAACCATTTTCCATAGCAAAATCAATAGTTGATACCGGAGCAACAACCATCATTTTAACACCATGATGTCTAGCCAAAACAGCCAGGGAGTATGTACCAATCTTATTAGCAACATCACCATTCGCAGCAATACGATCTGCACCCACAATGATCCAGTCAATTTTACCGCTTTTCATCAACATAGCCGCCGCCGAATCAGCGATTAATGTCACAGGGATATTATCTTCTGCTAACTCCCATACTGTTAATCGCGCACCTTGCAACCAGGGACGGGTTTCCCCGGCAAATATCTCGCGCACCTGCCGCTGCTGCGCACTACGAATCACACCGAGCGCTGTACCATAGCCTCCTGTCGCCAAAGCACCCGCATTACAATGGGTTAATAACCCTTGTGCATCAGCCAGAATATCTGCACCTAATTCTCCCATTTTTTTATTAGCAGCTATATCTTGTTGATGAATTTCAAGCGCTTTATTAATCATTTCATCAACAGGTGAATGCTCTATCAAAAGCAAAGTTTCCTGCATAACAGATAATGCCCAGAATAAATTCACTGCCGTTGGCCTTGATGCAGCCAACAAGGTAATATCCGCATTAACCTGTTTCTGCCACTCAGTATTTTGTGGCGAATAATGTTGTTGTACTGACAGGGCGACAGCATACGCAGCAGCAATACCTATTGCCGGTGCACCACGAACACGCATAGTCTTAATTGCTTCGGCAACCTCAGCAGCCGTGGTAAAAAAATCGTAATGGACTTGTTCAGGTAATTGACGCTGATCCAAAACAGCTAATTGCTGATCCTGCCATATCAAAGCATGGACATTGAGTTTATTTGGGGAACTACTCATTAACACGTATACTCACTAATTATTATTTTCTAGCTCCCATGCTCTGCGTGGGATTTGATACTAGGACGCTCCAAGATGCAGAACGTCACAAACTGCATTCACACGCTGAAGCCTGGGAATGAGACCACCCAACCGATATACTAAATATATATGCAAGTTGACACTGTTATTAACGCACGCTGGATTATACCTGTAGAACCTCATGAAGTAATACTGGAACATCATGCATTAGTTATCCACGAGGGGCATATACTAGATATTTTGCCGCAACAACAGGCGCAAGAAAAATACCAGTCAAGCCAGCAAGAAAACTTTGCCAATCATGCTATTTTCCCCGGGTTTATCAATGCCCATACGCATGTTGCCATGACGTTATTTAGAGGGATTGCTGATGATTTACCGCTAATGGAGTGGCTGGAAAAACATATCTGGCCTCTAGAAAAAAAATGGGCTAATGAAGCCTTTGTGCGCGATGGCACCGATCTAGCAATTGCTGAAATGCTACGCGGTGGTACCACCTGCTTTAATGATATGTATTTCTTTCCCGAAATCACCGCACACCAAGCTATTCAACATGGAATGCGCGCTAATATCGGGCTTATCATGATAGACTTTCCGACGGCGTGGGCGGACGGCCCTGAGCAATATATTGAAAAAGGTCTGGCTCTACACGACGAACTTCGTCACGAGCCTTTAATTCGCACACCTTTCGCGCCTCATGCCCCCTATACCGTATCTGATGAGCCTTTGCAGCAAATCAGGACACTAGCTGATGAATTAAATCTCCCCGTGCATATGCACGTACATGAAACAAAATTTGAAGTCAGTCAGGGCGAACGCCCACTGAAACGTCTACATGATTTAGGTCTAATCAACCCTGCCTTTATTGCTGTGCATATGACCCAGTTAACCAGTCATGAAATCAAAAAATTTGCACAAACGGGCGCACATATTGTGCATTGCCCTGAATCAAATTTAAAACTGGCCAGCGGTTTTTGTCCTGTACAGAAATGTCTGGATGCGGGCATTAATGTCGCACTGGGAACTGATGGAGCCGCAAGTAATAATGATCTGGATATGCTGGGAGAAATGCGTAGCGCTGCATTATTAGCAAAAGGGGTTGCTGAAGATGCCAGTGCCGTTTCAGCCGCCACTGCACTACGTATGGCAACGCTAAACGGCGCTAAAGCATTGGGTATTGACGATATTACTGGTTCATTAACAATAGGTAAAGCAGCTGATATCTGTGCGCTAGATCTCTCCGACATAGAAACACAGCCTCTTTACAACCCTATTCATCAAATTGTATATTCTGCCACGCGCCATCAAGTTAGTGATGTCTGGGTAGCTGGGAAGCAATGCTTAAAAAACAAACAACTAACAACTTTAAATTTACAGGATCTAAAAAGCAAAATTGCACAGTGGCAACTGAAGTTACAGGCACCGATTAATTGAGTCAAGAAATACGTTCATTAAAATCAGGAGTAAAAAAGCTTTAGCTTTTTTTGCTGACAGCAATAGCTAAAGAGACTGTGAAAGTATATGCTTTTAGCCTCCCCCCTTGAGAGGGGGGATCGTATAAAAACATATGTTATTGATATTGCGTGATTAGTTTTAATATCAAACTTCCCCTAACCCCTCCTGAACTAAGCAAAGGGATTTTGTTGAATACTTTCACAGTCTCTAAAGCTATTGCCCCCTCACTAAGAATTTAGAGATAAATAACACCCGTTCCAGGAAAAAAGCACTAAAAATAAATGCTAGAACAATTTACCTTTGCCTTAAATGTCACCGCTCCCATCCTGATACTACTCATCCTAGGGATTACTTTCCGGCGCACGGGGTTTATTGACCAGCACTTTATCAATATCGCCAATAGCTTTGTCTTTAATATCACTTTACCCTGTTTACTTTTTTTCAGCATTGCAAGTACACCACTCACTCAATCGGCCAATATTCCACTGTTTCTGTTTGGTGTATTATTTACCCTAGGCAGTGCATTGCTATTCTGGTTAGTCAGCTTAGGTTTAATTGAATCTGATAACCGCGGCGTTTTTATACAGGGAGCTTTTAGAGGCAACATGGGCAACATGGGCATTATTGGTATTGCCTTGGTGCTCAATGCATACGGCACAGAAATGTTAGCGGTAGCCAGCCTATATATGGCATTAATTGCTATGATAGATAACCCTTTAGCCGTCTTAATATTAAAGCCTAAAGGACACAGGCCCTACAAGTCTATTCTGACCAACCCGATTATTATCGCCGTTTTTTTAGGACTGGTCTTTTCCTGGTTGCAAGTATCTCTGCCGACATTCATAACCCAGTCAGGTCAGTACCTAGCGCAAATGACCCTACCACTAGCTCTAATCTGTATTGGCGGTAGCCTATACTGGCAAAATTTTCAGAATAACCCTCAAGACGTTATCTGGGCAACACTGTGCAAATTATTGTTTATGCCATTTTTAGGTACTTGCCTGGCGATTTATCTCGGTTTTACAGGGCAAGAACTAGGCCTGATTTACCTTATGCTCTCATCGCCAACTGCGGTATCCAGTTATATCATGGCCAAAAAAATGACCGATTACGGTAGCATAGCCGCTGAAATTATTGCCCTCTCGACAGCCCTAAGCACCCTGGTTATCACCGTAGGTTTGATCCTGCTTCAAACGACAGGCTATCTATAATGCGCATTGCCCTGTCATTTACCTTTATCGCATTACTATGGGCAACAACACCTCTGGCCATAAAATGGAGTGCTGAAGGTTCCAGCTTTATTTTTGGCGTAACGGCACGTATGAGCATAGGCTTGATTTGCCTATTCTTTATGCTATTACTAATGCGTCAGCGCCTGCTCTGGCACAGTAAAGCCAGACAGACTTATTTTGCCATTGCGGTACAAATATATGGCGCAATGATGGCCGTTTACTGGGCTGCTCAATTTATCCCATCCGGCTGGATTTCGGTTATTTTTGGACTAACACCGTTTATAACCGCAGTACTCTCTGCCCTCTGGCTTGGAGAACGAAGTCTATCCTGGGATAAATTACTAGCGT
The DNA here is from genome assembly GCF_002189065.1 of Bathymodiolus platifrons methanotrophic gill symbiont. Lineage (GTDB taxonomy): Bacteria > Pseudomonadota > Gammaproteobacteria > Methylococcales > Methylomonadaceae > Methyloprofundus. The sequence continues at coordinate 18,686 of NZ_BDMN01000050.1, forward strand.
ATATCTTAGGAATTACCGGACTTAGCATCATGTTCCATTCTGCCTTACATATAAGCTACAACACCGCAATGGGAGTAATCGGCGTACTAGTTGCCACTTTCTTACAGTCTTATAGCGCAGTCTGGGTAAAACGTATTCATGCACAATTACCCGCTATCACCCAGGTAACGGGAGGAATGCTATTCGCGCTTCCCCTTTATCTAGCTAGCTGGTGGTTTATTGATGGTAAGATTCCCAGTACTCTGCCAATTAACAGCAGCTTATCTATTTTATATTTAGGCTTAATTGCTACACCAATTGGCTTTGCTCTGTACTATTATATTCTGACCCATATCGCTGCAACACGCGTAGCTTTAATCACCCTGATATCCCCTGTATTAGCACTATTATTAGGTCATTATTTAAATAAGGAAGCCATAACAATGGAAATTGCAATCGGTACGGGATTAATTTTAAGCGCACTGATTATGCATAGCTTTATTGATCAAATTAGACGACTTAGGCGGTAAATATTATTATGCAATTCTCACACAAAAAATCATCACTTCCGACTGCTACTGAAGCATTAGCTGGTCGCGAAACAGCCATCTGCACTCCGGAAAAACACTTTGTAACAGCCCTGCCCATCAGCCCTCCCTTTCCTGAAAATATTCAGCAAGCTATCTTCGCCATGGGCTGCTTTTGGGGCGCAGAAAGGTTTTTCTGGCAACAACAAGGAATTTTTAGTACCGCCGTTGGTTATGCCGGCGGGTTGACACCCAACCCAACGTATAAAGAGCTTTGTACTGGTTTAACAGGACATACCGAAGTCGTCAAAGTAATGTTTGATCCTGAACAAATCAGCTATCAGGATTTACTGATTCTATTCTGGCAGGCTCACGACCCTACCCAGGGTATGCGTCAGGGTAATGATATAGGTACACAATATCGCTCAGCCATCTACGCAACTAATGCAGGGCAACTTAAAGCAGCACTAGACTCAAAACAACATTATCAACAACGCTTAAGCAAGGCTGGTTTAGATTTAATCAGCACCGAAATTACACTTGCACCCACATTTTATTACGCAGAAAATGAGCATCAGCAATACTTAGCCAAAAACCCCGCAGGTTATTGTGGTCTGGGTGGCTTGCCTATAACCTATAGTTAAAGAGAACCAATTTTCCAAATCTAAATAATACTAAGTTATTAAGTTTGCTGGATTTTTTACTATCAGACGCTAACACTCTCTCCCGAGATTTCTTAACGTTTAGGTTCACCGGATAGCCAAAAGCTACGTATCTCCTAGCTTTTGGCTATCCGGTGAACCTTTTGTCAGCTGGTACTTTGCCAGACAGGTTCTACTTCACATCCTTCACCGCAAGGACAATCTTGTCGATCTTGCCGGTGAAGCGCGTCTCATCCCGGCCGACGCCGATACCTTCAGCGACCGGCGTCTGGCTGTCGAGACCAACGTCAGCCGTTTCATCGGCGGAGAATATCAAGGGCTGGGTCTTCTCGATTCGACCCTCTGCGACGGCTTTCCCGTTAACAGAGAGAGTCGCCATACCGCCTTTGCCGAGTCCACCACCATCGTAAACGAAGTCCAGTAAAACGTGGCATCACCTGCAGAAATTACGCTGCTTGATGCTACTGTATAACGCTCAAGTCCAAGATAATTGTATGTGTAGACTGGTTTGCCATCTTTCATATAGGTAAGCGTCAATTAAACCACACATTCAAAACCAACCTAAAAAATGGCAACCTGCTGTATGCTGTTGAAGAATATCTAAAAAGTCTTGATCTATTCCACTGTATTCAGGGGTAGAGGTCTTTTTTTTCGACCGCCTCCAGGTTGTCTGATTCCTGTTATATCCAGTTCTAATTCGGTGAGTTCTTTTTTTCCTTGGCGGATAGTTTTTGGGTCACACTCTAATAAAGCTGAAATATAGTTAACGCCACCATGAGATAATTTTTCACTTTCAATGGCGGCATACCGTCGCTTATTTTTTTCACAAAGTGAGTCATAAAATTTCTTCATCGACTTTTCGATATTTTTTTTATAAGGAAATGACATAAGACAACCACTGAGTAATAAATTAAGATAACCTTAATTTAGGGGAGATATTTCATTATTCAAGCTTGGCTGCTTCAGGAAGTTATTTCGTGCACATTCCTAACATTCATGAAGGTGTTCTCCAGCATACCTTCCATTCCGGGGTAGAGCGTGAGCGACATTCGGTCACCCAGGATATCCGGACGCCCGGCAATGGCAGGATTCATCCGCGCAATTACCCGGTCGTCAATCGGCAGAGCATGGTATTTCCGGCCTCTCTCATGAACAGTGCCTGCAGCTTGGCAAGCTTCTCAGGGTGTTTGTCAGCCAGGTTATTGGCAAGGATGAAGTCCTCACGAACATTGTACAAATCCCAGATATCTGTCTCCAATGGAGGCATATCGACGGCTTGCCATGGCGCTCGGTGAATCGTCCGTGCGAACCAGCCATCGTGATAGACCGCTCGGTTGCCAAACATCTCGAAGTACTGGGTTGTGTGCCGTTCTTTGGCACCTTCATCATTAAACGTGTATAAGAGGCTCGTACCTTCGATAGGCGTCTGAGGTGTGCCATTAACGCTCTTGGGTTCGGGAAGTCCGGCTGCTTCGAAAATAGTCGGTGCGATATCGATGACGTGACCAAATTGGCTGCGTATTCCACCCTTCTCCTTAATGCCCTCCGGCCAATGAACGATCATTCCATTGCGGGTACCGCCGAAGTCTGAGGCTACCTGCTTGGTCCACGTAAAAGGCGCATCAAAGGCTACCGCCCAACCAGCGCCATGTGAGGGAAGGTCTCCGGGCCACCCCACTTATCAATCAGCGGTACCAGATCTTCCACCTTCTCGGTGACATTGTTGAAGTAAGTCATTTCGTTATACATGCCGACGAAACCGCCTTCAGCACTGGTACCATTGTCACCGGCAATATAGAAAATCAGCGTGTTATCCATCTCTCCGATTTCCTCAATCGCAGCGATGAGGCGACCGATTTCATAGTCAGTCTGCTCCAGGAATCCGCCGAACACCTCCGCCTGTCGGATAAACAGGCGCTGTTCATCCGCGGACAGGGCATCCCAGTCTTTAATATCCTTGGGCTTCGGCGGCAATATAGTGTTAGCTGGGATAAGCCCCATCTCTTTCTGGCGTGCGACTGTTTTTTTTACGAATATCATCCCAGCCTGCGTCAAACCTCCCCTTATACTTAGCAATCCATTCCTTAGGAACATGGTGTGGTGCATGAACTGCTCCGGTTGCAAAGTACATAAAAAAGGGCTTATCCGGTGTCATTGACTGCTGCGCCTTTACCCAGTTGACCGCCTGGTTGGTCATGTCAACGGTGAAATGATAGTTATCCATCTTTGGTGGCGTAACTTTAGTCACGCCATCATAGACCAGTGGGTACCACTGATCCGTCTCGCCTCCGATAAAGCCGTAGAACTTGTCGAAACCCTGGTGGGTTGGCCAGCGGTCGAAGGGGCCTGAAACACTGGTCTCCCAGGCAGCTGTTTCATGCCATTTGCCAAATGCTCCTGTACTATAGCCGTTGAGACGGAGCATCTCGGCTAACGGTGCAACGCTGTTTGGAACTTGTCCTGTATTCCCTGGAAATCCTGTTGAAGACTCCATAATTGACCCGGTGTTGGCAGTGTGATGATTACGCCCTGTCTTAAGTGCATTTCTCGTCGGTGAGCAAAGCGCCGTGGTGTGAAAATTATTGTAAGAAATACCGTCAGCAGCCAGCCTGTCGAGTGTCGGTGTCTGAATCGGGCCACCGAAGGTATTGGGGCCACCAAAACCTATGTCGTCGATCAGTACAATCAATACGTTGGGGGCTTTCTTTGGCGCCTTGATTTCAAATAGCGGTGGCGTTTCTACGTTACGCACATCGAGTTCGCTATAGGTTGGTCTTTCTGGCTCCTGGATTGGCAAAACCGTACGACTGAGCTTTTCCGGTGTTGAGCACGCTGTAACTAAACTAGCGAGCGGTATTATGGTTATCCAGATTGATTTGAAAATCGAATGTTTCATAAAGTATTCTCCTGTGTTTGTATCTTATCGGCTAACGCTTCGCTTCACCGGAAAAATAAAGCGGAGAAGCGAAGCGACGTAGCTTTATTTTGTCCGAGTGTAAGCGTTTGTTATGTTTGCAATTTTGTGACTCATTTAATCATTACCTTGTAGTGTTCAGAATACCCACATTCCTCAAAGACCAACCTTAGCCCGTCTTTAAATATTGAATAGTCAAACTCCTTAATATCAAATATATTTTGGCCAAGTGAATGGGACTCTCGGTTCATATACCTTGAAAACGCCTGATACATATCACCGGATAGCGCTGGCTTTTGAAATACGTTATTAAAGTCTTTTTTCTGCACAAAGTTGAAAAAGTATTCGATAATATTTCTCATGCAGTTTGCGATTAATGCGGGCGGCGAGGCATCATCTTTTACAACAACTTTTTTTCTAGGTGTTGATTCTGAAGAGCTCTGCCCTTTACATAGCTCTAGGAAATACAAGAAACTAATAACAGTCTTCTCCCCCTCACTAAGAGAGTGAAATGCATTTCCGTCTTCATCAGACCTATGCACTTTGTAAAGGTTATCCCCATGCTTAACCACAGAAAAACCAACTACCCCTATTTCTGTTAATCCATTATTTATATTTGTTCCGTGCGTTTACGCTTATGCTCCTGCTCACGCTGTTTAAAACGCTTAACAATATCAGCACTATCATTGTCAGCAATCGGGCTGCATTTATCATCCAGACTATAACCATCGGCCTGCATATCATAAAACCAGACATTATCCGTGCCACCATTGTTGGTTTTAGTAAATACCAGGATCGCGGTACTTACTCCTGCATAGGGTTTAAAAACACCGCTGGGCATGGAAATCACCGCATCCAGTTTATGCTTGCTGAGTAGGGTTTCGCGTAATTGTTTATGGGCTTTAGACGAACCAAATAATACGCCATCAGGAATAATCACCGCACAACGTCCACCGATGTTTAACATACGTAATATTAATGCTAAAAATAGCAGTTCGGTCTTTTTGGTTTTAACGGTTTTCAGTAAGGAACTTTCAACACTGTCATAATCCAGAGAGCCTTTAAATGGTGGATTAGCCAGAATCAGGCTGTATTGATCACGAGTCTCTGCATTGGCTTCACTTAATGCGTCGCGCCCAATCAGTTGCGGGCTATCAATCCCATGTAATTGCAGGTTCATTGCGCCGATGCGTAACATGGTGCTATCAAACTCTATCCCGGTAAACATGGAATTATTATAGTGTGTTCTGAAGTCTTGCTCATGAAACCAGTCAGGATGATTATCGTGGATATATTCACCGGTTGCCACCAGAAACCCCGCACTTCCACAGGCAGGATCACACACGGTATCTTCCTGAGTGGGCTGCATAATATCCACCATCATTTTCATAATATGCCGTGGGGTTCTAAATTGCCCGTTTGTTCCCGCTGTGGCAATTTTAGATAGCAGGTATTCGTACAGATCACCTTTGGTATCCCGGTCATCCATTTTAATCTTGTCGATCATCTGCACCACTTGTTCTAACAATTTAGGTGTAGGGATCATAAATGTCGCACCTTTCATAAACTGAGCAAAGACACCGGCACCACTACCGAGCTGCTTCATATGTTCAAAGGTGGTGAGATTGTCGCTATCTGTCTGAGCTTGCGTGAACAAAGTAAATAAAGATTCCGGATCTAGATTTTTAAAGGTATGCCAGCGAAATTTCTGATGTGCTTCAAGATAGATAGGATTTTCAACTGTGCTGCCTATCATATTGGCTTTCTTTTCTTCCAGTAATTGCCGCTCATCCAGGCGCCGTAAAAACAACAGAAAGGTGAATTGCTCTATGACTGTGAGTGGATTGCTAATGCCGCCTGTCCAGAATGCTTCCCATATTTTATCCACCTGGTTTTTAAGTTCGCCTGTTATCATGCTGTCCCTTGTTGCAGTAGCGTTGTAATGACTTCTGTAATGAAAGCGGGGAGTCGCTATTTTTGCGAAAGCTTGTTTTGGGCATCCCAGCCCAAGCAAGCAGCAAAAACTTAACGCGACCACTTATGCCTCCGGCGGCCCCGATTCGTCCTCGTCACCTCGTCCCGACCCAACAAGGGGTCGGAACATAGGCTCCAAATGACTTGACGCCGTGTCGGATGGCCTTTTATTTTGTCTCCACCTTCGCTAACGCTCAGACTCCGACAAAACAACGGCCCTACGGCTATCGCGGACTAAAAATCATCACTTCGCTTAGGCTACGTTTCCCTGATTTTCAGCGATTGTTGCTATTGTCCCATTAATTTTAGATTGCTGGGTAAGAAATGCTTTGTTAATCTTGCGAACACGCAGGTGTAATTCGGGACCAAGGGTTGATTAATCGTTCACCCTGGCAAAATAATTGCATCATCAATTAGCCTTCCTTCAAAATGACAAATTGACCAATATCAAGCCCTAAAGAGAGCCATACTACCCCTTGAAACTTAACACCCCTTCCGTAGTATGATTATCAGAAAAGCTTTGCAAACAGCTCTTTACTTTAGTAAATTAAGATATAGTAATGCCTGAATCAAAGTACTTCTTTTTTAACACCCCATATACATAACAGGATGGAGTTTTTATGTTAAATACCAACCTACGCCTAACACTACTTATTGGTGTATTTTTCAGTTGTTTCACTGGATCTGCTTTAGCACAAGCAAAAAACCACTACACCATGTATCAGCTAAAGAATGTAAAAACTGCCATGAAGATATTTATTCGCAATGGAAAGGTTCTATGCATGCTAACAGTACCGCACTTAAAGACCCTATTCATGGGGCTTTTTTATAAAGCGGTTATAGGTAACCCCGAACAAGAAGGCATCCAGAAAAATGGGAAATACCCTGTTTGTCTGCAATGTCATGCTCCTACAGCCGCTAAAGATGGCAAAATTAATCTAGCTGCTTTACCAATCTATAATGAAGGCATTAATTGTGTTACTTGTCATACCATAAGCGGCTTCAAAGGGACTAAAAAAGCAGCAGGTGGATTGAGATTAGGCACCCAGGCTTATGAGTTCTCCGATACATCACTACAAGGTCCTGGAACAAACCATACGACTCCAGATTGGCAACACCCGGTCTTCCAGAATACTGCAAACCCTAAAGTATTTAAGACCAATGCAGTCTGCATGGGTTGTCATGACCAGCGCAAAAACTCTAATAAAGTGGCACTTTGTCAAACAGGAGATGAAATCGCGGCATCAGAAGGCAATACTAATTGCGTTAGTTGTCATATGCCGACTGTTAATGGCAAAGCGGATCATAGTTTATTAGGCGGTCATTCAGCCGAAATGGTGAGTAAAGGCTTGTTGATGACAATGGCGACAGTAAAGAAAAACAAAACACTTGAAGTCAGTATTAAACTGACTAATCAACTACCACATAAGTTTCCTACAGGTGCGCCGTTCAGAAATGTGTATGTCAAGTTAACTGGTTATGATAAACAAGGCCAGGAGGTCTGGTCTAGCAGTCAATCGCACCCGGTTAAAGATGATAAAAAAGCTATGTTTATGTATAGCTTAGGGGATGCAGAAGGAAATCCTGCTCCACCACCCAAGGCAACACAAGTTTTAGGTGATACACGCCTGAAACCTCATGAAACCAGAGAATTAAAATATTCTATGGCTAGGGCAAAAATTGCAAAATTAAAAGCGGTGGCTTATTACGATCTACTTTTACCGCCGATGAAAAAGAAATTGGTAGTGGGTTAAATCTGTTATTTCACTTAAATAATTAACCTGAGTTCGGGATAAGGAATTATAGCAAAGGCAATAAATCTTCTCTTCTTAGGTTGAGAGCAGGCTTTTTTTCTTGGTACGAATAAGCAA
>NZ_BDMN01000051.1 GCF_002189065.1 Bathymodiolus platifrons methanotrophic gill symbiont
CTACTCAATAATTGGGAAACTTCAGCTTGATAAGCTAACCCAGCCTACATTCTTAACTTATTGTTTATTAGGCAATTACACTCTTAAGTAAGCAGTATTATGGTCTGTCCCATATTACTTGTGCAGTCTTAAAAATCTATTATGAGGTGCGCGATGACGCACCCATCGTGGTCTATGTTTTTCGATTATTCGCTCTCGGAAAAAAACGCTTCAACATCCTTAATATCCCGCGTTCTATGCATAGCGGGCACACTGTTTAAAAACATATGCCCATAAGATTTCTTCAATAACCGTGGATCACATAGTAGTAGCACTCCTCGATCATTCACATCACGAATTAAGCGCCCTATTCCCTGTCTTAGTGAAATTACTGCAGTGGGTAACTGGTATTCGATAAATGGCTTTCGACCTTGTTTTTCCATCGCTTCCAGGCGTGCTTTTAAAACTGGATCTCCAGGTGAAGAAAAAGGGAGCTTATCGATAATAACGGTTGATAATGCTTCACCTCGTACATCAATGCCTTCCCAAAAACTGGCTGTGCCAAGTAAAACTGCATTACCTTTTTGTTTAAAATCATCCAGTAAAATTGCTTTTGGCTTATCGCCCTGAACTAATATCGGATATTTGATTTGTTTGTCTAATATTTTTGCCGCCGCTTGTAAGGCCCTATGGCTAGTAAACAAGAAAAAAGTACGCCCTTTACTGGCATTGATGACTGGGATAGCCACTTTAACGATTTCTTCAACAAATTCTGGTGCATTGGGTTGAGGCAACCCTTTGGGGTGGTAGAACAAAGACTGATTGGGGAAGTCAAAGGGACTCTCCCAACTATAGCTTTTGGGATTGCTAATGCCCAGGCTTTTAGAGAAATGATCAAATTTATGTGCCACACTCAAGGTTGCCGAGGTAAAGACCCAGGAGGCACTATGCTGTGCCATAAAGCTTCTAAATTCTGCCGCAATATCTAATGGAGTAAGATTTAAAGTGAAAGATTTTTTATGCGTTTCATACCAGCGCACCCATTTGCCACTGTTGTCCTGTAAGACATTTTTAAACTGCTGCTCTAGTTCTTCTGCGCGCTTAAAACAGCTTTCCAGACCTTTGCTACGCACTGAAGCAAGCTCTAATTGGTCAGCCAGGTTATCCAGATGCTCTTGCAGACGCAGTAGTCCCTCCATTACTTTAGGGTTTCCCGCTATGTCCTTCCAGTCTCCACGCGTCATATTCATGCCAAAAGCTAAGCGCATATCTTTAACTTCATGCTCCAGGTTTTCACTGGCAACACGTAAATCAGGCATATCTTTGGCATCCTGAAAATATTCCATGAGTGCATCATTCGCTAAATCACTCAGCTGTTTTGAGCCCAGAGACACACCTAAAAAATTGGATGCAGTATCTGCTAACTGGTGTGCTTCATCAATAATCACAACATCTGCGTTGGGTAGCAACTCTCCAAACCCTGTTTCTCTAATTGACCAGTCCGCACAGAGTAAATGATGATTAACCACGATTAAATGCGCATCCTGTGCTTTTTTTCGTGCCTTCATTAAAAAGCATTCCGCATGCTCAGGGCAATCTTGTCCTATACAATTTTCACGTGTAGAAGTAGCTTGCCCCCAGATTGGGTTGGATTCCATCACATCGGACATATCTGAAATATCCCCTGTACGCGTGCTCTTAGACCATTTCTTAATACTGGCAAGGTTAGCAGCCTCTTCACGACTAAAACCTAAATTCGAATGCACAGCTAGCTCTAATCGATAAGTACAAAGATAGTTAGCTCGCCCTTTTAACAAAGCGGCAGAAAAAGGCACGGTCATCGCTTTGCGAATAAGAGGGATGTCTTTGTTAAATAACTGGTCTTGCAAGTTTTTTGTGCCGGTAGAAACAATGACTTTTTTGCCTGATAAAATAGCAGGCACCAGATAGGCAAAGGTTTTTCCCGTCCCTGTCCCAGCTTCAACGATAACGTGCTCTTTATTTTCTATGCTTTGGGCAATTGCTTCAGCCATTTCCACTTGTGCTGTGCGTGGCAAATAGCCAGGAATAACTTTTGCCAACTTACCATCAGCAGCAAAAAATTCCTCAATCTGTTTTTCACTTCCCATTATTTTTTAATAATCCCATTTTTTGTAAACGTTCACCCAAGGCTTTACTTTGCATAGAAAATCGCAATATGTCCTTAGCTGTTAAGTGTAAACAAGTCACATAGGTTTTAGCGACCACCGTTGCCGATCTATTACTATTCTTTCTTAAGGCGCGAATACCTATAAGCTCACCTTCCCCCCGTTCTGCTATTAGCTCATTCTCACCCTTTTCATTAGCTATCCATACCTGCACCTGCCCACTTAACACAATATACAGGGAATCTCCTTTGTCCCCCTGGTAAAAAACAGTATCTCCAGGCAAAAAATTGACATACGCTGTTGCATCATCTCCCATTTTTTCTAAAAAATCGACTGGGAGATTTTTAAATAAGGGAACCCGGTTAAGCCAGGCGTGCCGTTTTACAATAGGCAAAGACATTTCAAATGAAGATAATTGCTCTAATGAATCAGTCAGTTTATGACTGATAAGTCGTAATACTTTAGCACTAATCATCCCTTGCTCATGGCTTTGCTGCACTAATTGCAATGAATAACGCAGAGCAACTTTTTGAAATATAAAAGCCTCATAGCGCTGATAAAATACTGGGTAATTTTTGCAAAAATAATGCAAGCGATTTTGTCGCCGCTTTAAACGTTGTTGATAAATTTTCTGAATAGGCCGGATTAGTTGCTTATCAAGCCCTTCATCAATCATGTTCTGAATTAATTTTAAGCCTTTATGCGCCATCAACACGCCGGCAATATCATGTAAGACTTTATTCGCAAAACGTCGTGTCTGATATTGTGTTAATAAACTTTGTGCCCAGTTTTTTTCGCTTAAATTATGGATAATAAAACGTTCAAAATCCAGTAAAATACTAGGTTGCAACCAGCCACTCCCCATAGAGTGCAAATAATCGATGCTGTGCTGTCGGTCGACACGTAAAATATCTTTAAAAGTGACTAGAGTATAATAACTGAAGTTTCCCAATTATTGAGTAGCTGAAATACACAATGCTAGCTGTATCAAAAAAGTGATGGATGACATTGTCAGCTCTATTTCACGAAATCATCAAAAGCTCAGACCGGGTCGATCCTATATTAGGAAATCCAAAAAGCCTGTGAACAAATGGCGGGGGTGTGAATCGACGGCCTAATGTAGATTTGAAATGGGTAAAGTGATTTCTCATGCGATTGCATTCGTGCGGGCTCTTAACCGAAGGGGGTAATGGCTTAAGCCAATGCCATTGTTTCAACCCTCCCCACCACATAATATGCCGTTCGGCCCAGCTTATTTTTGCTAATGAGAAGCCTCGTGTGGTCAAGGGAATTAAAACGTAAACACTCACTGCACGTGCAATATAAACGGCTATAACTGCCCATAAAATAGCGTCCCAAAAATCAGCTAATTGAACTAAGTCGACTGATAACCCAATCATTATAAATAGCAATGAATTACAGATTAAGACCATAAACTCCCAGGTGATATGAATACTATCAATAGTTTGCTTTGATAATCGGTTTAAGCCCACAATATTTAAAGTGATTGCTGCAGATAAAACAGACATAACACCCGAAACATGCAACTCGTGCTCGGCAATAATAAAACTAAAATAAGCCAGTACTAGCGACAAAACCACCGGGATACCTTGATTGCCATGGTACAGCCTTACTAGCAACTCACTGACAAATATTCCAGAAGCAACTCCAACCGCTATACCCCCTAAAAAACCCTTAAAAATTGCCACGCCGCATCGAAACCATTTGCCGAGGAGAAATGACCTTCTAACATTAGCATCATTAAAATGTTGAACAGCACAATTGCCGTAGCATCATTCATTAATGACTCACCTTCAACTAAAACGCTTAAGCGCTTGGAAACACCTAATTCCTTAAATAGTGCAATAACTGCCACAGGATCTGTAGCAGATATTAAACTAGCAAATAACAAAGCAATAATTAGCGGCAACCCCAGAGACCAGGACAGGCCAAAACCAACGAGCGCTACTGATATCAACATCCCTACAATCGCCATCATTAATATCGGGGCCAGGTTTTTTATTAAGGCACGCGCATCCAGTGACAGCGCAGATTCAAAAACCAATGCAGGTAGAAAAACAAATAACACTAACTCCGAGGTCAAATGAAACTGATTGAAATGATGTAGTTCAAAGATTGGCCAATCATTGCTAAAAAAGTTTACCGCCAAGCCTAAAATCACTAATAAAACGGTATAAGGAATAGGAAAATGACGACAGGCACTCGCTGCTATCATTGATAACACGACCAATCCGGACATAATCAATAAAACATCAGGTAAGCTCATCGTTTAACCTTCCATCGCTTTGTCATAAAAGTGTCATCCAAAAATAGTAATAATAAGAAAAGTATGCCGTAATAAATGATGTTTTACCAATAACTTACACTGTTTTCCTAACAACTGGCTGGGTTTATCACAAGCAATCATCTAAGTTAAAAGTTGACTTTTACTTCAAAATCATTAAATTTACTTAGTTGAAGTGATTGGAATAACCCGTAGCTCGGGATCAAAATAACATTCAACTTCATTAAAGCTTAAAACTAATATTAGTCTTAACAACAATAAACACGGATCTATTTTTTAAATAGAATCTTTGGAGGAATTATATGAAGAATCCATTAAAGAGTTTACTACTAGCTTCATCTGTAGCAGCTCTACTTACTGCACCTGCTATTTCATCAGCAAATAGCGGCGTAGAAAAATTAACGAAAAACCCAGCTAACTGGGCTACTGCATTAGGTAACTATGCAGGTACTCGTTATAGTAAACTAGATCAAATAAATGCCAAAAATGTTAAAAACCTGCAACCTGCATGGTCTTTTTCGACTGGGGTATTACGTGGACATGAAGGTGGACCCTTAGTTATCGGTGATGTAATCTACATCCACACACCTTTCCCTAATACAGTTTATGCACTTGACCAAGCGACACGTTCAGTTATTTGGGAATACACACCTCAAATGGATGCTGACGTGACTATCCCTGTTATGTGTTGCGATACAGTTAACCGTGGTCTAGCATACGGTGATGGTAAAATCTTCCTGCAACAATCAGATACAGTTTTAACAGCACTAGATGCTAAAACAGGTAAACGTATCTGGAGTGTACAAAATGGTGATCCTAAATTAGGTATGACTAACACTCAGGCTCCTTTAGTTGTTAATGATAAAATCATTACAGGTATTGCGGGTGGTGAGTTTGGTGTCCGTGGCTTCTTAGCCGCTTACGACATGAAATCTGGCCAGCTAGCATGGAAAGGTTACAGTATGGGACCTGATGGCGACACAATCATCAACCCTAACAAAACCACTACATGGGAAAACGGTAAAGTCACTAAAGTTGGCAAAAACTCAGGTACTAACACTTGGGAAGGCGACCAATGGAAAATCGGTGGCGGTACAACTTGGGGTTGGTATTCTTATGATCCAGATCTAAACCTAGTGTATTACGGATCAGGTAACCCTTCTACATGGAACCCTGTACAACGTCCTGGTGACAACAAATGGTCTATGTCTTTATGGGCTCGTGATGCTGACACTGGCGAAGTTAAATGGGTTTACCAAATGACTCCACATGATGAGTGGGATTTTGATGGTATCAATGAAGTGGTACTAGCTGATCAAAAAATTGGCGGAAAAATGCGTAAAACTATCGTGCATTTTGACCGTAATGGTTTTGGTTACACTTTAGACCGTGTTACTGGTGAACTTTTAGTTGCTGAAAAATTCGACAAAACAGTTAACTGGGCAACCCATATTGATATGAAATCAGGTCGTCCTGTTTTAGATCTTAAATACAGTACAGAAGCTAATGGTGAAGATGAGAACACAGAAGGTGCTTGTCCTGCTGCATTAGGCTCTAAAAACCAGCAGCCTGTTTCTTACTCACCACAAACTAAACTGTTCTATATCTCTGCAAATCACCTTTGTATGGATTATGAACCATTTGAAGTTTCATACACAGCTGGACAACCATACGTTGGTGCTACACTAACTATGATGCCTGCTGGTGGTGATGCAATCACTGGTAAAAAAGACGGTTCAACTAACTTAGGTCAGTTCACTGCCTGGGATGCAACTACCGGTAAAATCGTCTGGTCTAACAAAGAAACTTTCTCTGTTTGGTCTGGTTCGGTTGCAACAGCTGGTGGCGTAGTATTCTACGGTACACTTGAAGGTTATCTAAAAGCAGTTGATGCTAAAACAGGTAAAGAGTTATATAAATTCAAAACTCCTTCAGGCATCATTGGTAACGTAAACACTTGGTCTTATAAAGGCAAGCAATACGTGGGTGTTCTTTCTGGTATCGGCGGATGGGCTGGTATTGGTATCGCAGCAGGACTTGATTCAGGTGAGTCTGATTCAAACTCTGAAGGCCTAGGTGCTGTTGGTGCATACAGAAGCTTAAGTTCGTTCACTAAATTAGGTGGCGTATTTACAGTATTCGCACTACCTGGTAAATAATTCGATCTAGTTTTATTTAGATTGGTTTAGAAAAAGCCCTGGCTAATTTTATTAGTCGGGGCTTTTTTGTTTCTGCCATTCGGTAACAAATTCAAACAAAACTGTAGGGCGTGGCTTTAGCCCGCCTTTAATCTAGAAAAATATGTGGGCTAAAGCCACGCCCTACATATTAGTGTTCAATTGTATTATAGATACTTAAAGGGATCCTATGTCAGCTCCACACCTTACAAAATCACTATTCGCTACCCTCTTATTTTTCCTAGCACTCTCTAGCCATGCAACTGAAAAATTCAGGGTCTGCGCTGATCCTCTTAACCCGCCCTACTCCAGCAAGAAACAGGATGGTTATGAAAATAAAATTGCTGAACTTTTTGCCAAACAACTGGGCCAGGAAGTTGAATATTACTGGTTCCCTCAACGCATAGGCTTTGTACGAAACACCTTAAAAGCGACTATAAACGAACAAAGTGAGCAATTTAAATGCGACGTAATCATAGGCGTACCTGCCGGTTTTGACTTTACAGCGACAACAAATTCTTATTACCATTCCACCTATGTATTATTAATTGCCAAGGAGCGCGGCTGGAATAATATCACTATACCCGAGCAACTTAGATCGCTACCACTAGCCAAACAAGATAGTTTAAAAATAGCCATGTTTGACCGAGGACCAGGAACAGCCTGGTTACAGCAAAGCGGATTATTAGAGCAAGGTGTACCCTATCAAACCATGACTGGTGATGATAAAAACAACACTGCGATGATGATCGAAAAGGAATTACAGGTGGGCAATATTGATATGGTAATTATTTGGGGACCTATGGCAGGATATATCCTCTCGCAAAACCCGAATGACTATTTCATACTACCTATGAAATCCACCCTGGCGATGAAATTTGATTACTCAATGGCCATGGGTGTCCGCTATGGCGATAATGCGCGTAAAGCCCAGCTAAACGAACTAATCAGCAAAAACCAGCAGGAAATCAATAAAATACTAGAAAGCTACCATGTGCCTTTACTGCCTATTCCGGCAAAGAAAGTACGTAAAGATGATGATTAAACCATTCCTGCTATTGTGACGACCTGTAATAACCATAATATTAGTATGTAGTGATTCTCTAACCCTGATTATATAATACTCATTCTCGTTAACATTTGCTTTTTTCTCGGTACCGTATTTATACTTCACACGATCAAAGATTCGGATTTCTATCGGTCGATTTTTATCAATAGGCTGCGTTCTAAAATAGCTGCGTTGCTTACTATGCGCTTGTTTCAGCGCCTTGCTATCGACAAAAATAAACTCGATAGTGTTCCGCATCCGTGACCGCGCGAAGTATAGTAGTACAGCATCAGAATATACCAACAAGAAATCAATATTATGCTGGCTTACAAATTCTCCCTTATACGACAAATATTATTATTTCTGACCTGTCTGGTAATAAACCATACAGTGCAGGCAGAATGGTCTACAGGTGGTGATTTCAGTGCTTACTATACTGATGATGTCGGCCTTTTTTTCTGTCACTCGCCGTCTTTCTCTGGAAGAAGACCCTACCCAGCCCATCGTAGATGAGCCAAACCAGGGTTCTGATTTGGTCTATGAACCAAATGCATACGTAAGCTGGGCTACTGATAATAGTCTCGGTGATTTCCAGGTCTCGCTGGATGCTGGTGGATATATCTTTCATAATCACTCAGACTATTCACATGGATTTTTTCAGTTTTCTGTTGAGCAGGAACTTACTGAAAGCACAAAGTTAAAATTCTTTTATGACTTCATCCCAGACCTGTATTTAGGTAAGAATGCATTACCCCAGGATACACAGGATACACAGGATACACAGGATGCACATGATGCCATAGATGAACATGCTGAACATGAAGCCGACGAACGCTTAGACAACCATCTATTGGCAATCCACCTAGAGCAGGAACTCACAGAGCACCTCATGCTACGAGGCCTGGTTCGTTACGGAGCCAGATTATATAACCAACCGTTTAGTTATCGTGACACGCAGTTTTTTACCATAGGCCCACACCTGGAATGGGTTATTACTCCAGATATCGAGCTATTAGTCGGCTATCATTTTGAACGTGGGTATACCGATAAAGATGATACTAAACAATATCAGGATGATATTGGCTATATCAACCATTATGCTTCAGCAGAACTAAAAATACATATTCTGCCTAAATTCACTCTGACTGCAATTTTTGATTATGAGCACAATGATTATACTAGCCAGTATGCTACTGATATTCATTATAATGGTAACGAAAATGTGTACCAGGGAGAATTAGAGCTTATCTATGAAATAGATGAATCAGCTGCACTCAAGGCAGGTTGGCAGCATGGCAACAGAAAGTTTAGTTACGAAACTCATAGTGTACGTAATAACAACATCTGGGTTGGCGCTGAATATCACTTTTGATAAGGCAACGCCTGTTACCTAAATAACAAATAAAGCAAAACCAGATTAGCTAACAATAGTATGCTACTAAAACTTTTCCAGAAAACCACCGGATTACGCTCAATAAATGGCGAACTTCCTTCACCTTCGGTTAAAAAGAGTGAATTGGGAGTTGATAAATCGTATATAAATTCCGAAATCTCATCATATCGCCCTTTAGGGTAAATAGATGTTGCCTTTTTTAACGCCCCATCCATCCAGATTGGCACCATGGCGTTTTTATGAAAACTAGGAACATAATTCAATTTTGCCAGGTTAATTTTATTTGGCTTTTCAGGCATATCACCACCAAAAGGCAATGCACCATTAATCATTTCATAACTGATCACCGCCAAAGAATATAAGTCGGATTTGACTGTACCACGTTGACCTAGATGATATTCTGGCGCAGTATAATTCAACGTACCTAAAACATTTTCATCCTGATGTTTATCTAAGGGGGTCATTTCTGCAATACCTGCAATTTTCACCGAACCAAAATCAATGATTTTTACTGTACCCTGTTTATCAAAAATAATATTTTCCGGCTTTAAATCCTGATGTAACATTTCCATACGATGAAATGCACGTAAGCCTTTGGCAATCTGTTCAATTATCTTTCTGATTTCACGAATATAAGGCTTTGGATGATTCTCCATCCATTCTCTTAAGGTTTCACCATCAATAAATTCAGTTGCATAATAGATACAGGTTTTTACGCGATCTGTATCCAGCACCTTTAATACATTATCATGGCTAATACGCTTCCCTGCCCACTCTTCATGTAAGAAATGCTCTATATAATGGGTGTCATCATCGTATAGCACCGAAGGTGTTTTTAAGATAACCCGTTTATTGGTTTGTGTATCAAGCGCACGATAAATCTGGGTACGCGTACTAGAATGTAACTCTTCTTCGATTTTATAACCATCCAACATCATCCCAGCTTCTAACGGTGGTGGAAAAGGCAAATTAGCATAGCGGCGCAACACTTCATCTTCTTTAGCAAGCGGAATGTCATCAACTCTAAGTACCTGACAACTTAGATTATCATCACTTTTATGATCACTTGCATGCTGCACAATGCGTTGCGCAATTGTTTCTAAATCATCTCCGGATTGAAGTAATGACTTAAGAGCTTTTTCAGCAATAAAATCATGCACACCATCGGTGCTGGTAAAAAACATATCTCCTTTTTCCAAAGGAAAGGCTTTATAGTCTACTTCTAAACGAGGCTCTATACCCATGGCACGATTTAAATAATTCTTATCATCAGAGATCCAGACTCGATGATCACGGGTCATTTGCTCTAAGTTTCCTTTACGCAGACGGTATATCCTTGAATCACCAATATGGAAAATATACGCTGTATTAGATTTAAGTACCAATATACTTAGGGTACTTACCATGCCTTTTACCGAATCATAGCGTTGTTGCCCCTGACTATATAACCAGGAATTGGTGGCAGACAGAATTTTTTGTCCTGCCTGTTTAACTGACCAGGAATCAGGTGTACTGTAATAATCACTTAAAAAGCTGGCCACGCAACAGTGACTTGCTTCATGCCCTGCATCACTGCCGCTCATACCGTCAGCAATAGCAACAACGATGCCTTTATGAATCAGTTGTGCACCTTCTGCTAATATCGCCCCTAAGAAATCCTCATTTCTATCTTTAATGCCTGTTTCGCTAGAGGAGCCAATGGATACTTTAAGTGTTTGAGTGGTCATAATTATTATTCAGACTTCAAGAACAGGAACATATTAATATTTCATAGGAGAGGCTTTAGCCGCAACCGAAACAATAGCAATTGTTAATCCATGTCACGGTAAAGCCCATTCCTACTCTAGGACAAGCCTAATCCAGCTCAATCATTTCGACCGAACCATCTTCCTGGACTTCTACCATATGTCCTTTAGGCTCTTCGATAAATTGCACTGCAAGCAGGACAAAGATTGCACCTGCGGATATTACAGTAAAGAAGACCGATGGGGAAACAAAGGAAAGTACTGTTAAGAATATAACGGCTCCTACATTACCATAAGCTCCCACCATACCGGCGATTTGCCCCGTCATACGTCTTTTAATCAGAGGGACCATGGCAAAAACAGCACCTTCACCCGCTTGTACAAAGAACGAACAACACATGGTTAATATAATAACTGCAAAAATAGGCCAGTCAGAAGTAATCAATGACAGACAGTAATAACCCACCGACAAACCAACAATAAAAATAGACAAGGATAATTTACGTCCAAATTTATCACTAATCCAGCCGCCACCAGGACGTGCAATCAAATTCATAAATGCAAAACCTGATGCTGAAAGACCCGCTTGTATTAAGGTAATGCCTTGAGACTCATGAAAAGTCTCATAAAAGAAAATCGGTAGCATTGAGACAACGGCTAATTCAGAGCCAAAGGTAATTAAGTAAGCTAAATCCAGAATAGCGACTTGCTTAAATTTATATTTATGAATTTCATCTATCGGCTGCATTAAATGTTCTTCATTAACATGCACGATTTTATACACGTTATAAAAGAATAGTACCCAGATACCAACGTAGATTGATATAGCAGCAACATCAGATAATAAACTGACACCTGCTGGAGATAGTTTCCAGGTTAATAAGGTAAGCGTTGCATATAAAGGAATGGTCATCAGGATATAAAAGAATAAATCCCAAATACTAGTGACTTCCATTGCACCTGCTTTCTTAGGTTTAAAATACGTAGACCCTTTTGGCGTATCGGTAACACTGAAAAAGTAGATCACAGAATACACTAAAGCGACGATTCCCGTTGATGCAATAGCATAACGCCAGCCGTCTTCACCACCATATAGTAATGCCAGAGAAGGTAAAGTCATCGCTGCTGCTGCAGAACCAAAGTTCCCCCAGCCACCATAGATACCTTCGGCTATACCGACTTGTTTAGCAGGAAACCATTCTCCGACCATACGAATACCAATCACAAACCCGGCACCGACAAAACCCGATAGAAAACGGGCCAGGGCTAGCTGTTCAAAGCTTTCAGCAAAGGCAAACATAAAGGTAGGTAAACTACCTAGCGCTAGTAAAATTGAAAAAGTACGTTTAGGCCCGAACTTGTCAACTAAAATCCCGATAATAATTCTTGCTGGAATAGTCAGTGCAACATTCAAAATCAGCACAGTCTTGATTTGTTCTTTGCTCATCCCTAAAGAATCAGCAATCACAAGCATTAATGGCGCATGACTAAACCAGACAACAAATGAGATAAAAAAGGCTAGCCACGTCGTATGCAGAATTTTCATCCTGCCCGAAAAGGAAAAAAAGTTTAGAGATTGTGAACTCATGGTCAACTCCATAAAAGTGATATTACTAATGACAAAGCATAATATATGCCAGAAACATAGATCACTGTTTTATATGTCTTTTTTTATAATTTCTAATTAAACAATCAGTCTATCTTATCTAATTTCGCACACAGGAATATATACGCTCGCTTTCAGTGCATAACTTAAAAAATAGCAGCACAAAAATAGTGCATCCATTTTTTCTGCATTCTCGAGATTAATCAGTTGCTAAAAAGTGTGATAAAACCTAAAACTAAGTTGAAATTTGTATACGAAAGTGAATGCACTTCTCTCTTCCTGTATTACGCAAGCTGCATACAGGATACATTAATAGAATACCCATATCCCTAACTGATCTTTTTAATTAAGTAGCGACTTATTTATTTCAGTGCTGGTATCATAAATTAATTACTGATAACGTTTAACACCTTCCGTTACCCTAGAAAAGCTTATGAAACAAACCCTCATCATATTTTATAGCATTATCATGCTCTTAATAACAGCATGTTCCGCCACAAAAAACACGACTAGGCTTGATGATCCCTCTATTATCAGCTGGAGTAGTGTCGAAGGAATTAGTCGTTTGGAAGAATCCGACTATAAAACTGATTTCTTTAAGCTAGCAAATCATTTTGAAAGTCAGCACAATAAAATATTTTGTGGACCCACATCAGCAGCTATAGTTCTAAACTCTTTACGGGTACGTAATGGAAGCATGCAAATTCCCGAAGATAAGACGCTATTGCATCAGTCTGATTTAAAATATCTCAAAAGTAAAAAATGGTCCCCCGTTTTCCAGCGCTATACTCAAAATAACGTATTTCTTAACAGCCCTAAATCCAGAGAACAAGTACTGGGTAAAATACTGGTTGATACGCAAGGAAAAATCATCATTGATAACAAAGGCAAGCCCAAAAAAGACAGGGGCTTTCAAGTGCGCCAGTTAGCTGCATTATTCCGGAAACATGGACTCAGCGTAAAACTAGGTATTGCTAATCAAGATCTTAGCAATGCAACTATCAAAAATGAAATTATCGACAACTTAATAACCCCTGATGACTATGTGATTATCAATTATAAACGCACAGTATTAAATCAGCCCGGCGGTGGGCATATATCACCTGTAGGAGCATATCATAAAGCATCTGATTCTTTTTTGGTTATGGACGTTACACCCAATAAAGCGGACTGGGTCTGGGTAAAAGCAGAGCTATTAATTAGTGCAATGCGTACATTTGACACCATTGAAAATCGCGGCTACTTGCTTATTAAAGAAGCAGAAAATCCTTCTTGATATGATAATTAGGGTCGGATATAAATTGAACAGAGAACTGCCTGTGGGTGGCATAAAAAAAAAGGGGGAATGCCATTTATATGTATCTGACTTTAGTTAATAGCCAAGTTGGGTGAGATACCTTCTCTACCAACAAACTCACGCAAGCCATGAACTATCAGGCAAATCATCCCTATAAAAACATCAAAGCACTTTCAGATTAATCTTCCGCATCCTTATATAAAAATCTTCCATCACTGTAATAAACGAACCAGGCTTTTGCCAAAAAGGCGGATAATCCCCACCTTTTTTAATCACCACTGCTGGAATGCTCGCTGTTTTTAGCACTGGTAATTCTGTCGGTAACGGACTGGTCCCGTACCAAAACTGTTTTAATTCAATTTCATCAGGCATAGTCTGTGGCTCAGGTCGGGTATATAAACTGTCCGCAAAGTCCAACTCATCACTACCCAGATCAGTTGCATCTGCTAACACTTTGCCTAAAGGTGACTTAATCAATTCTTGCCGCAGTTTATCAGGCGCAAGTCCCCGCATTTCAAATAGTAATAAAGGATTCTGATCCAAGATATTCGCAAGCCGATAACACACCCCTGCGATATGCTTGCATGGAACTGCGTAATCAGGGCAATTACAGGAGACTTTAAAATCCTGATAACTATTGGGCAGAAAATGGGTATGAAATTCCGCAAAAACAGTTTCAACATTGTCAGGAATTTCACCGACTAAGAGTTTGGCAATAAAACTGGCACGCTGACTTAAACGCGCAATCACTTTTTTCCATTGTGCCTCAGTCAGATGGGTCATTTGCATACTGACTTTATACTTTGGCTCTTTATAAACACCAAAATAGGCATTGATATTACCGCGAATAGTAGCCTTAACCACGCCCTTACTGATTTTCCAGGCTAACACACGATGGTCTTTAGAATACGCTCGCCCGCGTTTTAAACGCCCGCTATCGGTAAAGTCTTCCAAGGCTTCTAATAAGCTAGTTCCCCACCATGTTTTACTATTGACACTCATCTTTAAGCCTCCATAACGCTGTTTTTATTCAGCGCAATCAGCTCTTTAAAAGCTTGATTATCGAGTTTTGTAAGCCAGCTTTCATCATTACCAATAATGCTATCAGCCATTTTTTGCTTATCTTCAATCATTTGGTCAATGCGCTCTTCTAAAGTGCCTAGGGTGATAAATTTATGCACCATAACATGCTTTTTTTGCCCAATCCGAAACGCACGGTCGGTGGCTTGATTTTCGACCGCTGGATTCCACCAACGATCAAAATGAAACACATGATTAGCTCGCGTCAGGGTAATCCCGACTCCACCTGCTTTTAATGACAGCACAAACACGCTAGGTGGGCTCTCGGCGTCTTGAAAGTCTTCAATCATTTTTTCACGTTTTTTACGCGCGATGCCGCCATGTAAATAATGACAAGGGTAGTGCTGTTCCTTGCTTAAATAATGACTTAACTTATCACCAATTTCGGTAAACTGGGTAAAAATTAACACACTATCCCCTTCAGCAATGGCTTCTGCGAGCATTTCTGTCAGCCGCTCTAATTTGTGTGAACGCTCTGCGCTAAACTGGCTGTCATCTTGTAAAAATTGCACTGGATGATTACAAATTTGTTTAAGCTTCATTAGGGTCGATAGCATCAAGCCTTGTCGCTGTATGCCTTCACTGTCTTCTAATTGCTCTCCTACTTCAGTAACGACAGCTTGATAGAGCGAGGCTTGCTCTTTGCTGAGGTTGCAATATTGTTTGTTTTCGATTTTATCCGGTAAATCTTTAATAATACTTTTATCAGTTTTTAAACGCCGTAATATAAACGGCTGGATCAATTGTTTTAATACCGTGGACTGCACTTGATTATTATCACGCTGTATCGGTAATTCATAATTCTTACGAAATTGCGCTTGCTTGCCCAGATAATTTGGGTTTAAAAAATTAAAAATAGACCATAAATCCATTAAGCGATTCTCTACAGGCGTACCCGTTAAGGCTAAGCGATGCTTGGCTTCAAGTTTTAGAATGGCTTTAGTTTGTGCGGCTTTGGGGTTTTTAATATTTTGCGCTTCATCCAGAACCACACGATGCCACACAATACTATTTAATAAAGCACTGTCTTTACGCACTAGAGTATAAGAGGTAATCAGCATATCCTGCGTATTGCATAAATCATTAAACGCAATCGGGTCTTTTTCCCGTTGGCTACCGTGATGGATAAAGGTGTTTAAATGCGGGGCAAATTTGTGTATTTCTTTTTGCCAGTTACCAATCACGGAAGTGGGTGCAATCAGTAAGGTTGGCCCCGGTTTACCCTCTTGTTTTTCTAAAATCAGTGCAGCAATCACCTGCATAGTTTTACCTAAGCCCATATCATCGGCTAAACAGCCGTTTAAACCTAAGGATTCTAGATAACGTAACCAGGATACCCCACGCTTTTGATAATCACGCAACTGTGCTTTTAATAGTGGCGGATTATCAATTAAAGCAAGTTCACTATGATTGTTTAAATGAGCCATCATGTCAGCCAAACTATCATTAGCATCAATTTCCAGGCTATCGCCTTCTTCAGCTAGTTTTTGCAATAACTCATGGACAGATAAAGTCTCAGGCTGTTCTTGTTGCTGTTGCCAAAATGCTAGCATTTGCTGCATTTTATCTTGATCTAATTCCACCCACTGGCCCCGAAAATACACTAAGGACATTTTCATTTCGACCAGTTGTTGCCATTCTTCTACCGAGACCTTTTCATCACCGATAGCAAATTCATAGTGATAATTAGTTAAATCATCTAAGGATAAATACGATTTTGCTGATTTGTTACTGGTGCTCTTGCTATTCCCTGAACGTAAGCGCATTTTTGCACGTTGTCGGCCTTTCGGTGTCAGCCGTGCAGGAATGATAATACGGAATCCTGCATCCTCTAAAACCCATGCCCATTCTTGTAAAAACTCAAAAGCCTCATCTAAGCTTAAAGAAATACTGGCCGGTTCTGCAGTTTCCATCCCTAGCCACAATTTAGGGTAAATCCTCGCGGCATGGGCTAAATTAACCAGGATTTGTTGCTCCACGCCCGCACCCAATTGCTCGGTGATTAATTTATGGTAGCTGTCTCCATACGCCCAAAAATCTGCTAAATCAAGTTTAAAAGAAGGGTCTTTATAAGAGCCTAGAACAAAACTTAAGCGCCAGTTATCAACCTGCTTGGCATCGGCCTCATAGAGCTGAAAGCCTAGCTGTAAGGTGCTTTTTTGCTGTGTCGATAAAAGTTTGCGTTGCCATAAATACCATTGCTGAAATTCCTCAGGCACTTTGGCAACGTTTCTTAGTGGCAGGTCAATTTGCTCATCAAAAATGACAGTTTGTAAAAAATCATTTTGAACTTTATTACGAAAAACTCCCGGTAAATCCTTAACACTGGCATCCAGTAGCTGATTAATCATAACTTCAGCAAAATGTCGCAATAAAGATTCAGGCTGATAATTTTGTGCACACGCTAGCGGCATAGCTGCGACTGTCTGTTCGATTAAGGCCTCATAACCAGGAGAAATGATTTTCCAGCAGCGGTACAGATTGGTTTTTGTCTTGGCAGCTTCCGCAATCAACCCAGGGATATACTGATCTTTATACAGCACCTGTTTTAGCGACTGACTAAAGTAATACCAAAATAAAAAGTCACGACCCGCCCGAATATCTTCATGCTGATAATGACTGAGAAAATAAATATCACCGAGATTTTTTAAGGGTGCGAGCAGAGGATAGCTTAATACCTGCCAGGCTTGTAGTTTCAGTACGCCATCAATATCGCTGGTGCTTAATTCAGGTGCGGGAATAGGCTTATTATTTAGTGTTGGTAAATAAATGCTTTGTAACTGTGGGCTAGGATCAGCTGAATTTAATGTATAAGAAAATGCGGCTTTTAAAAAATCCAAACCTTCTTTTTCAGCAAATTGTTGTGGATGCTGCTGGCTAATTTTTTTAGGTTTGACTTCATCCGTTTCTAGCCAGATAAAAAACTGGCCTGTTTGAATAAACTTTTTAGCTGAGGCGGGTGTCCAGGTACCGTGTATAACTTTCATGCAGGTAAATGCTAACAATCAAAAAAAGGGGAAATAAGGAACGAGAATATAATAATAGCCGAAAGTGGTAGATGTTCTGAGAACACTAAGTGCATCACTTGCTAAGACATGCTTAATGCATTCGTACAGTCCAGCAGGCTTTTCGGGGAGTCGCTATTTTTGCGAAAGCTTGTTTTGGGCATCCCAGCCCAAGCAAGCAGCAAAAACTTAACGCGACCACTTATGCCTCCGGCGGCCCCGATTCGTCCTCGTCACCTCGTCCCGACCCAACAAGGGGTCGGAACATAGGCTCCAAATGACTTGACGCCGTGTCGGATGGCCTTTTATTTTGTCTCCACCTTCGCTAACGCTCAGACTCCGACAAAATAACGGCCCTACGGCTATCGCGGACTAAAAATCATCACTTCGCTTAGGCTACGTTTCCCTGATTTTCAGCGAGGGTATTATTAATTTTTGAATCCTAAGTAACTAAGAATTATTATTCTAACAAAATAAAAGCCTATAATATTGCTTATTCTAAACTGAAGTTTCCCAATAATTATTTATGGTGAAATTGAAACTATGCTACAACTATATGAAAAAAATAGTCTTTTCATTCGTTTCAAATGCTATTGCCTAAGGGGAATTAAGTAGGGGTTTGCTA
>NZ_BDMN01000052.1 GCF_002189065.1 Bathymodiolus platifrons methanotrophic gill symbiont
TTCAGGTGCATAATTTATCACCCACCGATTAAGGGTGCTGTGGTCAACATGATAGCCTCGTTCTTCAGCTATTTCCTCAAGATTGCGATAACTGAGTGGATAAGCCAAGTACCATCTGACATTTAGGAGAATGATTTCTTTTTCAAAATGACGCCATTTAAAACTAAGCATATGAACCTTATTTTATTCGAATTGAGACTCATGATAGCAGGTAACGCGGAGAAGTGAACTTTATGCGACAGAACCAGATTGGGAGTTTGTAAGAGTCCCTACTTTTGCGAAAGCTAATTTTGGGCATCCCAGCCCAAGTTATCGGAAAAAGCTTAACGGGACTAGTTATAATCTTCGATGCCCCGATTCGCCCTGCGTCCATCACGATTTCGTACAACCTAGCTACGCGGGTTGCACTCATCATGATTACCTCAATGACTCTACGCCAACTAAAGCTGTTACTAAATCCTCTTCGCCATTCGCTACCGCTCATACTACGAGTCTTCATCCACAGCGTTGCCTATCGCGGTCTAAAAATCTTCACTTCGCTATGCTCCGTTTCCAGGATTTTCAGCGGATGGGAAGCCAAAATTTTCAATAACATTTTTTGCTTAAACTACAGTTAAGCGGATGCCAAGGACTACGCCAAACATGTACCCATGCGTAACCGTCGTTGTCAAAATCCTCCATGTAGACTTGGATTGTGTAGGTCTTACCCGCCTCAAACGTCTTGACTTGTAATTCCTCATCATCGACACCCCTGTCTCCGTCACTCTCTCCCGAGGCGACCATAGAGTATCCGTCAGGGTGATATATCTCCATCACGGTATCTTCATCAGCACTGTAAGTCTCTATGTTATACCGACCTGTAGTTTCAGGAGTAAACGTAGTTGTGAAGTGAGTCTGGTCATAGTCGTCTGTAGATAGCCAAAATTTCTTGGCAAATCCTAGAGTCAGGGGGGTATCTAAATCGTTTAAGTGCTCTTGAAGCCTAACATTCAAGATTGCTTCCCCCACATCAGATTTATCTTCTAGATAGACTTGGATTACATATCTCTCCCCAGCTTCAAGATACTTATGTTGAAGCTCGTTATAATTGTCTCCATCATCCCCATCGCTCTTTCCTTCATTGACAATTGACTCTCCGTTATGATATATCTCCATAACCGTATCTGAAGGTCCATATGTCTGGAAGATATGCCAGCCCGATACTTCAGGGTAGTAAGAGAACGTATAGTGAGCGCCCTCTTTACATAAAAAGAATGCTTTAGCCATTGTCAAAGAAAGCTCAGGATAATCGTTAGCGCGTGCTTCTTCGGCTTTCCGTTTTTCCTCCTCTTCTGCCTGACGCTGTGCTTCTTCCTCCGCGATTCGTTTCGTTTCTGCCTCTAAGAGTTTCGCGGCTTCTTCAAACCGTTTTCTATCTTCCTCATTCTTAGCCTTCTCCACTTCCTCTGCGGTTAAATTGGTAATTTCACCGGCTGGGTTAGGCGCCGGTGTTTCCGCCTCTTCCCCGGGGCGGACTGAATTCCACTCCGCTTGAACCATGTTGTTGAATAAAATCATCAACACGGCGACTGTCATTAGTTTAGTTTTCATCTTTTATCCTGTAAGGTTTCTAAAAGTTCTGTATTTCTTTTGTTTGTAGCCTTAATTGGCAAGAGTAAGCGGATTCCAAGGACTGCGCCAAACATGTACCCATGCGTAACCGTCGTTGTCAAAATCCTCCATGTAGACTTGGATTGTGTAGGTCTTACCCACCTCAAACGTCTTGACTTGTAATTCCTCATCATCGACACCCCTATCTCCATCACTCTCTCCCGAGGCGACCATAGAGTATCCATCAGGGTGATATATCTCCATCACGGTATCTTCATCAGCACTGTAAGTCTCTATGTTATACCGACCTGTAGTCTCAGGAGTAAACGTAGTTGTAAAGTGAGTCTGGTCATAATCGTCTGTAGATAGCCAAAATTTCTTAGCAAGTCCTACGGTTAGAGGGGACTCGTATTCTCTAAAAGGTTCTTCAGCCCTAACATTCAAGATGGCTTTACCTGACCAAGATTTACT
>NZ_BDMN01000053.1 GCF_002189065.1 Bathymodiolus platifrons methanotrophic gill symbiont
CAATCCGAAGTGCGCGATAGCGCGCGAGGGAGGCTAAAATTTTATCCCGAATAGCCGTAGAGCCATTTGAGGTAGCCATGACTGAGCTGCTTTGTGCTCAGTCTGTGGCGGACGCAGGGCGGCTGGAGCATCTCCTATTCGCTGCGTAGGTGAACGAATTATGGCGACAGGAGTCCCGGAATTTCGTGAGGTAGCATGGCGCGCCTGATCATCCCCATCGCTCTTTCCTTCATTGACAATTGACTCTCCGTTATGATATATCTCCATAACCGTATCTGAAGGTCCATATGTCTGGAAGATATGCCAGCCCGATACTTCAGGGTAGTAAGAGAACGTATAGTGAGCGCCCTCTTTACATAAAAAGAATGCTTTAGCCATTGTCAAAGAAAGCTCAGGATAATCGTTAGCCCGTGCTTCTGCGGCTTTCCGTTTTTCCTCCTCTTCTGCCTGACGCTGTGCTTCTTCCTTCGCGATTCGTTTCTGCCTCTAAGAGTTTCGCGGCTTCTTCTTCTTAGCCTTCTCCACTTCCTCTGCGGTTAAATTGGTAATTTCACCGGCTGGGTTAGGCGCCGGTGTTTCCGCCTCTTCCCCGGGGCGGACTGAATTCCACTCCGCTTGAACCATGTTGTTGAATAAAATCATCAACACGGCGACTGTCATTAGTTTAGTTTTCATCTTTTATCCTGTAAGGTTTCTAAAAGTTCTGTATTTCATATTTGCCTTCCAGTAAAAAGTTAAAAATGAGTTAATTCCACAAAACCAATCGATTGGTTATTGAATTAACGATCACGTCCTCATCCTGAAACGCTAAGCAAGGAGATACCAGCACAGTAACCCTGCCGACTAACTAACACTGTAATGAGAATCATTCTACTTGTCAATTACATCAAAACATTCTAATTAGCTAATAACCCATAAAGCCCAGATTACTTTCACTCAAAAAAACTCTCTGCTTTTAGTACATTCTTTCGGCTCTATGTGAATCCTAGTGGGTAGTGCGATAATAATACCATGAATAATGAATCTTTATTTAGTATGGCTTTAGGCTTACAATCGCCTTGGAAAGTGGAAGAAATTATCTTTTCAAACGACAATATTTTAGAACAGAATGAACTTCATTTGCAGATAGGTTTTGAATCAGGCGCCCGTTTTGCTGATGAATCGGGGGTTCTCTGCCCAGTGCATGATACAGTCGATCGGCAAAAACAGGAATTGTTTGCCCATTTTGTACTGATCACCATGAGTAGACTCTGTACCAATGAATCTGAAAACTTATTAAATAGTCTGTTAAATCTGCAACCAGACGAAATGGATCCGAAACAAACAATACAGGCAAACTTTAAAAATAGCCTGGCAACCATGTCGAGGCATCTGGAAGATATCATGTTTGTTCCGGCACGCTGTATCAAAAAAGTGATGGATGACATTGTCAGCTCTATTTCACGAAATCATCAAAAGCTCAGACCGGGTCGATCCTATATTAGGAAATCCAAAAAGCCTGTGAACAAATGGCGGGGGTGTGAATCGACGGCCTAATGTAGATTTGAAATGGGTAAAGTGATTTCTCATGCGATTGCATTCGTGCGGGCTCTTAACCGAAGGGGGTAATGGCTTAAGCCAATGCCATTGCCTGAGCACCTGCCGCCTGATCTATATATGAAATATGCTCAAGTACAAACTGATAAAGAATATTTAATTCACTCTCCTGATTTTTCCCATCCATCCACATCACTTCGATTAATGGTATAAGATCCAGAAAATAAAAATCAGCCGGTTTTAAATCAAATTCTCGAGCGAGCTCGTCAAATAGCTGTTGTTTTTCCATGATTACATCCCGTAGGGTGATTAAGTGCCAGTACAGACACATTTATGTAGGGTATCATCGTTTTCAATTCACCTTATTTGCACCAACAAGGTGTGCAAAAAACCATTGCACACTCTGCACGACTGTATTCATGATAATCGCACTCGTGGGTCAACCAGAGTATAAGAAATATCAGTTAACAATAAGCCAATAATATAGAGCACTGACCCTAGAAAAACCATGGCTCTGACGACAGCAAAATCCTGGCTATTAATCGCATCAATCGTATAACTTCCTAGGCCAGGAATACTAAAAAATGACTCGGTAATCAGGCTGCCCATAAACAATAAAGGTAAAACCACTACCACACCTGTCAGAATAGGAATCATGGTATTTTTTAAGACATGCTTAAACAACACCTGAGTTTCAGTGAGCCCTTTTGCACGTGCAGTACGCACATAATCCTGCTCAATTTCTTCTAGAAATAAAGTGCGATACCATCGCGCACCTGCTCCTACACCTGCCACAACACTAATTAATACAGGCAGAATAAGAAATTTATAGGCATTTATCCCAGTGTCATAACCAGAAATTGGTACCAGCATCAGTAATTTCCCCACGATAAACTGGCCGCCAATAATATAAAACAAGGAAGAAATCGACATAATAATAACGCATAACACGATGGTGCTAAATTCCAGGTAGCTTTGTCGAAACAGGACCATCATTAAAGCAACACTAATATTCACCAACAAGCCAACCACTAAAGAGGGTAGAGCAACCGCCAGACTTGGCCACATCCGTTGCTGTATATCTTTACCTATATTTCGACCACTGTCTGAAATGCCAAAATCAAAAGCAAAAAGGCGTAAAGACTTTTGATAAAAAATCGTATTTTTAATTTTATCTGCCCCTGATTCTTTCTGATTTAGAAGTAAGGGTAAATGATAACCTCGCTGCTGCTTCCAGTTATCAATCGCTTGTTCAGTGACATGTTTTTGCCCTAATTGCATTCTTGCCATATCATCAGGACTATTGACGATAAAAAATAAAACAAAGGTGAGTATATTGACGCCTAATAATAAAGGAAAAGCGTATAAAAAACGGCGCAGGATATAATTGAACATTACTTAATAGTCTCCCTGGCGCGATGCTGAAAACTACGCACTGCTGGTAGAACTAACAAGATTACTAATAGAATCACTAATACAATTGGCCATAATACCGGCTGATTCCATTGTTGACGCAGAACGTTACGCTGCTCTGGTTCTATACGCTGGTATTTCAATTTATTATTAGCCATTAAATTAGGCTTCAAATTATGATACCAGCTATGATACAGAGAAACACTTTTGGGGTGAAAGCCAAATACCCAGGGTGCATCATTATGAATTATTTCCTGCATTCTATGAGTAATGGCTAAGCGCTCTGGGCCATTTTCCATATTACTCATTTGTTTAAACAATCGATCAAATTCATTATTTTGATAATTCACCACATTTTCTCCCCCATGTAAGACTTTGCTGTTCGCGCCATACAAGAGGAAAAAAAAGTTTTCGGGGTCGGGGTAATCAGCATTCCAGCCCCACATAAAAATTTGTGCATTACCATTCAGCATTTTCTGCTGAAAACGATTGTAATCCGTTGCCCGAATCACTAATTGTATGCCTAGTTTAGTAAATTGCTTTCGATACCAATTAAGACGCGCTCTTTCATCAGGACCACTGGCGGCTGTATCCAGATAGAGAATCAAAGCTTCACCTGTTTTTATATCTATACCATTAGCATATCCCGCTTGCAGCATTAGCTGCATAGCTGCGGTTATTGGTTTGCGCCGAGCCTGCCTGCCGTCCCAATCATAGATATAAGGATTGATTCCCTTCTCGCCTGATGTAAAACCAAAAATTTCAGGGGGAATAACTCCCTGTGCAGTCACGCCTCGTCCATTCATAAAAATAGAAATATATTCTTCATAATCGATGGCTATGGATATAGCACGGCGTAATTTTCTAGCCCTTTCATTATCACCACCGACCACTGAATCCAGCATATTAAAGCCCATATAATAAATAGAACTGGTAACTGTCGTTTGTAACTGTATGCCTTTATCCTGCATTGCCTGGGTAAGGCCTAATTCTCCATCACCTGTAAATTGTACCGCCTGATCAAAGCTATCCGAAGCAACGCCAGATGCATCGTAGTAGCCTTGCAGAAACTTATTCCAATAGGGAATGGTTTCTTTTTCCAGTTTATATACGGCTTTATCTATAAAAGGTAAGCGCTTGCCTGCATCGTTTAACAAGCCTTGCTCTTTATCACCAAGCTCACCATACTCTGGATAAAATGCCGCATGATAATTAGGATTTTTAAGCATCACCATACGCAGGTTAGGATTGTTTTCCTCTAACATATAAGCACCTGTCCCAAGAGGCTGCCAATCCAGAGTGATGTTTTTATCAATCAGTGCTTGCTGACTATAAAAGGCATCCGCCTCCCACGGCATAGGTGCAAAAAACGGCATTGCCAGCCAATAGATAAACTGCGGATATTTCCCTTTAATGCGAATTTTATAGCGGTACTTATCTAACACTTCGACACCGCTAATAGCAGAGTCTTTTAAGGACGACCGTGGCTTATTTTTTAGCGTGACACCATAATCACCCAAGCCCACTATATATTGCTTCATGAGTTCCGCAATAGGCGAGGAAATTTCTGGATGTACCAGGCGCTTAATCTGATGTACGTAATCAGCAGCTACCAATTCACGTGTGCCGGTTTGGGCAAAGTCACCTAAGTGTACAATTTTAGTCAACTCTGCCGGTGTTAATTCATGATATAAATATTGCCCCTGATCATTTCTAGCTAAAGCCGGATGGGGCTGAAATTTAATTTGCGGCTTAATCTCGATAATATAATCAGAAAATGCAATGCTATCTGCCGCAGCATCCTTCGCTAATACCTTTTCAGATTTATCTAAATAGATAATCTCAGGCATTTGCGTTGCCGTTAATGGCTCCAGTTCATAAGGGCGCTTTAAAAAATGATACTGAAAAGGTGGTTCGTAAATCTGGCCTATAAAAACATACTCATTCGAACTATACGATTTTGCAGGGTCTAAATGTCGGGGCCGTTCCGAGAACGATGAATATAAAACAGACTGATTTTTTTCTGGGGAGGTTGGGTAAGGGCTATTAAGCACCTGTTCGTTACAGGCTGATAAGTTTAAGTAGCTTAAGATAAAAAAGAGGGTTTTAAATATCGAGGTCACTGTACAGGTATGTTTATAATTTATAATCTAGAATGCAGTGTAGTTACCAAATAGTTTCTATATCATACAGTGAAAATTTCTCATTTCTACTTAATAACGCCATATTTTCCTTTGTGGTCTAGGGTATTTTGTGATAATCATACTCACTGTTTTTTAGAGAAAAAGAGAAAATAAGTACCCATCCCAGAATAAAAATTAACATCAATCATACTTTGAATGTTAATTAAAGTTCAATACAACTTTTCTCCAAGCCAAATTTATCATCATATTTCCCCATATAAGTAACCACACACTCTTTCTTACCATCACTGCTTGTTATTTCAACCCCGCCGCCAGCTCTTACTCTCCTACTGTATTTACCTTTACTGAAGTTTCCCAATAATTATTTATGGTAAAATTGAAACTATGCTACAACTATATGAAAAAAATAGTCTTTTCATTCGTTTCAAATGCTATTGCCTAAGGGGAATTAAGTAGGGGTTTGCTATAAACATGGCAAAACCACCTAAAATAAACCTCGATACACCAGCATTGTGTATTTCAGCTACTCAATAATTGGGAAACTT
>NZ_BDMN01000054.1 GCF_002189065.1 Bathymodiolus platifrons methanotrophic gill symbiont
ACAAAATATACGAGACAGGACGAAAATATGCCGCTGACTTCAAAGAAATAATGCCGATTGTATTTGATACACATTTACCAAAATGGAATTACCGTGCAATTCCTCAAGAATAATTAATATCGGGAAGTTGTTTCGTGCTTATTCCTTAGATCCTAAAAATTCTTTTATTGGCGTAATAATTTTCATCTATCTTGATAAGTTCCTATTTTATTTAACTATACGTTTGGGAGTTTTTACACCCTAAATATGGTGCGTAACACTTTATTGCAGCACCTTCTATCAAGGTGCCCCTGGCCTGTCTTCTATGGGATGAATATCTTCAATCCACTTACTTTGTGTCTGGAATACCCAGGTTATTTCACCGCATACTGTTCCATTAACTCATTCTGCACACGAAAAACGTCCCCTTCCGGTACACTCTGTACATAACTACCATCACTTTGCATAATCCAGGCTTGAGAGTTATCTTTCAAGTAGCAGTCAAGATCACTTAATACTCGCGCTTTCAATTGTTTATTTTCGATGGGAAAAGCTGCTTCGACACGCCTAAACATATTACGACTCATCATATCCGCACTGGCTGCATACACTTCTTGATTACCACCATTTTCAAACACATAAACCCGAGTGTGTTCCAGAAAACGACCGATAATTGAGCGCACCTCAATATTTTCAGAAACACCTTTAATACCTGGTCTTAATGAACAAATACCACGCACAATCAGCTTAACTTCCACACCAGCCTGAGAAGCTCGATATAAAGCCTGCATAAGCTTTCCTTCAACTACCGAGTTGACTTTAAAAATAATTTTTGCAGCTTTGCCTTTTTTAGCGAATTCGATCTCTCGTTCAACCTTAGCCATCAGGCCTTTATGCAAGGTAAAAGGTGATTGCAATAATTTATTCAGTTTGGTTACTTTACCCAGACTGGTTAATTGTACAAAGACTTTTCTAACATCCTCACCTAGCTCTTTATTTGAGGAAAACAGACCGTAGTCTGTATAAAACTGAGCGGTTTTAGGATGATAATTACCTGTACCTAAATGCACATAATCTTTAAATTTCTTACCTTCTTTACGTACCACCAAACACATTTTTGCATGTGTTTTGTACCCCACCACACCATAAACTACATTAACGGCTGCATCTTGTAGCTTGGCCGCCAGGGTAATATTCGCTTTCTCATCAAAACGGGCACGTAATTCAATAACCACGGTCACCTCTTTTCCTGCTCTAGCTGCTTTTAGCAAAGCATTGATAATAGGCGAGTCGGAACTGGTGCGGTACAGTGTTTGTTTAATTGCCAATATATCGGGGTCAACCGCTGCCTGACGTACAAATTCAACGACAGGAGCAAAAGACTCATAAGGGTGATGCAGCAATATATCCTGCTTTTTAATGGCCGCAAAATAATTCTTATTTCGCGATAATTGCGCGGGTATTGAAGCTTTATAAGGGATAAACTTTAAATCAGGACGATCAACCAATCCTACAATTTCCTGAACCCGGCTCAGATTGACAGGCCCATTGACTAAAAAAACCTGATCATCAGTAATACCAAAACGTGCTGCTAAAAAGTTAAC
Source organism: Bathymodiolus platifrons methanotrophic gill symbiont (assembly GCF_002189065.1). GTDB lineage: Bacteria > Pseudomonadota > Gammaproteobacteria > Methylococcales > Methylomonadaceae > Methyloprofundus. Next base: position 1,584 of record NZ_BDMN01000054.1, read on the forward strand.
GGTCTCTTCGGAGCATTTTGAGTCAATTTCCATGCGCACTTCATCACCATAATTACGCATTGCCAATTCACCCTCAACTGCATTTAGCAAATCATCAATCGCATCATCATCTACATAAAGGTCACTATTTCGCGTTACTCTAAACTGGTGGCAATTTTTAACAGTCATACCATTAAACAGTTCATCGACACAGGAATGAATAATAGAAGATAGAAATACAAAGTCATATTCCCCCCCACCCGTTTCTTCTTTAGGTAACCGGATTATCCTGGGTAAAGCCCTGGGAGCTTGCAAAATAGCACGCCCACTATTACGCCCAAAGGCATCTTTCCCCGTTAATGAGATAATAAAATTTAAGCTTTTATTTAATATACGTGGAAATGGGTGCGCAGAATCCAGACCTACTGGCGATAATATAGGCTGTAACTCTTCATGAAAAAATTTCTTTACCCATTGCCTTTGCTGATCTGTCCAGTCACCCCGGCGAATAAAACGGATTTTTTCCTCTGCTAACTGAGGAATCATCAAGTCATGTAGCACACGGTACTGCTCACTAACCAGCTTATGTGCTTTAACGCCAATAACTTTTAGCTGTTCCTCAGCATTCAGCCCATCACAAGCTGTCACATGCGGGTCCATTTCAGCCATTTGAATGACACTGGCCACCCTGACTTCATAAAACTCATCCAGATTAGAACAAGAAATACATAAGTAATTTAAGCGTTCTAATAAAGGTATATTTTCATCTTTAGCCTGTGCCAGAACACGATCATTAAACTCTAAGAGACTGAGCTCCCGATTATAGTATAAAGCAGGGTTATCCAGACTCACTTCTTCAATCACGTCACTGTTATCTTTTGTCTCTGTCATGGTCCTATCTCTTTATCGGATGCGTGCAAAATGTACTTAATTTCCAGGAATTTCTGTAGGGCGCGGCTTCAGCCCGCCAATATCCAAAATGTTTGATACAGGCGGGCTGAAGCCGCGCCCTACGGTTATTTTTAGAAAGGGATAATCATTACTTCAGCGCAGAAAACCCTCGGTTACCTTGTAAGCCGCCCGTATGGACAGCAATAATTTTTTGTCCTGGCTTAAAAAAACCCTGCTTAATTAAAGCATAGATCCCATACAGCATTTTACCAGTATATATAGGCTCAAGCTTAATACTATGCCTTTGCTCAAAGTTGCCAATAAAGTCCAGCAAAACCGGGCTGACTTTAGCAAAGCCGCCAAAATGGTAGTCTAACTTAATAGACCAGCTTTTATTATGACAAGACTTATTTTTTAACATTTGATGTACATCAGCTGATAAACTGAAGTTTCCCAATTATTGAGTAGCTGAAATACACAATGCTGGTGTATCGAGGTTTATTTTAGGTGGTTTTGCCATGTTTATAGCAACCCCCTACTTAATTCCCCTTAGGCAATAGCATTTGAAACGAATGAAAAGACTATTTTTTTCATATAGTTGTAGCATAGTTTCAATTTTACCATAAATAATTATTGGGAAACTTCAGCTGATAAAAACCCCGCCCCCTTTAAAGCGGAAAAACCTAACACCTGCGTCTCTTCAGACACGGCACTAATAATTCCTGCCAGAGTAGTTGCTGTTCCGCATGGCACACACAATACATCATAGTCCAGATCTAACTCATCAACTAACTCCGCTACCCCCTGCAGAGCCAGATCCATGGCTCCTCCCTCTGGCAACCAGTATTCACCACTTTGTATATCAGGTAAAGAATCATATGCTTTATATGTTCTTAATTGGCGATACTCACTGCGAGAAACAAAGCTACCTTCCATTCCCCAGGAAAAAAGATCAGATAACGTTGGATTTACCACTTCGGGTTGTTCACCTCGAATTAGCCCTTGAGTCTTAATACCAAGCATCTGACCAGTATAAGCTAATGCATGTAAATGATTAGAATAAGCACCTCCCATAGAAATAATTTTATGGGTCTTTAAGGATAAAGCGTGATTTAAAATATATTTTAGTTTGCGCCACTTATTACCCGAAATAACCGGATGTAATAAATCATCTCGCTTTATCCAGAGTTCTACGCCCTGCTCTTGTATAAATGGCTCATCTATTTTATTTAAAATTGAACGGCCCAGTTTCTGTTCTAATGCAATCAATTTCTTATTAAGCATGCTTCTGATTTCCTTACTTTTAAGCGATCAATTCATTCATAGAGATCAGACTACAGAGTTTTATGCTAAAAATATAGACACATAACCAAGTAAATTTGTAGTTGAGAGGCGTAGGCAAAAAAAAGCCCCCTTAGCTAAAAGCTTAAGGGGGCAACAAGAGCATTACTGCTCAGATAATACGAGGAGGTGGAAAAATTTAAAATAAAACTTTAACCAGGATCTTTGTTGTGTCTACCAATCCTGGTTTTTAAATACAATACTATGCGTTATTATGTATATCTCTTGGCGCAATATTACTTAAAACAGTTGCGCCTGCAAATAATACCGTTGAGATAATAAACTGGCCTGAAATAGAACCCCAAATACCGGCAATAAATAATACAGCTATTGTTATATCTCTATAAATGTTTGTCATGTTAATATCCTGTTAAAATGCCCTGTAAAACAGGCAAATATATTTCGTCTTTCATTTGCTAGCTATTTTATGCTGCATTGATTAAAACAACAATACACTCAATTTTAAATTAATTGTTTCCTATTTGGAAACATAACCCAAAACACTCTATGTCAGAAGAAATCATCAACTTAGAAGAAAGCACCACCATCGCTTACGAGAAACTGCGTGAAAACATGCCTTCAATTGGCTTTATCAGTCGCAAAAAAAGAGTTAAAGGCTATATACAACTGACTGAAATAGCACAATACATGATCACTAACGAGGAAATAACAGAAGAAGCTGCCTTGCTGATTCTATCCGTCATGATGCGCAAATGCTCTGATTTTCAAAAAGCAGCGATGATGACAGCACTTAGTTTAAACACTATTGGGAAAAACATACTATCCGCAATCGGTCTAAAATTTATTTTAGAAGTGCGTAAAAATCTAAATTTGCCATCTACTCATCATAGCAAAAATGAATCTACAACCCCTGATGAAAAGAATGAACAGGATTAATTTAACGATCACTGCTTAAGCTACTTGATTAAAACTGGACTTCTGAATACAGCTCGTAGATACTAAACATATCTGTATATTACACTCACTGGAGACATAAAAAATGGGATTTCTGCAAGGCAAACGCGTCTTAATTGTTGGCTTAGCCAGCAACCGCTCAATTGCTTGGGGTATAGCAAAAGCAATGCACCGCGAAGGTGCTGAACTCGCCTTTACTTTTCAAAATGAAAAACTACAAGGTCGTGTAGAAAAAATGGCTGCAGAATGCGGCTCAAACATTACTATTGAGTGCGATGTCAGCAGTGATGAACAAATCGACAATGTATTCGCCGAATTAGGTAAACAGTGGGATGGACTAGATTGTATTGTACACTCAGTTGCCTTTGCACCAAGAGAAGCGCTGGATGGTGATTTTGTCGCTGCAACGACGCGTGAAAACTTTAAAATTGCTCATGATATTAGTTCATACAGCTTCACTGCCTTAGCAAGTGCAGGACGTGAAATGATGGCTGGCCGTAATGGTTCTCTACTGACCTTGAGCTATCTAGGTGCTGAACGCGCTATTCCTAATTACAATGTTATGGGAGTTGCTAAAGCCAGCCTAGAAGCCAATGTCCGCTATATGGCTGTCGCTTTAGGCGCCGAAGGAATACGTGTTAATGCTGTTTCTGCAGGACCTATCAAAACATTAGCCTCTGCTGGTATTAACAACTTTAAATCAATGTTAAGTAAAGCAGCTGATACAGCTCCTTTAAAGAAAAATGTAACTATTGACGAAGTCGGTAATGTAGCCGCTTTTCTCTGTTCTGATCTAGCTTCTGGCGTGACTGGCGAAATCACTTATGTAGACTGTGGTTACAATATTGCCGGAATTGCCGCACCCTGATAAGCCAGCCTGGGTAGAGCGGACTTTAGTCCGCTATGCTTGAATTTATAAGTAGCGGACTGAAGTCCGCTCTACCCAGAATACGCTGGTTTTGTTTGCCTTAAAGGCCTGGAAATAGGCACATAGCTGACTAAGTAACCATTCCCACATCACTGAAGACAAAAAGCAAGAAAAATCGATAGAGATTTATGTATTCTGCACTACAATATTAGGAAATTTATTACTATAATCCTTATTTTTCAGTGCTAATTTTGCTGACATTTTACGCGCAATTTCTTTATAGATTTCAGTGGATCGACCATCAGGGTCAGCAACAACAGTGGGTCTTCCACTATCAGCAAACTGGCGTATATGTATATCCAAAGGTAGAGATCCTAATAATTCAATATTATTTTTTTCTGCCATTGCTACCCCACCACCAGAACCAAAGATTGCCTCTTCATGGCCACATTCGCTACAGATATGCATGCTCATATTTTCTACAATACCTAAGACAGGCACGCTCACCTTTTCAAACATGCCCAGGCCACGCTGAGCATCTATCAATGCTATATCTTGAGGAGTGGTAACAATAACAGCTCCGCTGACTGGAATTTGTTGCGATAGTGTTAGTTGAATATCTCCCGTTCCTGGTGGCAAATCAACAATCAAATAATCAATATTAGACCAGTTAGTATCTTTTAATAGTTGCTGTAAGGCATTCGTTACCATTGGACCACGCCATATCATAGGCTGATCAGGCTCTATTAAATAGCCAATCGATATAGTCTGAATACCATAAGCTACTTTAGGCATCATGGTTTTATTATCCTGACTTTCAGGGTACCCAGACAAACCGAGCATAGTTGGAATGCTGGGGCCATAAATATCAGCATCCAGAATACCTACAGTGGCTCCCTCAGCGGCTAGAGCTAAAGCAAGGTTTACTGAAGTAGTAGATTTACCAACGCCCCCCTTACCCGATGCTATTGCAATAATATTTTTGATATTATTGACCGGTTTCAGTGAGTTCTGCACGCCATGAGCAACAATATTAACTGTCATATTAACATCTACTGAACTAACTCCTTCCATTGCAGCAAGCTGATCAGTAATTTGCTGCTTAAACCCCTCTATAAAACTTTTTGCTGGATAGCCTAACTCTATATTTACTGTCACATGTCCGGCTTCGACCATAATAGACTTAACTGAACGTGCACTGACCAAATCAGTTTCAACATTGGGGTCTACTATATTTTTTAATTGATTTTCAATATCTGATTTTTCTATCGTAGGCATACAAACAATCCTGTGGTAAATGAAGCCAATAACCTAGTATTTTAATAGGTTATTATCTAAGTTTCTAGTTTTCCTGCTCATTAACAGTTTTCTATTCGAAATAGTAAACTATTTTATGCCATAATGACGCATTATTTTAGTCACCCATTCCAGGCAGATTTAAACCTTTATGTCAGATCGAAAAATCCTTATCACCAGCGCTCTACCCTATGCTAATGGTCCTATCCACTTAGGTCATCTCGTTGAATATATACAAACTGACATTTGGTCTCGCTTTCAGAAACTACGCGGCAATCAATGCTATTATATTTGTGCTGACGACACCCATGGCACCCCTATAATGTTGAAGGCTGATCGCGAAGGTATTACACCCGAGGAATTAATTGCCCAGGTTGGCCAGGAGCATCTAAAGGATTTTACTGAGTTTGGTATTCAGTTTGATAATTATCACAGCACCCATTCAGAAGAAAATAAATATTTCTCCAGTCTAATTTATGAGCGCCTACGTGACGGTGGTCATATCACCTCACGCAGTATCACTCAGGCCTATGACCCTGTTAAGAAAATGTTTCTACCTGATCGTTTTATCAAAGGTGACTGTCCAAAATGTGACGCTAAGGAACAGTATGGAGATAACTGTGAAGCCTGTGGAGCCACATACTCACCTACTGAGTTAAAAAATGCAATTTCAGCTGTATCAGGTGAAAAACCAATAGAAAAAGATTCAGTGCATTACTTTTTTAAGCTCTCTGATTTTAATGACATGCTTAAATCGTGGACAACTTCCGAAGGCCATTTACAAAAAGAAGTGAGTAATAAATTAGCTGAATGGCTGGAAGATGGTCTACAAGAATGGGATATCTCGCGTGACGCCCCTTATTTTGGCTTTGAAATCCCTGATGCACCCGGCAAATATTTTTATGTCTGGCTAGATGCACCTATCGGCTATATGGCTAGCTTTAAAAACTTTTGTACTCAACAAAATCTTGATTTCGACGAATTCTGGGACAAGGAAAGCAATACAGAGCTTTATCATTTTATTGGTAAAGACATTATCTACTTCCATGCTTTGTTCTGGCCAGCCATGCTAAACGGGGCAGGATTTAGAACACCAAGCGCTGTATTTGCCCATGGGTTTTTAACAGTTAATGGCGAAAAAATGTCCAAATCACGCGGCACTTTTATTAAGGCCAGGACCTATCTAGATCATTTGAATCCTGAATATCTACGCTATTACTTCGCCGCTAAATTGAGTGCTGGTGTCGATGATATTGATCTGAGCTTTGAAGATTTTACTCAGCGAGTTAATTCTGATTTAGTTGGTAAAGTGGTTAATATTGCTAGCCGTTGCAGCGGTTTTATTAAAAAACGTTTTGCTGGCCAATTATCCGCTCATTGTTCAGAACCTGAATTATTTCAACAATTCATTTTAGCCAATAAAGAGATTGCTGCTTTATATGAATCACGCGAATACGGAAAGGCAATGCGTGAAATCATGTCTCTCGCTGACAAAGCTAATCAGTATATCGATGAAAAGAAGCCTTGGCTCATAGCCAAAGAAGAAGGAAAAGGCCAGGAATTACATGACATTTGCTCTATGGGTATTAACCTATTCCGTTTATTAGTAGCTTACTTAAAGCCTGTTTTACCGCAATTGGCAACAGAAAGCGAAGATTTCCTGAATATTTCAGAACAGTTATGGCCTAGTACTGCCGCGCCATTACTCAGCCATAATATCAAGCCATTTAAGGCATTAATGACCCGGGTAGATGAAACTAAAATCACTGAAATCCTCGATGAATCCAAAGAAAACCTAGCCAAAATTTCCGAACCTGTTGCAAAAAAGTTTGACCCTATTAGCGATGAAATTGAATTTGATGATTTTGCTAAAATTGATTTACGAATTGCAAAAATCATTAAAGCTGAACATGTAAAAGGAGCCGACAAATTATTACAGCTAACCGTTGATATCGGTGATGAAACTCGTAATGTTTTTGCAGGCATTAAATCAGCTTATAAGCCCGAAGACTTACAAGGAAAGTTAACGGTAGTAGTTGCTAACTTAAAACCGCGTAAAATGAAATTTGGATTATCAGAAGGTATGGTTCTGGCTGCTGGCCCAGGCGGTGAAGATTTATGGGTATTGCACCCAGATGATGGCGCAACAGCAGGGATGCGAGTTAAGTAGCAACTTATCCCGTAATACTAAACTTGTAGCTGTGTCACTTTAACAGTTACCTGAACCTGACATCTACCTGTTTAAAAATCAGCGTAATATAGATTCTTCACTAGTATGTATATCGGCAAAATTGATTTAACCTTTTTAGAAAATGTCTTGCTAATGTTAGGCGCGTAGAGCGGACTAAAGTCCGTTCTACATTAATGCCTTATTTATCCTCAGAACATTATTCGTCTAACCTACATAATAATGCAGTGGGCTAAATAAATTACTGAAAATGTAAAATATCTTTCATTGCCTTATACGTTTCTTACGTCGACACGCCACCTAGGAACATTAAGGAGAGAAATGTCAATAATATATAGACAGGCTTTTCACCCGCTACATCATCAATAACATATGCAGCATATAAAATAGTTACCAAATAAATTACTTCAGTCATGTTTAATCCTCGTTAGATATTTGTAATAGCTCTGTTTGAAAAGGTTTTCTTTTAAAGCCTTGTATAACCCTCTAGCATAATAGCACAAGTAAAAACCCAGAGGAATATGCCTCTATAAGTATTTACCTAACTCTAAGACAATGGACTCGCGGCCCCATTCACCTTTTTTTCAAACAAAAAAAAGACCCACATTCGTAGGCCTTTTTCTTAAACTCAGCTAATAATAATTATTAAGCTTCTAATTCAGCAAGGCGCCCTGCTAATAACTCTTCTAAAGTCACAAGAGCTTTTTCAAAGCCTTTGATTCCTTCATCAAGTTTTTCAGTTGCCATACGGTTTTCAGCATGCATTTTTTCAAATGTTGCTTTATCAACATTAATTTCAGTAATATCCATTGCCTGTGCTTTAGCTGCATCTAATTTAACAGGTAAATCACCTTCAGTTGATTGTAATTCATCCAATAATCCTGGTGAAATTGTTAATAAATCACAACCTGCTAGTTCAGTAATTTCACCAAGGTTACGGAAACTTGCACCCATTACTTCAGTTGAAAAACCGAATTTTTTGTAATAATTAAAGATTTCAGTAACAGAAACAACACCTGGATCCTCTGCTGGCTCATAAGAATCACGACCTGAATCTTTTTTGTACCAATCAAGAATACGCCCAACAAAAGGAGAAATTAGAGTGATACCATTTTGCGCACAAGCAATTGCCTGATGCTTACCAAAAACTAAGGTCAAATTAGTATGAATACCTTCTTCTTCAAGAACTTTAGCAGCCTGAATACCTTCCCAGGTTGCAGCAACTTTAATCAGAATACGCTTACGATCGACACCCGCAGATTCATATTGTGCGATTAAATCGCGTCCTTTAGCAATAGTTGCATCAGTATCATAAGATAAGCGAGCATCAACTTCAGTAGAAACACGCCCTGGTACGATTTCCAGGATTTTTAAACCGAAAGATACCGCTAAACGATCAAATGCCAGCCCAACCACATCTCCTGCAGATGCTGCAGCACCCAATGTTGAACGCGCAGCTGTTAATGTATCATCAACAACAGCCTGATATTGTGGCATTTGTGCAGCCGCAGTAATCAACGAAGGATTCGTTGTTGCATCACGTGGAGTGAATTTCTCAATCGCGCCTATATCACCAGTGTCAGCAACAGCAACCGTTACCGCTTTAAGTTGGTCTAAAAAATTAGCCATAGTTAGGTACCTATAATAATTAAAATTTAAAAAAGTCAACACACTCATCAAGCGCGCCGAATACTACTGATAGGGTTTGAAAATCTTAGCCGTATTTTAATCAATAGCTCAGTTCACTTATCAGGACTTTGCCCTGACAAAAGCATTGCCATTCATTATATTTGGAATATACAATAGATATTGTTCAGCAAGATAAAACCTGTTTTCCTTAATTCATGCATAATTAAGGAAAACAGCCTTAAATCAGAAATTCTTTAAACATTTGATGCTTGTCATTACCTTCGGCTAAAAAGCCGAAAGTAATTTATGCAATATAGAATATTTAATAATCTAAAAGATTCTTATGCAGGCGTTAATGCAGCTGTCTGCCTTGCAGCAACACCTTGTTTGGCAATATATTTAGCAACACTACTGGTTAATCTTGTAGGTTTATTTTCTAAATATTTAGTAACACTACTAGGTTCAACTACTACTACCTCTGGCTTATTTTTATCTGCTAGAGACTTGTTAATCACGTATCTGTCAACACTACTTACTGTCGCTTCAACACGGTTCTTCAAATACTTTGCTACGCCCGTTGTAGCAGGTTTATTTGCGACAATATTGCTTAAGTATTTAGCGACACCTGTAACAGCTAGCTCTTCTTCCTGAGCAGCTAAACAAGCCTGCTCCTGACTTTCAACATATCTAGCTACACCACTTAATTCTTCATTTTCAGCACTCATCAAGCTCTCCTCTGTTTTTCTAAGTTCTATCGTTGCATTAATGCGAGCATTTATCACATCTTTCTCAGCATCAGTTAGTTCTATCGTTGTAGCACTACGAGTATTGATATATTCAGCAACACCACTTAACTTTTTTGAATAGCCATGTCGCTCAACAGGATTATCACTTTGTGCATTTATATATTTAGCAACACCTGTTAAATCTTCATCTGAAGATTCTACGGGCGCAACATCACGATAGACATCCTGCCTAGTTTGTTTACTGGAAAAAATTCCGGATAAAAAACCCATTATAATTACCCTTTGTTGCGCATATATCTTTCAACGCCGGTTGTTTTTGCAGAAGCCGCTTTTTTTGCAGCTACAACTTTTTTAGCAACATATTTGGCAACACCTGATTTCGGTGTAGGCTGATGTAATTCTAGATATTTAGCGACGCCAGAAAGTTTAGGCGATTTTTTTTCTAAGTATTTAGCAACACCTGTCAAACCATCTGAGTAAGTTGCTTTAGTTGCAACAGCTGCACTACTTTTAGATTTTTTAAGAAACAGAAAACCAGCTACAGCTAATACCAATACTGCAAAAAGAGGGTTAATTGAAGCATCTTCACTGCTTTCAGCTGCCTTAGCTTCTGCTACTTGCTCAGCTTTTTCTTCCCACATGGCTAAAGGAATCGATTTACTCGTCCCTGCGCCACTGTTATGCTTATAATCTGTGTCATGGTATAACACTTCTGGTTTAAAAGTAGCTGCTGGGTAATTAGCATCTGCTTTTGATTTTTCACCAAAAGACGCCTTAGCTGAAGAGCTAGATGATTCAGAGCTTTCATGCTGATAATTATTATCCTGATAGACAACTTTAGGTTGAAAATCAGCTGCTGGATATTGAGTACCTGCCGTCACAAAAGGACTTGCAAGTAATAAGGCCGTAAATATGCCTTTTTTAATATTATTTTTTTTCACGCAATTCACCTATATGTCGTAAGAAACGAATGAAGCCACTGACGCAGTATAACTAATCAGTGGCTATTCGTAAACGAGGAAGTATGATCCTCTTATCTGTACCTTAGACTACAATACTTCTTTGACAGTCTTAACAACGTTCTCAACTGTGAAGCCAAAGTGCTCCATTAATACGCCACCTGGTGCAGATTCACCAAACGTATCAATACCAACAACGCCGCCTTCTAGTCCTACATATTTACGCCAGAAGTCAGTAACACCCGCTTCAACAGCAATGCGTTTTACTCCAGGAGTTAGCACGCTATCTTTATATGCCTGGTCTTGACGATCAAACACATTAGTCGATGGCATAGAAACAACACGTACATTAATTCCTTCAGCAGCAAGAGCTTCTTGTGCTTTTGCAGCTAAATCTAGTTCAGAACCAGTACCAATAATGATAGCAGCTGCATCACCTTTTGCTTCTGATAACACATAACCACCTTTGCGTATTGCAGCAAAATCAGCCGTATCATGTTTACGCCCAGGAATCCCTTGACGACTGAACACTAAACTAGAAGGTCCATCCATACGCTCAACAGCAGCAGTCCAGGCAACAGCAACCTCAGTTGAATCTGCAGGACGCCAGACATCCATATTAGGAATCAAACGCATTGCCGATGTATTTTCAATTGGCTGATGCGTAGGTCCATCTTCACCCTGACCGATAGAGTCATGAGTCAATACTGCAATGGTGCGAATTTTCATCAATGCAGCCATGCGGAACGCACTTTTTGCATAATCAGAGAACATATGGAATGTGCCACCGAATGGAATTAATCCACCGTGTAACGACATTCCATTCATGATTGCGTACATACCAAATTCACGTACACCGTAAGAGATGTAGTTACCTGGCTCTTTACCGCTGACATGTTTGAAACTATCACAGCTCGTTAAGTTAGACCCTGTTAAATCAGCTGATCCACCTAAGAATTCAGGTAATACAGGAGCTAATGCTGCAATTGTTTTTTGTGATGCTTGACGTGATGCTAAGTTAGCCGCAGCTTCGTTAGTTTCAGCAATCATTGCATCAGTGGCTTCTTTCCAGTTCGCTGGTAAGTCACCTGCCATACGGCGTGTAAATTCTGCCGCTTCTGCTGGAAATGCTGCTTCGTAAGCTGCAAATTTCTCATCCCAGCTTTTCTCTGCAGCAGAACCTTTTTCTTTGCCATCCCATCCTGCATAAATTTCATCAGGAATTACGAATGGTGCTGGTTCCCAGCCTAATTCTTTACGCGTTAATGCAACTTCTTCATCACCCAATGCTGCACCATGACAATCATGGCTACCGCTCTTATTAGGTGAGCCAAAACCAATAATTGTTTTACAACAAATTAATGAAGGCTTATCAGTTACTTTTTTCGCTTCTTCTATCGCTGCATTGATTGCATCAGCATCATGACCGTCAACAGAAATAACATGCCATTGGTAAGCTTCAAAACGCTTAACTGTGTCATCTGTATACCAACCGTCAATGTGCCCATCAATTGAGATGTTATTATCATCCCAAAATGCGATTAATTTGCCTAAACCCCATGTACCCGCTAAAGAACAAGCTTCATGAGAAACACCTTCCATCAAACAACCATCACCTAAAAATACATAAGTGTTATGGTCTACGATGTCATGCCCTGGCTTATTGAATTGGTCTGCCATTAGCTTTTCAGCCATTGCAAAACCAACACCATTAGTGATACCTTGACCTAGAGGACCTGTTGTTGTTTCAATGCCAGGCGCATAGCCATACTCAGGGTGACCTGCACATTGTGAATGTAGTTGACGGAATGATTCTAATTGTTTCATTTCCAGATCGTAACCTGTCAAATGTAACAATGAATAAATCAACATTGATCCGTGACCATTAGATAAAACAAAACGATCACGATCAGCCCATTTAGGGTTCGTCGGGTTATGCTTTAAGTGGTCATTCCACAATACTTCGGCGATATCCGCCATGCCCATAGGTGCACCAGGATGACCTGATTTTGCTTTTTGAACAGCATCCATGCTTAAAGCGCGTATGGCGTTCGCAAGTTCTCTACGCGAAGACATATAGTTCTCCAGAGTTTTTTTAAATTATTAAACGAAAAATAGACATGAGTATTCTTCATATCTATTTGTGTGATTCTTTTAGCATTAAAAAAAACGAGCGGCATAAGCCACTCGTTTTATTATGCTATTCCATGTTGGCGTGTCTTTCTCTCATTTTTTCTTCCGGGATTTCTTTTTCCCAGATAAGATGTGAGACAACAGATTCTAAGAAACATAAGGTAGATAGTTCAAAAACAGTCCCCATTGGCATACCTTTTACTGTTTGATACAGCTCTTGTTTACCAATCTGGATAACACCATCCGCCAGGTCGCCGATAGTTGATTCAGCTTTTGAGCAAATCAATACAATTTTCGCACCCACACTTTTTGCTTTGTTGGTAAACGCGACTAATTGTTCAGTTTCTCCAGATCCTGAAATGATGATTAATAAATCACCTTTTTTGATGCTTGGAGTAACGATTTCCCCTACCATGCTAACATCGTAACCACTGTGCATTAAACGCATGCCCAGAAAGTTTCCGACTAACTTAGAACGCCCAGCACCGGAGATAAATATCCGCCGAGCCTTATCGAACATCCCTGTCATTTGTTCTGCGTAAGAAATATCAGTCGCATCAAGAATTTCTGAAATCTTATTGACGACCAACTTCTGGTTTTCTTGTTGCCACATAATATTGCTCCGACTTATGCAGCGTCAACTAGTTCACGTAATTCACGAGCTGAATCTGCTGGAGAATCTGCACCGTAAATAGCCGCACCAACAACAATGATGTCTGCGCCTGCACGAACTACATCTTGAATTGTAGATGAGTTGATACCACCCGCAACTGAAACACGAACGTCTAAGCCTAGATTAGCAATCATTGCTAAGTCATCAAAAGGTGTGTCGCCAGCTGCTTGAGCATCAAGACCTGTGTGTACACCAACGATTTGCGCGCCAGCTTCTACACATGCTAGTGAACATGCTGCTTTATCGCCAACATTGATTAAATCAATTTGTGCTTCTGCACCACATGCATTTGCAGCACCGATAACACCTGCGCAAGTTGCTAAACCTGAGACACCTAGTACTGTACAGATATCTGCGCCAGCTTCGTAGAAAGGAGCTGCTTCATATCCGCCAGCATCCATTGTTTTTAAATCAACTAAAAGTAGGTGATTAGGGAATCTTGATCTTAATTCTTTTACTAAGTTAATACCATTGTGCTTGATACATGGTGTACCGATCTCGAAGATATCAACAGAATCTGCTACCTGCTCAGCAAGTGCTACAGTTGCGTCGAAATCTAGTGAATCTAATGCCATTTGAATTAATGGTGTTGCCATGTTATGTACTCCGATTTAGTTATAATTTTGTTACATACTTTTATTTTTATGCGGACAGAACTTTAAATCAGAATGCAGTCTAATGTCAAACTCTAATAGCTTCATTAAAGCATTAACTGACTTCTGATCATTCTATTCGCATCCCTTTTTAAGCTTTGCTTAAGCCTTTGTTACACAATTTATTATTATTGTTCTTAATTAACAGCAAGCAACCCTGTATAGCTCAAGATAAACATTTACATCTGTAATAATAAATTCTGTGTTTAAAGAAATATTCCTTTTTTCTTTAATTAATTTTCGCTGGCATAGTCTATATATTCAAAAACAGTGACAATTTTCTTTACTTTTGCAACATTCTGCACTGCTTTTGCCGCTGCCTCGCCTTCCTCTTTATGTACAAGCCCCATTAGGTAAACCACTTTATTCTCAGTAACAACCTTTACCCGTGTTGCATCAAAGCCTGGTTTATCCTTTATCTGAGAGAGAGCATCTTTAACCTTAATGGTTAGCATCGAATCTTCGCTACGCGCGCCCAGAGTGGATACGGGGCCCAAAGCCATTTCGTTATGAACTAATTTTACACCTGAAATAATCCTGACATTAGCAATTATTATTTCGCGTATATCTTCTGTTTCTGCTTCACCTGTTATTAACACTTTACCATTATAAGATGTAATATTAAAGTGTGATTTACCTTTTATCTCATCCAGGCCATGTAACTCAATAATAGCACTATCCTCTATTTTCTCATCTAGAGTAATAGCTGCACTATCGCGCCTATCATGCAAAAAAGCAAGCCCGGTTATTTCAGCCAAGCCCTGCCCTATACTGCCACATGCTGTCAGCATTAAAACACAAATAAGAATCAGACTTTGCTTCATATTAACTGGTTTCCAAATAATTGACTATCAACTAAATCACACAAACAATGCGTTATCAAAAGGTGCGCCTCTTGAATTCTTTGCACCGACTGACTAGGCACACTAATACAGACATCAGACTCATGTAACAAGCTAGGCAATGTCGTTTCATTCTCACCGACCAGTAAAATCACCGAAATTTGTGTATCATGCGCGGCATTAATTAACTTTATCAAGTTTAGCGGGCTGCCTTCAACGCTATATATCAACAACACATCTGCTGCCTGCCCTAAGGCTCGTAGCTGCTTAGCAAAAATATCATCGTAGTGATGCATACTTGCAATCGAGGTAATCATTTGCACATCATTTACCAGAGATATCGCCGGCAAGGAAGGCCGTACGCGATCATATCGATTAATCATTATAGAAGTAAAATACTGCGCATTCGAGATAGAAACAGCATTACCGCAACTTAAAACCTTTTTATCTGCCAATAGAACATTAACAATTTGTTGCGCAGCGAACTCGATAAAATCGCTTAACTCATCCAGAACCAGTTGTTGCGTCTGAATACTTTCAATGATTTGATGATTAATATTTTTTTGCAAGCCCATATTTTAAAATGCGTTTTTTATCCAGTCAGGCCGAGCGTCTCCAGTTATCGCTAATACATCAAAACGAATAGGCTGATTTATTTTATGCGTCATTATATAGTGTTTAGCCGCTGCGACAATATGTGACTGCTTTTTCGCCGTCACACTTTCAACAGCACTGCCATAACTATCATTTTTCCTATAGCGCACCTCAACAATAACTAATGCACCCTGTTCCTGCATCAATAAATCCAGCTCTCCCCACCGGCACCTATAATTGCGCGCCTGCAATACTAGTCCTTGATTAAGCAGATAACGCAATGCCAGATCTTCATACTGCCGACCCCGCTGTATACTATTTGTAGATTTGTCCACCACCCATTCCTCTCTATACTATAGGGAGTTAGGCATTGTAGCAGCTGGCTCTTCCATACTTTCTTCTGCCATTTCAACTAGCACCGCCGCCCCATCTTTGAATTCAGCACACACCAAATGACGTTCAATACGATTATTTTCATTCAATAACAAATCACCCGTTGCACCTTTATAAGAAATAGATCCCAGATCATTCAGATGAGCAATCACAGCATAAGCATCTATACCAAAAGCCACTAAGCTTAAATACCCATTCGGAAACTGCACCTGCAGATCCTGCAAAGCCGACATACTCAACTCCCCCTGAAAGGCTTCATCGAACAACCAGGGAATAGTACAAAAGTTTATACCCTCAAGATCTATATCTTGATTCTTATCAGCTTGCCCCTTATAAACCTGAGATAGACCATATACAGTAACCGAGCCCGCACGATTATGATAGAACTGCGGATTAATTAATCGCGCCTTTTGATTGCTAGCGGCCAGAAAGATTACATCAACATCCTGCCGTCGCCTTGACTCATACCCAGCAGTACCAATTACCTTCTGTAATCGCTGCGACCTATATTCACTTTCATTAATATTTAGCATTTGCCTAACAGGGAAACTAAAGTCTCTGGCTGCCGAGTCAAACATTTGAACCTGTATAATATTTCCATTGACAGCCTCCCAGGCATTTTGAAAATATTGACTTACCCGCTCCCCATTAGCTGTTGCTGGCACAAGAATAATCGCATTCTCATGCCCTGAAAACCTGGCCTGACTAACTGCCTGGCGCACCTCATCGATAGGACTTAATGCAAACTGATACAAATTTGTTTTTGCCAGTCCTTCGACATAATTTAGCGCCATCACTGGCACAATTAATTCACGACTACCTGCCAGTTCCTGGATATATTTTTTATTAAGCGGCCCAATAACCAACTGGACGCCATCAGCAACAGCCCGATCATATAAGACCGATATACTCGATTGCTGCGTATCATAAAAGTGAATATTAGGCTGCACGCCAGCCACTGCCTGCCGCTCATAAGCCGCCATAAAACCCGCTTTTAAAGCGTTCGCATGCAAACCATAAGGTCCCGACCCAGGCAAAAACAAGGCTATATCTCTGACATTCCCTAACTTAATCCCTGAAACTAAAAAATACCCTGATGCAATTAACGGCTGCGCCGGATGCCTAGGGTATTGATCCGCCCATTCATTTAAAGCTTGCTGTTGTTGCTCACCACTCGGAAAGTTTCGCCTGACTTGCTCCAATGCCAGCCACCCGGAATAAACAGTAGATGTCTGCGGCTGCGTGCGCTGTCTCTGTAAAGTTTGTTCTGACATTAAACTTAACAGCTCCAGGATAGCTCGGTTATTACTTTCTTTTTTCTGACCCGAGTGCTGGTATAAATCCAGCGCAATCCTTTCGCGCACACTCTTAACAATTTCTCCTGACAATGCATATGCAAAGGCAGTCATTTCATAATAAGTAGTCTTTTCAGAATGACTTAATGCAGACACAGAAATACGCATTAAATAATCTAAAGCCTGCTCAATATTGCCCGAATTTAAATCCAGCTGGGCATACATCAGATTTAAATGATTAAGCTGCTCGCCAGTTAGATTTTTTACTGAGATTAAGTCCAGGTTTATTTTTGCCTGATCATCCAGTGGTATTTTTAAAAAGGCCTGCGCTGCCTTTAGGCGTAAAATATTTTGTCGCACGGAAATTTGCTGCGCAAGGCGCTGGTACAACAACGCAGCCTCACTATAATCCCCTTGCACAAATAACTGCCCAGCTTTACGCTCTTCAACACTCTCTTTTCCTGCTGAAGACCCAAGTCCGCCAGTCTGCAAAGAACAGGCAGAGATTAGCAATAACACACTTAGCAGCGAGAATTTGATAATATCCTGGCTTTTTAATATTTGCTCTGTATAACGTTTCATAAATACCAATATCAATTACATTACTTACACTTCAGGATTCTAATATGCCAACCCAGCATGGCCAATTATATGTTGTTGCAACCCCTATCGGCAATTTAGCTGATTTTAGCATCAGGGCTATCGAAACATTACAGCAAGTCGATCTAATCTGTGCAGAAGATACAAGACATGCACGCGCATTGCTGCAACACCACGGCATTACAACACATTGCATCGCACTTCATCAACACAACGAGCAACAAAAAGCAGCGGGGCTAATCCAGCAGATTCAGCAAGGAACCTCCATTGCCATTATTTCAGATGCAGGAACCCCTCTTATAAGTGACCCAGGCATGCCGGTTGTCGCTTTGGCACAAAATGCTGGCATTAAAGTATCCCCCATACCCGGCGCATGTGCATTAATAGCCGCCTTATCTGCATCAGGACTTGCGGTTACTCAATTTACATTTCTAGGTTTTCTGCCTCGCACCTCTAACGCACGAACCAGTCTATTTGAGGAACAGAAAAATAATACTTCCACATGGATATTCTACGAATCCTGTCATCGAATAGACGCTTGCCTTAAAGACCTGGCTAGCGTATTTCCAGCAAGCCATGAGATAGCTATTGGCCGTGAAATAACAAAATTACACGAAACTATCATAAAATCCAGCATCCAGGAAATGCTGACACTATTTGCACAAGACAGTAATATGCAGCGTGGCGAATTAGTCGTCATGGTGTCTGGCAGCAAAATAGAAAAAAAACCTGAATCATTAAGCGACCAACAATTAAATACATTAAAAACGCTATTATCCGAGTGCTCAATCAAAACTGCCGTAAAATTAGCCACAGAGATTACAGGTGCACGAAAAAAACTACTCTATCAAACCGCCTTAGAGTTATCGGATACTCAAAAATAATCCACTTTTCGTTTCTTATGGACGTAATTACAAGCAAATCCGCGCACCTGCTCCCGGCACTGTAGCTTACAACTTAGGACTAAGATACACCCAAACACAAACACCCTATGTAACCAGAAGACGCTGCAGCAGTGTATTTATTACCAGCATCCCAATATCCAACCACATCTGCAGCAAATAAGATTATCCAGAATTACTTATTATCTTATATTAGTTGAAAAATCGGCTATAATATTTGAAGAGTTGGTCAGGCAGTCGCTATATTAATGAAATTTAAAAAATATAGAGGAAAGTCCGGGCTCCACAGGGCGAGGTACCAGATAACGTCTGGGAGGCGTAAGCCTACGGAAAGTGCAGCAGAAAATAAACCGCCCAGCCCCTGAAACTTCGTTTCAAGGGCTGGGTAAGGGTGAAATGGTGCGGTAAGAGCGCACCGCGTGACTGGTAACAGGAGCGGCATGGTAAACCCTACCTGGAGCAAGATCAAATAGAGGAGCAGACGCGCGGCCCGCGCGGCTCCTGGGTAGATCGCTTGAGCCATAAGGTGACTTATGGCCTAGATGAATGACTGTCCTAGACAAAACCCGGCTTATCGACCAACTCTATTTTTTCAGGTTTAGTCAATTCAATCACCCAGATATTTAAATTTATTTTTTTTATACCTTTTTGTCTGGAATGAGAATGTTCCAGTTCCGTACTAAAATAATGAGGTTACTCACATTCAAACCGCATAACAAGGTACATTTATGATAAATACCCTCCCTAGCCCTGAACAAATTAAAGCTATTTCCAAGCTCCTTACACTTTGCCACATCCATACTTATCCAGCCAAGACTACCATCATTCGGCCTGGCGATAAAGGCGATACCTTGCATTATATTATATTATATTATCGAAGGGTCAGTCAGTGTTAGTGTTGAAAACGAAGATGGCCACGAACTTATCCTTGCCTATCTAAACAACAATGCTTTTATTGGTGAAATAGGGGTATTTAAAGCTCCTGGTGCTCGCCAGGTTACTGTCAAAACCCGTGTGATGTGTAAGCTTGCCGAAATCAGTTACGCCCGGCTAAATGAAGCCATACACAATGAACTAGCTAGCGAGGCTGTGTACTTACTTTCTTTATTTGGGGAACAACTCGCCTGCCGCTTGCTAACTACCAGTAGAAAATATTGTGATCTGGTATTTATGGATGTTGAAGGTCGTGTTGCCCGTGCTTTACTGGATTTAACCAAAGAACCAGATGCCATTACTCACCCTGATGGTATGCAGTTACACACGACACGTCAGGAGATCAGTCGTATTGTTGGCTGCTCAAGAGAAATGGTTGGCCGTATTTTAAAAGAAATGGAAGACAAACAATTAATTTCTGCTCATGGTAAAACCATTGTTGTTTATGGAACACGCTAAACTCAAGTATACCGTGCACTCATTAACTGGATAACAGCTCACGCACTTGCTCATCCGCATGATAAGACGAGCGCACCATAGGGC
This sequence comes from Bathymodiolus platifrons methanotrophic gill symbiont, assembly GCF_002189065.1. GTDB lineage: Bacteria > Pseudomonadota > Gammaproteobacteria > Methylococcales > Methylomonadaceae > Methyloprofundus. The sequence goes on from NZ_BDMN01000054.1 coordinate 21,957, forward strand.
CACTAGCAACCTGTTTAAATCCCATTTGCTTTGCCAATACAGCATACTCATCAAACTCTTGCGGCGTAAGATAACGTTGCACAGCTAAATGATCCTTACTCGGCTGCAAATACTGCCCCAGAGTTAAAATAGAGCAATGATGCTCACGCAAGTCTTGCATTACTTCAAGCACCTCTTCCTTCGTTTCACCTATACCCAGCATAAGTCCGGATTTAGTCGGCACTTCTGGCAATATTTCATGATAAGCCTTTAATAATTCCAGCGACTGCTTATAGTTTGCCCCAGGTCGAGCCTGCTTATATAAGCGAGGAATAGTTTCCAGGTTATGATTAAACACATCAACAGGGCTAGCCTGCAAAAGCTCCAGCGCAACCACCACCCGTCCTCTGAAATCAGGCACAAGAACTTCTATTTTAGTTTCAGGTGATTGAACACGAATCGCATCCACACAGGCAGCAAAATGCCCAGCCCCACCGTCTCTTAAATCATCGCGATCAACTGATGTAATAACCACATATTTAAGTGCTAATTTTTTAATCGTGGCAGCAAGATTAATAGGTTCATTACTATCTAAAGGCTCTGGTTTTCCATGAGCGACATCACAAAATGGGCAACGCCTGGTACAAAGATCCCCCATAATCATAAAAGTTGCTGTACCAAGACTAAAACACTCATTTAAATTAGGACAAGCCGCTTCTTCACAAACGCTGTGCAGCTTATTCTCACGCAAGGTTTTTTTAATGCGTATGACATCTTCATTACCCGTTAATTTAATTCGGATCCATTCAGGTTTGCGCAAGACAGTATCGCTAGGCTCTACTTTAATCGGGATTCTGGCTAACTTTTCGGCATTACGCTGATGTGTGTCAGGGGTTGTGCGAGATGGTGCTTGGATGGTAGACATAAAATAATGAGATTAAAAGCTAAGATAATATGTGAAACAAAGATTTTACATTTTTACCGCAGAGAACACAGATTTTTTTAAGATAAAACGCTACATTCTCACTAATAATTTCAGCCTTCTTTTTTTTATTTTAAAAAAACACTAAACAACTTTCCAGCGCCTTACACCATAATAATCAGCAAAACACTGAAGCTAAACACTAGCGCAAGACATTAGCAAAGCACCCTATAATGCGGTTTTTTTATTTTTTCAGCCCGACAAATGCCGGCGCTGAATCGTCAAAGTATTTGACTGATGGTCGATTTGTAACCTATTATCATGAGAACTTGGCAATAGACTAGGTTAAAAATCGATAGCTTCAGCATAAAAAGAGTTGCAGGCAAATCAGGCTTAAATCCCTGTTTGCTTGCTAAGCAACCATATATCAATATTGAATTTCATTACAAGCGGACAGCATTCTATTTTTTAGAATACTGATGCCTGTATCTTAAGGGGTAAGACATGAAACAAAAAATTACGTTAACTTCAAAAACCTCTCAGCGCGTTGCTCGCGCTATTCACCTGATAAGAGATCAAACCTATACTGTAAATAGGCGCAAAATAAACTTCCACCATGCTAACAATACATTGGCAACATTAGCTATTTTATTATTTACGCTAATATTACCAGCCACGGCAAATGCCCATAGAGGGGCTAAAGGCGAGGTAGATACTTGTCGAATTTCTGTGGGTAAAGAGGTTATACACTTTTCCGCCTACACCCCTTCCCTATCAGGTGGTAAAAGCTTCTGTCATGTCATCCCCGAAATAGGTTTAACGGATTTAGTGATTGATTATGAAGGCAAAAAACTGCGTCATACAACGGTAGAATTTGAAGTCACAAAAGAACCAGAAGGAAGCCGGGTTTATTACCATAAGCCTGAAAAAATCAAAAAAGGTTCAGTTGATGCTAAAGTTGATTTCAGACAATATGGAGCAGGAAACTACCTACTGCATGTCACCGTAGTAAACGAAGGCGAGACCATCGATTCACACTTGCCCTTTTCAGTGGGCATAGAGCAAGCAGAAAACATGATTCCGAATAAAATCCTTATTCCGTTTATTATTATTGTCATTATCCTTGCAGTCATGTTCGGTATGTCCAGAAAACCGAAGCAAGAGCCTTAATTAAGGAACCAGAATTTAATAAAACCCGAAACTAAGTTGTACCAGCCAGTCATACAAGCCCAGGCTGGTACTCATTCTTAATCCACCCACAGGGCCTTGCCTGTTTAATGGCCAGTGACCCGCGGCTACCATCCGCAGTTTCGGTAATTTTAAACTCTATATCCATGGCAAAGTTTTTATCGCCTTGATAGAGTTTTTTAAAATGCGCATGAATAACCTGCAAATTATCCCTTAACTCCTCTATTTCATCGGCCGTAAGCACATCTTCTGTCATCACTGGCTGGTCATAAACCTGCTCAACGTTGGAATGCCTAATAAATTGTGTTTCCCAGGCTAAACCAGAGACTGAAGCAGCTAATCGAGTAATCAGGAACTCATCAGGCACTGGATTAACCAGCCCCGTATCTGTTGCAATTGGCTCCGGATTAGTAATAGACAATTCGCCATATTGCGCATTCACGTAGAACCCTTCCCAGTCAGGATTATAGATATTCTTGCTAATTGCCACGCCATTAACCTGTTCATCGCCATAATGCGGGGAGTCGCTATTTTTGCGAAAGCTTGTTTTGGGCATCCCAGCCCAAGCAAGCAGCAAAAACTTAACGCGACCACTTATGCCTCCGGCGGCCCCGATTCGTCCTCGTCACCTCGTCCCGACCCAACAAGGGGTCGGAACATAGGCTCCAAATGACTTGACGCCGTGTCGGATGGCCTTTTATTTTGTCTCCACCTTCGCTAACGCTCAGACTCCGACAAAATAACGGCCCTACGGCTATCGCGGACTAAAAATCATCACTTCGCTTAGGCTACGTTTCCCTGATTTTCAGCGTTTGTGTTACAGCATTAGGGACTACCAGCCCTCGCGTTCGCTCTCCATGGCTGGCAGCGTAGGATGTATTAACACGCCCATATAAGTTTGCATATGAGCTATCCGGTGCAATCTTCGCTCTTCAAATGCCCGGGCAGTCCATAAACTTGCCCAGACCTGTTTAACTGAAGTTTCCCAATAATTATTTATGGTAAAATTGAAACTATGCTACAACTATATGAAAAAAATAGTCTTTTCATTCGTTTCAAATGCTATTGCCTAAAGGGAATTAAGTAGGGGTTTGCTATAAACATGGCAAAACCACCTAAAATAAACCTCGATACACCAGCATTGTGTATTTCAGCTACTCAATAATTGGGAAACTTCAGCTGTTTAATACTATTGATTAACTTTCCTTCCTTGGGCTTATGGGTAAATGAGCCATATAGTCCAGCCCCATTAAAGCCAGGTAAATCTTCATTATTAGTACTGGAACGAACTCTCAATCGCTGACTAAAAGGTTCTCCGGCAGGCTCCCAGAACAAGCGTACCATTTCTATCTCGTCAACTAGAGATTGTGGCGTCTCTGCCTTTTCTATTAGCTCGCGCAATTCAGTCAGAGCTTGCTCGCGAACAGGTTGATCATGGCTAAATGCTTCATCCTTTAACAAATTCTCAACATAGTCATAGAATGTCAAACTGTGCTTATTCGCACATAACACAGTCATATCCTCAGGACAGCGTGGACTACGCATAAACTCATCATACATGGCAAACGGTAAGGCATACCCTTTAGGCGCTACTCCAACGGCTAGAATTTTTCCTAGCTCAGCGACATTAGCAGCTTTAACACCAACACGAGTCCAGTCACTCTGAGTTAACTCTGCCAATGGCCTGGGTGCAGTCACACTTAAATCACTTTCCGGTATCGTAACATGCGCAGGAATCCTGTCTGCCAGCCAGTTCAACGCACTCTCTTCAGTAGCTAATTCGAGATGAACGCCATTATCATTGACAGAATAATGCACCCACTGATCAATTAGACCGATAACCTCAGGATTATTACGCACATTTTTCATATAAGCATTCGGCGTGTCATTCTGCCGTGCTTTCAGGTTGATATGCGATAAAGGTGTTTGCGGCGCTTCAGTAATAATACCTCCAACATGACCTAGGGTATTAGGTATAAAAGTGTAAATAGCAATAACATCTTCACCCGGACTTAAGTCACCAGGATTAATGACCTTCAAGCGGCCATAAGATTCACCTTTATTTAAAATTGCCGAATCTAGTTGGGCAAATAGGCTATCCGTATCAATGCTGCGAATATTTTTGTCCGCAAATTGTCTGGCAAATCCAGCATATTCCAGCTCATGTGTATTACCAACCGGATGATAAGCCAAAGCAGCGGGCAAAAAAGGCATCGCAGCGCTAATGGTATGGTAAGCCTGTTCTATTAATTTCTCAGGTACCGGATCCGTCGGCCAGAACTCTAAGGCATACAGACCATGCTGCTGAGGGCTTTCAGCATCACTATAATTATCATAGGCAACTACCGAACCCACCAGGTGTTTTCTTTACCCCCTAAAATAACTTTCAGCGATAAACTTAGTCGACCCCTGATCATAATCAAACATTTGATAGCGTTTAAGTACATCACGGGCAAAATCATAATGTAATGGCGTTTCCTCCGAGTTCATAAAAAATAGTACCGGAGACTCACTATCCAGATCAACAATAACAAACTTCAGCTCCCGCACCGCGGCAACACCAGAAACATCAGCTACTGTGGCTAGACGCTCGAAAGCCTGTCTGTCGGGTAAATGCACTGCACCTTTGTCATCCGCAATCACCCAGTTAAAAACAGGCTTTCCCTGAGAGTCGCGCGCACTTTTAAGCAGCAATTACAAAGGTTCAGAATTAGCTACCAGCTGTAATTCCACTTGTTTCAGGTACTGCACTCCCGTTGCAGAAACAAGGCATAAGCTGTCAATTTTCAATAAAGCCTCACCAACCTTATAGCTACTATGTACCTGCGCTGTTACTTTAGCCAATGGGTTGAGACTGGTTAACTGAAACTGAAACAGGTTTTGACTATTGAGTAAATCAAGCTGCGCCTCAAATAATAGCCCTTGTTGACCCACTGACACACTATGAAGAGATAGTCTTCCCTGTTGCATATCATATTTGGCATCTTCTTCGGAACAATCATTTGCTAGTGCCTGCACAGCAAATAATAGACATGCACTTGCCAATAAGAGAGGGGGTAAGAAAAAATTCATATTTATGGGGCCAGAGGACTAAAAGATACAAGCCGGAACTGCACAGTATTTAAGTTAGGTACTTGCTGTACTGAAGTTTCCCAATAATTATTTATGGTAAAATTGAAACTATGCTACAACTATATGAAAAAAATAGTCTTTTCATTCGTTTCAAATGCTATTGCCTAAGGGGAATTAAGTAGGGGTTTGCTATAAACATGGCAAAACCACCTAAAATAAACCTCGATACACCAGCATTGTGTATTTCAGCTACTCAATAATTGGGAAACTTCAGTAGCAATAGCAGAGGCAAACTTTAATGCCTGAGGATCATCTGGAATAACACTGTCTATATACAACCACTGTCTGGACTCAGGGTTACGCTTAAAAATATACAGCTTGCCCTGAGTATGCAATGGTGCGCCTATATACAGCGTGTCACCAGCCAGCGCAATAGCACCACCAAACCTGTCCCCGGCAATACCATCCGGAGGCGATATTTTAGCTGTTTGTTGCCATGGCTCGGGGCTAGATAATGAATTACGCTCAAAAACATAAACCGCTCCTGCATCCTCGCCATCACGATCAGCACTCACAATTAAGGTATTATTTTCCAGAACAATTGCCTGACCGAAATTATCCGTACTGAGTGGACTATTTAACTCAGTGGTTAAACGCCAACTCTCCTCTGCATCATAAATATAGACAGAACCGCTGGCACGAGTATTATCAGTTAACGCTGACACTGCTGCGGTGGCTCCTGAAACAGAAAGCCTTGCACCTAAAATTTTATCCGCCAAAGTATTCGGAACTGGCAATAGAACTTCATGCAATGAGGGACTACTCAGATTAAGTGCATAAACAACATCTGTACAACAAATGCTGAACACTAGACTTAAAAAAAACCGTAATGAAATCATATTAACTGCAATAAGCAGTAATTATGCCACCACACCAATACCTAATAATTGCTAGGTTTGATCAATTATATTGAAGAAAAGTTAATTAAACTATGTTAAATAATATGCAATGAATCGTTAATATACCCTAACAAATTAACCCCAAATTTATCGCGAGTCCTTAGATTTATTTACCCTTATTACAGCTGATTTCAATATCCATTTCTAGCCATAAACCCTAAAGTACTCCACAAGCGATAGTATTCCCAAATTATTTGCTTAAATACGGATTATTGATGATAAAAATCCTTTCAAGTATCTATTGACATCCCTAAGCGTATGTTTTTATTATAAATACAATGACTGTATAAATTTTATACAATTTAACGAAATTGTAACAATACTAGGCGTTAGAGTTATTTCTCTACGCATAATCCACAGACTTATCCACAGATATTGTGCACAACTTTTTTTCTTTAATATTGTTAAGCATTTAGAGTACTTTGCTAGAGCAATATTGTACTTCAGAGTTAAATCCACCCAACTAAATAAAAAGTTTATTTTTCTTGGCTCCACCCAAGACACCCCACTAAGGAACGAGAATTTAATCAACCCCAAAACTTTGTGTAGACCGTATGTAGGCTGCGGAATACGTGAAAGTAAGTACGCTGATCTTCCTGTATTACGCAAGCTCCATACAGGCTACATTAGAGAG
>NZ_BDMN01000055.1 GCF_002189065.1 Bathymodiolus platifrons methanotrophic gill symbiont
CTGCTCTTTAATGGTATAATATTAACCATGAAATCACTTCCTGAGACACTGCCAGACGAGACAAATGCACTTCAAAAAATGGTGCTGGACTATCAGTCGACAGTAGATCAATTACAGGAAAAACTAAAATGGTATGAGGAACAGTTTTGTCTGTTTCAACACCAGCGGTTTGGCGCATCCAGTGAAAAGTGTCCTGATCAAATGGAGTTGTTTAATGAAGCGGAATCGATTCTTGATAGCTTAAAACAAGATGATTCTGATCTTGAAGAAACCATTAGCTATCAGCGTAAAAAGCCAGGTCGAAAACCACTATCAAAACATATCCCGCGAGAAGTGGTCCGCTATGAATTACCTGAAGCAGAGCGTGTTTGTGAATGCGGTCATGCACTGCATGAAGCTGGTGAAGATAAGTCAGAGCAGTTAGAAATCATTCCTGCCCAAATCAAAGTCATTGAACATGTGCAGGTTAAATATGGCTGTCGTGCGTGTGAAATTGGCATTATCAGTGCACCTAAACCGGCACAGCCCATTCCTCGTAGTTTTGCCTCGGCAAGCCTATTGGCCTACATCATTGTGGCTAAGTTTATGGATAGCTTGCCACTCTACCGGCAGGAAACCATTTTCAAACGCTTAAGTATTGATCTTTCGCGTGCCACACTGTCTAACTGGATGTTGAAAGTTGCTGAATTACTCATGCCTTTTTATGATCGACTGCATGAACTGCTCATCCTGCAGAAAATTCTTCAGGCTGATGAAACAACTCTGAATGTTATTCAGGATGGGCGAGAAACGAAATCAAAATCCTATATGTGGCTCTACCATAGTGGGGGGCATGAATCCGAGCACCCGATTGTTTTGTATGAGTATCAGGCGACAAGGGCAGGTGCGCATGCAGCAAACTTCTTACAGGGCTTTTCAGGTCACTTACAGGTGGATGGCTATGCCGGCTACCATGCATTGGCATCAGATGACTGTATCCTCGTCGGCTGTATGGCGCATGCGCGTCGTAAATTCGATGAAGCGTTGAAAGCACTCCCTAAAGAAAGCCGCAAGAATAAAATGGGCATGGCCCAAACCGCATTACGCAAGTTTGCTCGCTTGTATGCACTAGAAAAACAATTCAAAGGCCTGACAATAGAGCAACGTTATTTGTTGCGTCTGGAAAAAAGCAAACCTCTGCTGGAAGATTTAAAACAGTGGTGTGATAACAACCTTACCAAAACGGCAAAAGATAGTGCGATCGGTAAAGCCATTCGTTACACCATTAACCAATGGGATAGCCTAACCCGCTATATTGATGATGGTAATATACAAATTGATAATAATGCAGCGGAACGTCATATCAAGCCGTTTGTGATTGGCCGTAAAAACTGGTTATTTAATCAAACTCCACGCGGCGCTAATGCCAGCGCACTACTTTACAGTCTTGTGCAGACAGCGGTAGCCAATAACCTAGAGCCTTTTGATTACTTAAAGTATTTACTCACCGCACTACCCAAGCTTGGTAGGCACTATAAGCCAGAGGCATTGGATCAGTTTTTACCCTGGAACCTGACTGAAAAAATCAAGCCTTTAAAGTAAGTGGCGTAGCTTGTCTAGGTGGGAAGAATCGACGCTTACGGAGCGATTACAAAAGACAAAAACACTTCCATTAAAGGGATCATGTCCAAACTGTTCCGAAACAATCAGTGACAAGCCATTAATCGATTTACGCATATCAGTCACGCCTGTCGCCAGGTATACGTAATTAACAGACAGTCCGTTTATCATGCTACCGACCTAAGTAATTCTAATAATGGCTTTAAAGATGAAAGCTCCGTATCGGCAAGGATTTCCAGGCTGAAACCATTGCTATGAGTTCTTTTGATCACTGACAAACCAGCAGATAACCTTGAGCCGATGAGCGTGTCTTCAGTAACAAGTTTTACTGGAACTAATTGGCTGGATTGTTTCACTGATGAGGTCGCTGAGCTGAATTGCTTTTTGTAATAACTGAAAATATGCGGCTTGATATCATGGGCTTTGCAATACTCGACCTGAGTTAAGCTACTGGCTTGCCATTGCGGTATATGGTCTTGCATAGCCGATTTATTTTGAGATGGGCTCATTAATGCCTCCTGAGTTAATTGGAAGCAATAGTCTGCCATTTTTTAGGTTGGTTTTGAATGTGTGGTTTAATTGACGCTTACTTTACATTCGTTTCCCGAGTTGACGGTATTGATTTACCACATGACACATGCCGACTAATGCTTATGGAGTGCTTACCAAGTGGTACGTCTCTTATTGAGAGGTATCAGTGGGAATTCTTGAAAATGAATAATGTACATGCCACTCGTATTGCTAATAGACTGGCTCAGTTATTTGGTCGCATAAACCGTGGAAGGAATGACTATGGCGTCTTTCTTATCGCGGGAAAGGAACTCAATATATGGCTAGCAAACGACCGAAATGTTTCACTACTACCTCCGTTGTTGCAAAAACAAGTTATGTTGGGACGATCAGTTCAGGAAGGCATGTTGTTATTTAGTACAAGTAAAGTTTCAGATGCAATAAGTTCAGTACTTAATCGTGATGAAACATGGCTCAATCATTATGAAAGTGAAGTTAAGCTTGGTGAGCTGGACCAAAGACAAATGGAACGAGCAAGAATTGCTGAGCCTGTTATGGAAGAGGCTGCTTTAATAGAATCTAAGTATGCCGCATTTATTTGGAATGGGGACTATGGTAAAGCAAGGCAAGTTATGGAAAAATCTATTGATAAATTCGCTAGTACTGATACTCCTCTAGGAGGGTGGCATGGTGTTTGGCTTGGGGCAGCATTTGACCTTGAAGGAGACTCTGACAGTGCCGATCGTGCTTATGACATAGCTAAAACCAGAATAGGCCCTGCTATTACTTTACCGAGATTAAATAAGCATAAAGAAAAAAACATGAACAATCAATCAAACCATTTTGCCTTAAGCTTATTAAAATATATTGGATTTTCTAATGGTGGAAAATCCCATTCTGAAATTCAGAAACTTAAGGAGGATTTAAGTTATATAAATAAAGGAACAGCTAATCAAGCTGAGGAAGCCGTACGAAAATTGGGTGAAATTATAGGTTTTCGATCAACAAGACCTGATAATGATCAAGGTACTGGACCAGACGTTTTATGGATTGATGATAAAAACAGTTTTACTATTGGATTTGAACTAAAAACAGATAAAAAATCTCCAGCAAAATACCAGAAGAAAGATATTGGGCAAGGACATGACCACCTTATTTGGATTAATGAACAACACGTTAAATATAATCATTTAGGGCTTTTATATGTTGGCCCAGATGGGTATGTTTCTGATGTTGCAAACCCTTCTTCCAAAATGGGGCTTTGTACCATAAAAGAAATGGTAAATTTACGGGAACGGGTTTTAGCTTTAATTGATGATATTATGTCTGCCCCCCCTAATTTAAGGCATGATGCAATTGAAAAACAAATTACCCTTAAAGAATGGAATTTAGATTCTCTGTTTAAACAGTTATGGGTAAAAGGTATGAGCGCTATGAATACGAGATCATAAATTACAACGACCCTTAAGAATGTCTCCCTGGCGTAGTGCTTTTAGACAGGTTTTTAGTCCTTGTCGTTCATCATTAGTACCTGAAGAAAAATCTTCATAAAGATGTTAGGCTTCCCATCTAAAGCGGGACAACTGCACTCAGAAAAGGTAGGCCTAAGGTTGATCTAGACCACTTAAAATTACGGGCTGTCCCCGCTTATACGGGAAGCCTATTTTTCCAATTAATTACATTAGACAATACCTTCGCCAATTTTAATTTAAGCCAGAAATTACAATCTTACACCTATATAAATCAACCGCTTATAGGATGTAAAATTCATAAAAATGAGTTTATTTTCATTCTGGCGAAGGTATTGAAGGTTCTGTCGCATAAATCCCCCTTCCCGACGTTATCTGCTATCATAATTCTCAATTTCAATAAAAGGTAGATCATATGCTCAGCTTCAAAGGCACTCACTTCCCAAAAGATGTCATTCTTTATGCTGTTTTCTTTTATGTCAGGTATGGCGTTTCGTATCGCGACCTTGAAGAAATTATGGAAGAAAGAGGTGTTGAAGTGGATCATGCTACGCTCAATCGTTGGGTTATCCGTTATTCTCCTGCCATTGCTGTAAAAGCTAAATCTCAGAAACGAGAAACCAATAAGTCGTGGCGCATGGATGAAACGTATATCAAAGTGAAGGGGCAGTGGACCTATTTATACCGAGCTGTTGATAGTCGCGGGGATACGCTTGATTTCATGCTTTCTGAGCGCCGTGATGAAGAGGCTGCAACCGCATTTTTCAAACAAACGATTAACAATAATGGCTTTCCTGATAAGGTCGTTATGGATAAAAGTGGCGCTAACTATGCAGGATTAGCCAATATTAACCTCTTGTTAATCCTCGCTGGGTTTGCCACTATGATCGACATATTACAGGTTAAATATTTGAATAACATCATCGAACAGGATCACCGCTTTATCAAAAAAATAACAAAACCGATGATGGGCTTTAAAGCGTTTCACTCCGCTCAAGCAACCATTGATGGAATTGAAACGGCACATATGATCCGAAAGGGACAGTTGTCTGAGGAAAATATTCCTGCTTATAAGCAGTTTATGGCTTTAGCAGGATAGTTATGCCTGAAGACCAGGAGGTCTGCGCTTTTGATAATTATTGCGACAGAACCCAATATTCTGGCCATACCTGTTTTTCCGCCCCCCATAAAATTGCCTGTCAATGCGTAACTTTTATAAGAGTAAAATAAAGGAGTGTCAATGTTTCCCATAATGTTAACTAAAGAACAAATTTTAAGTGCTTTAAGTGATATGCCAGAAAATGAGGTTAATGCAAAAATTTCACACTACAAAGAAATGTTGTCACTCATGGAGCAAGTAAAAGCAAAAAATGTTACTACAGATAGCCTGTGGTACCTTTCATCTCAATTAGTTCCTAATGAGAAAGTAACTGATAAAATTCAAACACATGGTCATAACTTAAAAGTACGAAAGGATATTGAGGTAACAAATTTTGGTCGAGTTTTTTATAAGGGAATATTATTAGAGGAACAGGAGGATTCCCACGGGAATTTCGGCGTTTGGTATCCTCATGTTGGGTGGCGAACTAAGTCCAATGGAATTAGTTATCATGTTAAATATGAATTTAGATGCCTTGAAGGGAATAATCACGTAAACCCCCTTTATTCTAAAGATGAAAACTTTTTCAATGAAATTGAGTCTCAATGGAAGTCTAGGTGTGAAAAACTAAGTAAAAATAACTATCCACATAAAAAAGTTGATACTTTTAATAAACATTCAGATACAGAAACAGTTGTATATGAGGTTCCAGATACTAGCGCTTCATCTTATGAAGGCGGAGTTTATTTGTTTGATGGTGAATATGTTACACAAGAAATATTTGACTCTTGGGGGTTCGATTAAAAGTACGGTGAATTTCGGTTCCGTCTCACATTGAGCGGGTATGTATTTATATTTTTAGATTAACTATTTATTTTAAAACAAATAGTTACAATAAGTTTAGTAGATTTCAATGGCTTATATAAAACCATTTAAAATCAATGTGTTACATGAATAAATAAAGCCCTGGATTCTAATATTAGGGTTTTATTATTTATGTGTGTTTACATAACACTCTATCTCAGAAACATCTTTATGTCTATGATAAAGCTGGCACAGACTATGCCTGGTGGGATCAGCAGAAACAAGACTCTAATTACATGATTTCAATGCTCAAAGAAAATTCAGTGGCGACTCTGGTTGAGTCTATCCCTTTTGATGCCCTTCATGAAATAAATACAGGGCTCGAAGCGGGTTCTGTCGCATAAATCCCCCTTCCC
>NZ_BDMN01000056.1 GCF_002189065.1 Bathymodiolus platifrons methanotrophic gill symbiont
CATAGAGCCATAATTTTTCACTTTCAATGGCGGCATACCGTCGCTTATTTTTTTCACAAAGTGAGTCATAAAATTTCTTCATCGACTTTTCGATATTTTTTTTATAAGGAAATGACATAAGACAACCACTGAGTAATAAATTAAGATAACCTTAATTTAGGGGAGATATTTCATTATTCAAGCTTGGCTGCTTCAGGAAGTTATTTCGTGCACATTCCTTAGATAAACAATGTCGTTCCAGATTCGTCCGCTTCGGCTAAAAATGCTGCAACACCATCAATCAGCTCTTCTTTTTTAATACCCATAACATCCATGGATATCTGACAGGCAATCATCTGTGCACCACCCACGCTTAGACTTTTCAACAAATTAGCAGGTGTTTCTACGCCTTTATCATGCATCACCTTACGGATCATTTTTGCTCCCAATCCATGCATATCCATTTTCGAAATCGAATTAAGATTCTCTATCCCTTTGGGCAACATATTACTAAACATACGGTCCATCAGCGGTTTATTCACTGAGGGTGCATTTTCATTACGTATTACATCCAGCCCCCAGAAGGTAAAGAAGAGACTGACAGGTTTACCCATGGCAAGTGCTCCATTAGCAATAATCATACTCGCCATTACCTTGTCCAGATCATCAGAAAATACCACCAGAGTAAGCTTGTCTTTAACTTGCGATGGCGTTGTTGCTACTGGAGCCACCTCAGCTTTGCGCAGAAGCACAGTGACTAGACCCTTTTCAGCTTTTACCGATAACAAGTCATTGCCGGTTTTCTTGCTCCATGCACGAATATCACGACCGAAGGCTGGGTCAGATGCTGTGACTTCTAGCAGCTCTCCGATTTCAAGAGCATTCATCGCATTATAAGTTTTCATGATAGGCCCCGGACATTGAAGTCCCACAGCATTCAGAGCATGGACTTCACCCTTTATATCTGAAGCAATTAATTCAGCTCTAATCTCACCGTTACCGCTACGCTCTGCTTCTACTTCATCAGGATCACGGAGCTTAAGATCATCATAGTGAAAAATATCTGGATTAGCTTGCTTATCAACAGCCCAGGAATAGGTTTTATACCCTCCCGATAGATTACGAACCTAAGTAAAGCCTCTTTGTTTAAGCAGTCGATAGGCTAGATAGCCACGTATACCAACCTGACAGAACACCACTAAAGGGAGCTTTGGGTCAAGCTCGCTTAACTGATCACGCAGATGGTTTATATCGATATTGCGCGCTGTAGGAATACTACCAAACTCAAACTCTGCCGCTGTACGCACATCGACCAGTTGCAAACTAGTATCACTGGATTCCAGCTTGTCACGCAACTCTCTCCAGTCGATAACTTCAACAGACTGATTTAGAATATTGCTAGCAACATAACCAGTCATATTAACCGGCTCTTTAGCTGAACTGAATGGTGGAGCATAGGCCAACTCCAGTTCAGTCAAATCATCAATTTTCAGCCCAGCATGTATAGCGGTGGCAATAACATCTATGCGTTTATCTACACCACTAGCTCCAACAGCCTGCGCCCCAAGTATTTCACCTGATTCGTTAAAAAGCAGTTTGATACTGACTTGTTTAGCACCAGGATAGTAACTGGCGTGAGAGCCACTGTGTGTTATACAACTTAGAAAAGGAACATCAGCAGCCAGTAATTGCTTTTCGTTAAGACCTGTTGAAGCTGCGCCCAAATCAAATGCTTTAAGTATTGCTGTGCCCAGAGTTCCTTTATATTCCTTACTGTTAGCAAAAACTATATTATCTGCGACCATCCTGCCCTGACGGTTTGCTGGCCCCGCTAGTGGAATAAGCGCTGGTTTCCCACTAATCGTTTGTGTTATCTCGATTGCATCACCAACGGCATAAATATCAGGATCTGAAGTTTGCAAATGGGCATTTACCTTGATGCCCCCAGTAGCCCCAAGTTCAAGACCAGCCGCTCTGGCCAGAGTCGTTTCCGGGTGAACACCAATAGCTAAAATTATAATATCCGCCTGAAGACGGCGACCGTTACTTAGATAAACCAGCGTATAGTCATCTTTGTCTTCAAAGCGTTCCACTCTATTTGATAGGTAAAGCTCAATATTTTTATCATGCATATGTGAATGCACAATAGCAGCCATTTCATAATCCAGTGGTGCTAAAATCTGGTCAGCCCCTTCTACCAAAGTAGTAGAAATACCTTTCTCATGAAGATTCTCCGCCACTTCTATACCGATAAACCCACCACCGATTACTACAGCACGACGCGCTGAATGCTGGCTAAGATGCGACATAATACGGTCAAGATCGGGAATATTACGCAAGCCAAAGACTCTTGCTGAATCAATACCCGGCAGTTTAGGGCGTAATGGTTCTGCACCAGGAGATAACAATAGCTTGTCATATGCTTCATCAGATTCATCGCCAGTGGCAAGATCACGCAAACGTACAACTTTAGCTTTGCGATCAATAGCAATGGCTTCTGTGTGGCTGCGTACATCAACCCGATAACGATCGGTAAATGTTTCTTCGGAAGTAACTAAAAGCTGCTCACGTTCCTGGATAGTTCCCGAGATATGGTAGGGAAGACCACAATTAGCAAAACTGATATATTGCCCACGTTCAACCAGAACAATCTCAGCCATCTCATCGTTACGCCTCAAGCGTGCTGCCGCAGTCGCTCCACCAGCAACACCACCTACGATTATGATTTTCATTATAATTTATACCTTGGTAACTTCCGCCCACAGGTGACGAAAACGAGTTAAATTAGATAATCATAATATATAAATGTTGTGTAATGCACTAGGTGCTCTTTATTTATTACTAACATTGCCTAAAGAGCCAGCCTTCTAGTGATCACTTCTAGCTAGAAGCTTAGCATTAACCCATTGAGGCTGATATTCGTGTAGAGCTTTGTAACTCGATATACGGTATAAATCGTAGGAATCACTGCCTAATAATTACCCTAGGAACCACTCAAATTAAATCTAGTTATAATTCTCCATACACTCTGTGTTTTAATGTGAAAAATACCTAACGTCTTATTCGTTAATTTATGCCCTTAATCTACGACTCCACTATTGTCACCGCTTTGGTACTTGGTTTAATCAGCGCCTGCTCTCTACCATTAGGTACTTTAACCACTTTATTCTGGAAGCCCTCTGATCGTGATATTGCTGTTTTAATGTCTTTTGGCGGCGGCGCCTTACTGGCAGCATTAACCCTTGATTTAGTCGCAGGCACAGTAGCAAAAGGCGATTTTCCTCCGCTTGCTGCTGGCTGTATTGGCGGTGGATTACTATTTATTGGCTTAAATAACATAGTTAATGATTTTGGCGGATTCTTACGCAAAGCCTCGACTACGATGTACCATTTGCGCAAACAGGAATATCGCAAATTCAGGCAAATACTTTCCCTGGCTAAACGCACCGATGTATTTTGCGACCTAAGTGATACTGATTTTAAAGTTTTGGCTAAAACGATTCATCTACAGAACTATAAAAAAGGAGAAATAGTTTTCACCAAAGGCGACCTTTGTGACAACTTGTATTTTATTGCAAAAGGTAGTGTTTCACTATTAGACCCCATTGATAAAGTAGCCAGTAAAACACTAGATAAGCATGATGATCTGGGTTGGCTGGCATTTATTACCGGAACACCCTACCGCTTTACCGCTAGAGCATCTGAAGGTGTCAGTTTATGGGCCCTTCCTAAAGCTACTTTTTTCAACCTGCTACCAGACTCGCCTACTCTGGTACATGCAGTACAGCGCTGGCTGCGAAGTAAAGAAGCCACAGACTATCTGCATACGCATCACGGCTTATCTTTTTCTGCCATTATTCGCTGGCATGACCATGAATACATACTCTGGCCAGGAGAGGTATGTTTGCCTCAGCCGTTTCAATAGACCATAAAGGTAAAGCCTTTCTTCAATATGCTAAACATATCAAAGGCTTTGATTTTTTTGCCAACTTACCTGAAGAAGAGTTACAAGCGATTTCTGATCGTCTAGTATTTAAAAAATTTGCCCGGGGAGAAACCTTTTTTCACCGTGGAGAATTATCAAATCACTTATATATAATCGAACAAGGCTCCGTTGCTAAACTTGATGCATTTGATCGTTCAGTACATTCTATTGATGTAAGCTCTCATTATTCTTTCGGTTATATGGCTTTTTTTTACTGGCAGTCATAATTCAATGTCTACTGTTGCCAGTGAAGAAACAGTGGGCTGGGTACTACGTAAACAAGATTTTGATGCCTTACTCACCGTTTTACCTGTATTGAAAGAGCAATTTAAACTCTTTTTACAAGGAACAGACGTTTTATGTTACCTGCAAGAACGGCAGCAACTTAATCCAGATAGTGCCGAAAAGTGGATTAGTCGTGCTACTAAAAACATTAATGTGAACAAACCCGTATTACCTGTCTCCAGAATACATTTTGATATCAGTGAACATAAAGGTGCGCCCTTAGGTATCTGGCTGGGTCTAATGCTTGATGGTATTCCAGAGGCTTTGGTTATTGGAGCAGGAACGGCTCACTCGGCTTTGAGCTTTTCTTTGCTGGCAGGTTTGTTTTTTTCCAATTACCCGGAAGCTTTGTCTAGCTCTAGCGGTATGCGCCAACAAGGTATGAAATTTAGTACTATCCTGCTAATGTGGACCGTATTAATGCTGATGACAGGTCTTCTTAGTGCTCTGGGTAGCATTTATTTTGCCGGGGTAAGCAATGCAGTATTTGCCTTTACTCAGGGAGTTGCTGCAGGTGCAATGTTAACCATGATCGCGCAAACCATGCTACCTGAAGCCTATATAAAAGGCGGAGAAGTCGTTGGCTTCTCTACTTTATTAGGCTTTCTCACGGCTATTTTTTTCAAAACGCTAGAGTAGTTTTTATCAACACTGGCGATAGACACACAAAACTTTGAACTAATCCCCCTTACCGCCATTGCGTTAAGGAATATTTCATTAAATATCATAATATTAGAACGTAGGCTGATTATCTAGCGTAGCGCAGATAACGTAACCCAGCATTTTATGAATTCCTTAGGATATCTAATTACATTTTTATTGCCACACAAACCCAGTTATCTGGGTAATTGATTGATTATAAATGACACATTCCGTACCAAAGTCGGATGAAAATTGTGGTGAGTTATATTGCCCTAGTTGAAGAGACTGTGAAAGTATTCTGTTTACCTTCCCTCTTGAAAAAGGGGATTGTGGAGGATCATTTAAAAACATAGTTCATTGATATTGCGTGATTAGTTTTAATCTACCAAACCTCCCCTAGCCCCTCCTTAACTAAAGAGGGGGATTTTGTTGAATACTTTCATAGCCTCTGAAGTCTCGCTCCAGATTAGTTGCGCCGTCACTTAAGCATAAAAAATCAAATGTAATTCTTGACGAAACGCTGATTTTCAGCTATTTTGGATAGATTTTTTATAAACTTAGAGCAAATAGTTTTCCTATAAAAACTAGGCTTTTTATCTCTAGGTTTTAATTTCGGCTATATCCGGATTATCAGCAAAGTCAACTTTCTCTATCTGCTGCTTAATCTAGCTATAACAAGTGTTTTAAAGAGGTTATTAAGAGTGGAACTTAGTGGTGGACAGATAGTCGTTCAGTGCCTAAAAGATGAAGGTGTAGAATATCTTTTTGGTTATCCTGGCGGCGCAGTATTACATTTATATGATGCAATTTTTCATCAGGACGATGTAAAACATATTTTAGTCAGACATGAGCAGGCTGCAACTCATGCGGCTGATGCTTATGCGCGCGCAACAGGTAAACCAGGTGTCGTCCTGGTAACCTCAGGACCAGGCGCTACTAATGCTGTCACAGGCATTGCTACCGCTTATATGGACTCTATCCCTATGGTGGTTATTTCAGGTCAGGTGCCTACTGCTGTCATTGGTAGTGATGCCTTTCAGGAAGTAGATATGGTTGGTATCACCCGCCCCTGCGTTAAGCATAACTTTCTGGTTAAGGATGTTAATGATATTGCAGAGACCATGAAAAAGGCGTTTTACGTTGCGACGACGGGGCGCCCTGGCCCTGTGGTTGTTGATATCCCTAAAGATATTACCGATCCAAATATCAAAGTAGCTTATAAATACCCTAAAAAAGTCAAAATACGCTCTTATAACCCAGCAACCAAAGGGCATCCGGGACAAATCAAGAAAGCAGTGGATTTATTATTACACGCTCACCGCCCGGTGATTTATTCAGGTGGTGGCGTGGTATTAGGCAATGCCAGTGATGAACTCACCGAATTAACGCGCTTGCTCAATTATCCTATTACTAACACATTAATGGGCTTAGGCGCATACCCTGCAACTGACAAACAGTTTGTCGGTATGTTAGGTATGCATGGCACCTATGAAGCAAATCTGGCGATGCACGAGAGTGACGTGATTTTGGCCATCGGAGTTCGTTTTGATGACCGTGTAACAGGTAAACTTGCTGAGTTTTGCCCGCATGCAAAAATCATTCATATCGACATAGATCCGGCTTCTATTTCAAAAACAGTTAAGGTTGATATTCCTATTGTTGGCGAGGTTAAGCTAGTGCTTAATCAAATGCTAAGTGAAATCAAGGCACATAAAAAGAAACCGTCTAAAAAAACACTAGCTGCATGGTGGAGTCAGATTGAGCAATGGCGTACTGCAAACTGCCTTGAATTTGATCGCAATAGCGACCAAATCAAACCGCAAGCGGTTGTTGAAGAGCTTTATAAAATAACCAAGGGTGAAGCCTATATTACCTCCGATGTTGGACAACATCAGATGTTTGCGGCACAATTTTATCATTTTGATAAGCCACGCCGCTGGATTAACTCTGGCGGCCTAGGAACTATGGGCTTTGGCTTACCTGCGGCGATTGGCGCAAAACTCGCCCACCCTGATGCTGATGTTGCCTGCATTACTGGTGAAGCCAGTATCCAGATGTGTATACAGGAACTTGCGACTGCTTTGCAGTACAATACACCGGTTAAAATCATTAACCTGAATAACCGCTATATGGGTATGGTACGACAGTGGCAGGAATTTTCTTATGAAAGCCGCTATTCACAGTCTTATATGGATACTATTCCTGATTTTGTTGCCTTAGCTGAAGCTTATGGCCATGTTGGTATACGCGTTGAAAAGCCTGAAGATGTCAGACCAGCTCTTGAGAAAGCATTTGCCTTGAAAGATCGCACTGTTTTTATTGATTTTATCACTGACAGAACTGAAAACGTTTACCCTATGATTGAATCTGGAAAAGGTCATCAAGAGATGACCCTGCGTGTTGCACCCGGCACACCAATGAATAGAGAGCTAGCTTAATGAGACATATTATTTCTATTCTGATTGAAAACGAAGCCGGCGCTTTATCGCGTGTGGCAGGACTGTTTTCTGCGCGTGGCTATAATATTGAATCATTAACCGTTGCGCCGACAGAAGATTCTACTTTATCAAGAATGACACTGGTGACCCGTGGCAGTGAAGATATTATTGAGCAAATTACCAAGCAACTTAACAAACTGATTGATGTTGTTAAGCTAATTGATCTAGCTGAAGCCTCACATGTAGAAAGAGAGCTAATGCTGGTTAAAGTTAAAACCAGCGGCGAAACACGTGAAGAGATTAAACGCTTATCTGATATTTTTCGTGGCAAAATCATTGATGTCACTGACAATAGCTATGTCATCGAAATGACTGGCGCATCCGATAAGCTTGATGCCTTTGTTAATGCGTTAGATGAAAGCAATATCATTGAAACCGTACGCTCAGGCCCTACCAGCATGTCACGTGGTGAAAACGGCTTACATTTATAGCCTGCTTTACGGCATAAAACCCCAACTGAATATCCGCAGATTAAAGACTCACAACCACGCATATCATCGCCTCTGGATGCGAGTTTTTAGTTCGCTTAGAAGTACTAGCGACTCACCCACCGTAAAGTAGGTAGTCAAAAAACAAAACTATAATTACAGGAAATAAAATGCAAGTTTATTACGATAAAGACGCTGACCTTAATATCATCAAAGGAAAAAAGGTTGCCATTATTGGTTACGGCTCACAAGGCCATGCTCACGCTAACAACCTAAAAGATTCAGGTGTGGATGTTGTTGTTGGTTTACGTGCTAGCTCTAGCTCTGTTGCAAAAGCTGAAGCGCATGGGCTAACAGTTAAAAACGTACCTGAAGCCGTTGCATCTGCAGATGTTGTCATGATTTTAACGCCTGATGAGTTTCAATCTCAGCTTTATAAAGAAGAAATTGAGCCAAACATCAAACAAGGCGCTGCTTTAGCTTTTGCTCATGGTTTTGCTATTCTTTACAACCAGGTTGTACCACGCGCTGATTTAGACGTTATCATGATTGCACCTAAAGCTCCTGGCCACACAGTGCGCTCGGAGTTTACTCGCGGCGGCGGTATCCCTGATTTAATCGCTATTCATCAAGATGCTTCAGGTACAGCAAAAGAAATTTGCCTATCTTACGCTTCTGCTATCGGCGGTGGTCGTTCTGGTGTCATCGAAACAACTTTCCGTGATGAAACTGAAACTGACCTATTCGGTGAGCAAGCTGTCCTTTGTGGTGGTGCTGTTGACCTGGTTAAAATGGGTTTTGAAACCTTAGTTGAAGCAGGTTACGAGCCTGAGATGGCTTACTTTGAATGTTTGCATGAATTAAAATTGATTGTTGATTTAATGTTTGAAGGCGGTATTGCAAACATGAACTACTCAATTTCTAACAATGCTGAGTACGGCGAGTATGTTACTGGCCCTAAGGTTATTAACGAAGAAAGCCGCGCAGCAATGCGTGCTGCACTGAAAAACATCCAGACGGGTGAATACGCGAAGAAATTCATCATGGAAGGTATGACTAACTACCCAGAAATGACTGCTAAGCGTCGCCTAAATGCTGAGCACCCAATCGAAGTTGTTGGTGCAAAGCTACGTGCGATGATGCCATGGATTGCAGCGAATCAAATTGTTGATAAAGCTAAAAACTAGATTTTATCCGCATTAGTCGTATAGAAAGGCCCATCATTGATGAGCCTTTTTTTTATACCTGTCGTATTTAAGTTTGCCTCTCCACATACCCTATCTAAC
>NZ_BDMN01000057.1 GCF_002189065.1 Bathymodiolus platifrons methanotrophic gill symbiont
CTTGATAACATTTCATTCGAGGAATTATGATGTAAACCTTTTACTTCTCCTAATTATTTAAGTGAAATAACAGATTTAACCCACTACCCCTTTTTTTTATACCTGTCGTATTTAAGTTTGCCTCTCCACATACCCTATCTAACATGCGATGTAATCTTATTGTATGAAATGGAGTCAGTGGGTAACTGATTTAAATGTCCGGGAGTCCTGATGGCTATCCATCGGTGAACTAGCGAATACGATAGCAACGCAATAAATGCGCATAGCGTTTGCAGGGGCAACCTTGCTGATGATTAAACAAAAGTCAGCAGATGGCATAGCAGCCAAATGCCTAGCATAATGGTAGGGGACAGAGTGAAGGCCTGACCCTTTACCAAAGAGGAGCTGGGCTTGTCTTTCTCATGTTTAATATGGGGGGGGACGGCAAGATTCCATAGCCAGCTCTGGGGTCAATTGCAAGGGCGCAATTGGTTTTATTACGCAAAAGAACCGCCCTGTGCAGCCCCGTATTCTGGGTGGTGTGGGGGAGGTCGGAGAAAAACCAGCCCTTACCCAATTTAGCTTATTTTTCTTGTTTTGAGCATATATTTTCGAAGTTTTCTTTCACTACGCTTTACATATACTATATATACTGCGTCTCCTTCAATCCTGTAAAAAATACGACAAGGATTTACAACTATCTCTAAATATCTTGATTTTTTAAACTCTGGTGGTTTACGGCCTAATTCTGGAAATTGTTCAAGTCTTTCTGTGCTAGAGAAAACTTTTTTAACTAAACTTATAGCCGCACTTGGTTCATCAAGAGCTATATATTCTGCTATTGCATCAAGGTCTGATAGAGCTGGTTCCGTCCAGATTACTTGAGCCATTTACTCATTTTTTCTTTTGCTTCAGTTTGAGTATAAATGCGGTTTTCTATAATAGCCATTTCACCTCGTGCTAGTCCATCTAGAATTACCATTCGATTCTGCATCATTTCATAATCTTGGACATCAACAAGGTATGCTGATGGCTGACCATGCTCAGTAATAAGAACAGGTTCTTTTGAAGCATGTAATTCAGCTAATATTTTGGTTGCTTGACGTTTTAATGTAGTAACTAATTCTGTTTTCATAAGTGACACTATACTATCACTCTATACATTTTCAATGTATTTTTTAGCTAACGACTACATCATCAATTAGAAACTCAAACTGGAATTGGAAGTCATCCATTTCAATTTCAACATATTAAAAAGTATTACCCAAAACTATCAAGTGAAGAAGTAAGCCATATACTCAAATCAAATGGCTATGTAGCATCATTTGGTTCTTGCTTCATTGATGGTATTAAAGAAACTACGTCAAGGTTCTGGATACACCGAAGCCTTGCTAAACATAAAACACCAAAGTTATCATACAGATAGTTTATTGTTCCTGAGCAACACAGAAACCTAAAGTCCGTAAATAATTGTGTAATACGCGGCCTTGCATTTTAAAAAGGCAAAAAAAAGGGAGTGATCTATAATCACTCCCTCCTTAAACACCTGATTATTGAAATTCAGGTAGTTTAGAAAAACCAGCCATGCATTATCCTTAAAACATCAGTTGAACGCTAGCTATAAGCGTATATTGTTGAAAATATATGTTTCACTAAGTTTTCGTTCTCACCAATATAGTAAATTAAATCCGCCTCATGGTTTTGTGAATAAATCTGGACGCGAAACCCTGCAGAACAGCTCTCGACAAGGGCTACGGCCATCATCTTCGAGCTATTTTTTGTCTTTCACGTCCAGATTCCCCACAAAACCCATGCTCAACTGATGTTTTTAGGATTATTTATCTGCAATAATAAAATAACCTGGCTCAGTAGTTTTAAAGATAACAAACCCGTCGCTTTCATCGCTTGCAGGTATAACCATCAATAAGTCAGATGCTGGCACAGATTCAATTGTGCTCAAATCCCAGTTAGCCATGACTACATTAACTTGACTTAAGTCTGTTTTATTACCTTTATAAGCCACCTGAATAAACATAGGTGCTCCGTTAAAGCTAGTCACATGTTTTTTAGCTTGATCACGAACATCAAAGAAAAATACATCAGAGCGTAACTGCCCCCAACTACGTGCATCCAATACTCCTTGAGCAGCATCCTCAGCGCCTTTTAGAAAGCCTAAAGCACCTCGAAATCCTGGAAACAGAATATTATTAACAGTATTAGCGTCAATAGCTGCTGCCATTCTTCTTAAAGTAAAATCACCTTTATTTATTTGAAAGAAGAAAGCATCTTTGCTTGGTAGATCTGGAGACATTAACGCCCCTAGCTCTGGTCCAGCTGCAGCTAAAAGACTTGCTCTCTCAATTCTTCTAAACTCACCGACCACTTCACTTGCGCTAGAGTTTTTCAAGACGCTCATAAATGGATCAATTTTAGTGTCATACAAAATGTCATCAACATTTTCAATGATGTCACCATTTTCCTGGATTCTCATATATGGCATATCCAGAATGTAATGCCCTTCAGCAACTAAACGAGCATCAGGAATAGTCCTGAGTAATTTCTCATTTGCTTTACCCATGATACCTTGAGGTGATACTAGTGAACTAAACGCACCACTTTGCTTACGTTCATGACACTCTTCACACTGTACAGAATCAGGAGAAGGACGTGTATTATACGAGATTATATACTCATTCGACTCAGTCAATACCTCAGCTGTATCAGGATTTTTATAGCCTTTTTTGCGTAATAGACTATCGTATGCCTGTTTTAAAGCCATAAAGGACTCATAACTATCAGGCTTACCAAATCTAAAGCCATGACGGCCCTGACTTGCAGTCACTCTACCTAATTCTTTGCCAGAAACAGGATCCTTTATGATACCAAAAAAGTTACCCTCATCATCTTCGCCTTTTTCAAACACTGAATCTAGCTCAAAGCGCACAAGCGCACGACCACTGACTTTATCTTTCCAGTAAGAACGTACTCTAGGGTTATAAGGAACCATTTTAGACTTGCCATCTTCTGCAATTCGATAACGGAACAATATTTGAATAGGGTTTCCGCGACTTTTCTTGCCATTAATATGACATGCCTGACATGAAACAACATCAAAATGGGTCTGAGTAATCTTGGTCAAACTATCTCGACTATATACCCAGCCATATCGCCATTACCTTTCCATAGCTCGCGATGTGCTTCTAACAAGTTATCATGACCTGATGGAACAACTGCATTTTTCGCTTCCATATGACACTCTTCACAGGATTTTGCATTTGGAGCGTAGTCTAAGTCATTGCGTACATCCATATCTGAATTTCCTTTAGGAAAGTCATGATTGGCATCTAAGTCAACATTCATCAAAGGAGACTTAAAGTATTGCTTGGAATGACAACTATTACAGTTTTCTATATCACGCGTTTCACCATTGTCATCGGTGTAGGTCTTGCCTTTATGCACATCATCCTGATAATCATCGACTAATGTTCCATCTTCAGGATTTTCGCCATCACCTTCTAATGTTGCTGAAGCCGCCTCACCAAAACCGTAGAAACCACGGCGTGAATTACTGGTTCTATGACAAGCCATGCAGTTATCATTCGCAGGAAAACGCAACATTGGAATGGTGGTTCTACCATTCTCATCAAACGCCTCGGTATCCCACTTAAAGATAGGCATGCCTATCATCAAGAGTATGCCCCATCGCCGCAGCTGGACCACCATGCTCGACGTGCTCACCACCCTGCATAGATCTTGCAACGGTCAATACATTTTTACCGTCTTTATCAACCACATATTCCATTAAGCCTGATGCTGCCTGGCGGAAAAATCCTTCTGTTGTAAAAGCCTGGCGTGCTCTTCTAGGCGTTAGCATTTCTTCTAAGCCACTATCGTCCGGCAGTTTTAATGTATTAAAGTCTACATGGCAGAACATACAATCTGCTTCACCGACACCACTCTTTTTCCAGTCCCACATGCTAACTGTTGACTCACCTGTCATATGGTCGACTTCACGCGTGTAATAGTCACCATCTAAAGGTTTAATATCAGCTATATCTTTTTCATCATAGCGAATACCTTCACGATCTTTTTCAGCCCAGCCGCCACCAGTATGACAACTCATACAGTCTTTGACCCAGCCAGCAGAACCTAAATCAGCAAAGTTTTCAGCATCAGCATTTACTTTTTTCGCTAACACATTTTGTGTATCACCACCCATGCAAGTATAGCCACCATAATAACCTGGCGATACTAAATGAGGTAGGCCGCGTTTAGCACCATAATTATCATCTGCTTCATCACGGCCCATTTCAAAATGATAAGCATGGGTAATTGCCTCATAGTCATGACAACCGCTACCTGCACAGCTTTGTTTCGGACTATATGGATTATTAGACTCTAGAACATGCTTGCCCTGCTCATCTAATAAAGGTATCGGAGGATGATTAACGGGGTTATCAAACGCGTTCATCACCGCATAGCTATTAGTAAACATGAAAAGCATACACAAGAAGCTCAGATGAATGAGCCATTTTTGCTTTCCATGGGCCTTTATATTTTGCATATTATTTACCCCTGGTTAAGTAGTTATTGTTAATTTTTTAAAAAAATCAGTCTAGCCAGTCATTAAATTTTAATTTTAAGAACGCGTACTGAATAGCCTGGCAACTAACACAGGATTTATGCTCATACTCAAGGCGTAGAAATGACTAACTATTTCTACAGAACAGAGCTTGCCTCCTGTTTGCACAATGAAAGTTATCGAGTCTGTTTTGTACTCATTACTTAAAAAATGCATGCGTAATTTAATTATTAAGCAAAAATTAAGCCATATAAATTGGGATGAACAATGATTTGCTCTGGTACTCGTGCGGACTTAAGAAGAAGCACATTTTCTAGAAGAAGAGGAGGAACAAAAATGGGGAATTTGAATTAAATAATTTTGCCCTCCTTATTCAAACTTGTTTAGCTAAAGAGGACTTGATTAGAGATGAGTTTAAACTTAAAGAATGTTGTTATACACAATATATAACAAACACTTAAAGAAACTACATTTACTCATTACAAGCACCGCATATTCTGCTAGCTACATTCCTATAACGCAATGGAGTAGCTAAACCACTACCCTGCTTTAAACAAAAACTGTATATAAAATTTTAAATATTTTTATCCTGTGATTCGTAAGCGTCGATTCTTCCCACCTAGACAAGCTACGCCACTTACTTTAAAGG
>NZ_BDMN01000058.1 GCF_002189065.1 Bathymodiolus platifrons methanotrophic gill symbiont
CCCACCATTGAAATAAGCTATCACAGGCAAATTCACTGGTATCATGACTCGTTCCAAGCGTGATATATCCTGTGTTTCGTTTGAGGTCATAAAACCCATGAGGAATAACACTGCCTGTTGCAGAGCTAGGGAAATCATGATCATTCGTTTGAATGGCTGCTTGTGTATAGAGCGATCCATTACGATAAAAAGTACCCAATAACTCTTTCTTTTTGGTATCCATACTAATAACAGGGTTTCCCGCATCCAGGTAGTCCTGCTTCAATTGGGTAATATTTTCAAATTGAGCATTGCGGTCAGGATGACCACCCATCGTAATGTTTTTCTGGGCTTTGCGCTTAACATATTCATGTTTTTTTAATAAATATCGAACGATATTACGACTGACAGAATAACCCTTTTTTAATAATTCACTGACGATTTCACGCGGCTTTAGATAAGTCCACCTAATAGATGAATTCATTGGATTGCCTGCTGTATGCTGTTGAAGAATATCTAAAAAGTCTTGATCTATTCCACTGTATTCAGGGGTAGAGGTCTTTTTTTTCGACCGCCTCCAGGTTGTCTGATTCCTGTTATATCCAGTTCTAATTCGGTGAGTTCTTTTTTTCCTTGGCGGATAGTTTTTGGGTCACACTCTAATAAAGCTGAAATATAGTTAACGCCACCATGAGATAATTTTTCACTTTCAATGGCGGCATACCGTCGCTTATTTTTTTCACAAAGTGAGTCATAAAATTTCTTCATCGACTTTTCGATATTTTTTTTATAAGGAAATGACATAAGACAACCACTGAGTAATAAATTAAGATAACCTTAATTTAGGGGAGATATTTCATTATTCAAGCTTGGCTGCTTCAGGAAGTTATTTCGTGCACATTCCTAAGTAACTAATCCACTAGACTTAACAACACTCCTGCTGCTACAGCCGAGCCAATCACTCCGGCTACATTCGGGCCCATCGCATGCATTAATAGAAAGTTATGTGGGTTACTTTCCAACCCAACCTTATTAGCCAC
Organism: Bathymodiolus platifrons methanotrophic gill symbiont; assembly: GCF_002189065.1. GTDB lineage: Bacteria > Pseudomonadota > Gammaproteobacteria > Methylococcales > Methylomonadaceae > Methyloprofundus. Next base: position 1,020 of record NZ_BDMN01000058.1, read on the forward strand.
ACGCGCAGCCATCGGTACTGCAGAAACACCTGCCGCGCCAATTAATGGATTAATTGGTGTATCGCTAAATTTATTCATCACTTTAGCCATGATTACACCTGATGCTGTGCCTATACAAAATGCGATCGCGCCTAGAGCCAAAATCCCTAAAGTTGTTGCCTGTAAAAATTTATCTGCACTCATTTTTGAGCCAACGGCAAGCCCAAGGAAAATAGTGACAATATTAATCAATTCGTTTTGTGATGTTTTACTTAATCGCTCAACTACACCACAAGCATTCATTAGGTTACCTAAGCAAAACATACCTACCAAAGGTGCCGCTGAAGGCAGTAATAATGTACATAGAGTTATTAACATAAGCGGGAAAATAATCTTTTCCGTGTTACTTACAAAACGCAACTGTTGCATTTCTATGCTGCGCTCTTCTGGCGTTGTTAACGCACGCATAATAGGTGGCTGAATCAAAGGCACCAAAGCCATATAAGAATAGGCTGCAACCGCAATCGCCCCCAATAAATCAGGCGCTAATTTAGAGGCTACATAAATAGCTGTTGGTCCATCAGCACCACCAATAATAGCGATAGCAGCAGCATCCGACATAGAAAACTCCATGCCTGGAATCATATTTAAAGCCAAGGCACCTAGCAGTGTAGTAAAAATTCCAAACTGGGCCGCAGCACCTAATAATAATGTTTTTGGATTAGCTAGCATTGGACCAAAATCAGTCATCGCACCAACACCCATAAAAATCAATAAGGGAAAGACACCTGATTTAATCCCTTCATAAAGGAAATATAAAATACCTCCTGGATCAGCAATACCCGCAACAGGAATATTACTTAAAATCGCACCAAAACCAATGGGTACTAATAATAAGGGTTCAAAACCTTTTTTTATGGCTAGAAACAGTAGCAAGAAACCTACCAACATCATAACCAACTGAGGCCCCTCAAAATTATAAATTCCCGTGCTATGCCACAAGCGTGTGAGATTTTCCATAGAATGTCTTTATTTGTTAATTAAAATAAGTAGTATGTAGTCCGTACAATACAAACTCGAGTTCATCGTCATTCCTGCATGCTCTTAGCAGGAATCTTGCGAACAAAGATTTCCGATTAAAGACATCGGAAATAACAACTATCGAACAATACGAACTGTAGTACTAGAAATAAACGCACACCTGCTGGTGTGCGTCATCTAAGATAGGATTGAAAAACGCTTCAACTATAAGGAAACTAAAACATCACCAACGGCAACTGAGTCACCTTCTTTAATATTAATGGCACTAACAGTACCCGCTACTTTAGAGCGCACTTCAGTTTCCATTTTCATCGCTTCCATTATTACGACCACATCGCCTTCAGCCACTGCAGCACCGACATTGACATTAACTTTTAGAATATTTCCCGCTAACGGTGACTCAACTTCTGCCCCACTTGCCGCAGGCGCCTCAGTAACAGGTGCGCCACCCACAGGCTGAGGTGCTGCCGCTGTTGAAATAGCTAAGCCTACTCCTCCTGGGCCAATGGCTACATCAAAACTCTGACCATTAACATTTACAGTGTAACTTTCCACCTCTGTTTTCGGGGCATTTGCTTTTGCAAAAGCTTCTGGATTTGGTGCTGGCTCAAAGGCATCAGGATTACCGCGATTAGCAATAAACTTCCAGCCCACTTGAACAAACAGGCCATTAATCAGCGCATCTTCTTCAACATTCTCAGCTAAAGTCACACCTTCTTCTTTGGCCTTTTTCTGTACTTCAGCAACAAGCGCATCCATTTCTGGCTTAATCAGATCTGCTGGACGACAGGAAATCACCTCGCCTCCTGCTTCTAAAACACGCGCCTGTAATTCAGCGTTAACAGGTGCTGGAGTTTTACCATACTCTCCTTTAAGCACACCTGCTGTTTCTTTACTGATAGACTTATAACGCTCACCAGTCATCACATTCAAGACAGCTTGTGTACCAACAATTTGTGACGTTGGGGTGACTAAAGGTAGAAAACCTAAATCTTCACGTACTCGTGGGATTTCTTTAAGTACTTCATCAAACTTATCTGCCGCACCTTGTTGCTTTAGCTGACTTTCCATATTAGTCAGCATGCCACCAGGGACCTGAGCCAATAGGATTCGTCCATCAACCCCTTTTAAACGTCCTTCATGCTCTGCATACTTTGTGCGTACTTTTCTAAAATAGGCAGCAATATCTTCCAGTTTTTCCAAATCCAGACCTGTTTCACGCGCCTGACCTGCCATACTAGCAACAATAGACTCGGTAGGGCTATGTCCATAAGTCATACTTAAGGAAGAAATCGCAGTATCAACATTATCAATACCTGCTTCAATCGCTTTGATTAAAGTGGCAACACTTAAACCCGTTGTTGCATGACAATGTAAATGGATAGGAATATCCACAACCGCTTTAAGCTGAGACACTAAATCATAAGCAGCATAAGGCGTTAGTAGGCCTGCCATATCTTTAATACAGATAGAATGGGCACCCATATCTTCAATTTTCTTACCTTGCTCGATCCACTTATCCGTCGTATGTACTGAGCTCAAAGTATAAGAAATTGTTCCTTGGGCATGTGCATCGGTATTTAAAACAGCTTTAACCGCATGTTCAATATTGCGCATATCATTCATCGCATCAAAGATACGAAATACATCTATGCCGTTGACTACACAGCTCTCAACAAATTTGTCGACCACATCATCGGCATAATGCCGATAACCTAAAATATTTTGTCCTCGAAACAACATTTGCTGTGGTGTGTTGGGCATCGCCGCTTTCAATAAGCGCAATCTTTCCCATGGATCTTCACCTAAATAACGAATACAAGCATCAAATGTTGCACCGCCCCAGGATTCAATTGACCAATAACCAATCTGGTCTAATTTTTCACAAATAGGTAACATATCTTCAATACGAAGACGTGTCGCCAAAATGGACTGATGCGCATCTCTTAAGACAACTTCAGTTATGCCTACCGGCCTGTCATTCTGTGTCATTTATCTATATTCCTATGACTTCTTTACGTCGTTAGTTTGCTTACCTTTTGAGTAAGCATTTGGTTTCAAAGCCTTTTGAGCAATAAAATCTGATTTTAACAAGTGCTTACCGCTTTGCTCTATGCTGATGAACCGCAGCGGTAATTGCCGCAGTGATTGCAGGTGTCACACCATTAGTGGAAGCAGTTTGCTTCGGTGATGCACTTGCAGGAACTATTTCAGCATCGGGAAAAAAGGTCATTACGCAGTAAGCCATTAATTTTACTACGCCAATTAACATCACCAAAAACAGGAAAACAATACCCATTCCAGTGAACATTAATTCAACCCCTTGCGTCATTGCTTCATTCATAATCACTAACCATCATTATTAAATTGTTGGCATTATCGCTAAAAATTGACCATTTAACAACTTTCTATACGCTTTAAAATCGCTGAAAAAGCCCACTTTTCACTCTGACAGTCAAGGAGCACAGGCTTTAATGCTATTATTTTATGATAAGATACTCATTATTCAACATCTAACACTAAACCTTACAATAAAAGCTATTTTGCATTCACTTGATTAGCTGTAGAATCGTACCCATCTTATATTATATCGATTGAACCACTCACTATTCATCCAGGGAACGGAATGAAAATAACAAAAGCATACAATTTCTACTTATTTTCAAATTATTTTCAAATAGGTATTGCTATCCTTAATTCGCCAAACATAGCGCCAATAATGCGTTACAAAGCACAAAACCTAAACATTATAATAGCCCAACCATCACTTAGCTTGACACCACTATCATGATCTCGACTATAGTTACTGCCGCTGTATTTATGATTGCTCTCGGTGCAGTACTAGCAATCATTCTGGCCATTGCCAATAAAAAACTATTTGTTTACGAAGACCCGCGCATTGAAGAAGTTGATGATATGCTACCACAAGCACAATGTGGAGCCTGTGGCACGCCTGGATGTCGTCCTTTTGCTGAAGCTGTTGTAGAAGGTGTAAAAAACCCTTCAGCTTGCACGGTTAACTCTCCGGAAGGCAATGCTGAAATTGCTGCCTATCTGGGTGTCGGTATGGGTGACCATGAAAAAGTAGTTGCTCGTCTAGCTTGCGCTGGCGGAACACATGTTGCTTATACACGCGCAAAATATGAAGGCATAAAGTCCTGCCAGGCTGCTTCAGTCGTTTCTGGTGGTGGCAAAGGATGTAGTTGGGGCTGTTTAGGTCTGGCTGATTGCGCCGATGTCTGTGATTTTGATGCTATCTATATGGATGAACATGGCTTACCCATTGTTATTGAAGATAAATGCACTGCCTGCAATGACTGTGTTGTAGTCTGTCCTAAAGATTTATTTTCCCTGATGCCAGTCAGTCAGAAGCTTTATGTTGCCTGTAAAAGTCTAGATGAAGGGGATACTGCACAACAAGAGTGCGAAGTGGCATGCACAGCCTGTGAAAAATGCGTTGTTGATGCTCCTAAGGGCTTAATAGAAATAAAAAATAATCTGGCCGTGATTGATTATGAAAAATATCAGGATTTTGATATTGACCGAACACCTATAGAACGCTGTCCAACCGGAGCAATTGTCTGGCTTGATAGCAAACTAGGGTCAACCCATGCAAGTAAGGGTAAAGAAGGTATGAAACCACATCGTGGTGCCGCCCTTCCTATAGGATAATGACTTTAAAATTTCTTATTTATCCCTAATATTAATATAATATCAGCGATTAACCATACAAATAAAACGTAATTATTCAGACACCTAAAAAAAACACTTGTAGAGCCCAGACTCAGCCCGCTGTTATCATATTGGCGGGCTAAAGCCGCGCCCTACAAATGCTCTATTTACGAGCTATCGAATTAGGAATTGATTATTTACAATAAGACTGCACACCCATTTTTAGAAGGAAAGCAAATGGCTATTTTCGGCAAAAAAGACAAAGAGAAACAATTTAAATACCCCGGTATTCGCATGGCAATGGATGGCAATGCAGCGGTCGTAATGTGTGAGCGCGAAGCAAGTGATGCAGCAGGTGCTTTTCCTATCACCCCCTCAACCGACATGGGAGAAGGCTGGGCGGAACAAAAAAGCAAAGGGCATATTAATATCTCCAACCGCCCTCTGATTTTTGTTGAGCCCGAAGGCGAACACGCTGCAGCAGCAATTACTGCGGGCATGTCTATGACTGGGTTGCGCGCAACAAACTTCAGCTCATCTCAAGGCATCGCCTATATGCATGAGTCTTTATATGCTGCCGTTGGTAAACGCCTGCCCTATATACTGAATATTGCATGCCGTGCCATCACTAAAGCATCGTTAAACGTGCACTGTGGTCACGATGACTATCATTGCATGGATGACACCGGCTTTATTCAAATTTTTGCCAAAGATAATCAGGAAGTTGCTGATTTAAATATTATTACTCGTAAAATTGCTGAATTAAGCTTAAACCCGGCTGCAGTTGGTCAGGATGGTTTTTTAACTTCTCACTTAATTGAAGATTTACAACTACCTGAGCGCGAGTTAATCGAAGAATTTCTGGGCCTGCCAGACGACATGATAAACTGCCCAACAGCGGCGCAACGTATTTTATATGGTGAAACGCGACGTCGTATCCCTGCTGTCTGGGATGTTGATAAGCCAATGATGTCTGGTGTGGTGCAAAATCAGGACTCCTATATGCAGTCTGTGGCAGGGCAACGCCCCTACTTTTTTGACCATGTACAAAACTTTACTGATGAATGCATGGATGAATGGTATGAGCTGACTGGCAGACGTTATAATCGTATTGGTCAATACCGTTGCGCTGATGCTGAGTACTTAATTATCGCCCAAGGTAGCGTGATTCATACTGCACAGGCAACTGCAGATTATTTACGTGAAACACGTAATATTAAAGTGGGCGTAGTGAATATGACTATATTCCGTCCTTTCCCTGGCGATCTTATTTCTGCTGTTGCCAAAGGTCGCAAAGGCATCACGGTAATGGAGCGTACCGACCAGCCTTTATCAGAAGATTTACCGCTTATTTCGGAAATCCGTAATGCAATGGCCAAGGCATTTGAAAATGGTCATGCCAAAGAAACGCCATTCCCAGAATACGCATCCTATAGTAAAGTGACAGATACCTCGCCGCTTTATTCTGCCTGTTTTGGCCTGGGAAGTCGTGATCTACAACCGGAAGGCATTATTGCTGCGATAGAAAATATGCTGCCTGGCAGTAAACATCAGAAATTTTTCTATCTGGGTATAGACTTTGTGCGCAGTCAGGCATACTCCCCCAAACAGGAATTACAACAACAGGCTGTTGTCGATGCCTACTCTGCAATTCGTGACCTTGCATTAAAAGGCACGGAAAACCCTAATTTAATGCCCAAAGACGCAATCACAGTGCGCATGCATTCAGTTGGTGGCTGGGGTGCGATCACGACGGGTAAAAACCTGGCCATGACCTTATTTGATTTGCTTGATTACAATATCAAAGCAAACCCTAAATACGGTTCAGAGAAAAAAGGTCAGCCTACTACTTATTATTTATCGGCCGCACCCGAGCCTATCCGCATTACCTGTGAATATGCGCATGTCGATGTAGTCATTGCCCCAGACCCTAATGTATTTACTCATTCTAACCCATTGGCGGGACTAAATACGGGAGGGACATTTATTATCCAGAGTGACCTGGAAACAGCTGAAGAAGTCTGGCGTAGCTTTCCTAAAGCCTCACAACAATATATTGTTGATAAGAAAATCAATGTCTCTTATTTAGACGGCTTTAAAATTGCTCGCGAAGAAACCTCTCATCCAGACCTGCAATTCCGTATGCAGGGCATTACCTTCCAGGGTGCATTTTTTGAATCCACGGATGTTGCAAGTAAAGCAGGTAAAAGTAAAGATGACATTCTGCAGGCAATACACGACACGATTAAAGCCAAATTTTCTAGTAAAGGTGAACAAGTTGTCGAAGATAATTTTAGAACAGTCAAGCGCGGCTTTACTGAAACAAAGCATATAGATGTTGAAAAAATGACGGTGGGTGATGCTGCATCATGGGCCAAGAAAACGCTAAACACCGCGCCATTAATGCTACTACAGAAACCGGCGAATGATGACCCGATATCAGACATACACCGGTTCTTTGAGCAAACAGGAAGCAATTACATCAATGGGCGCGCCAATGATAATCTTGCCGATCCGTTTATGGCCCTCAGTATTGTCCCTGCTGCCAGCGGTATTTACCGTGATATGTCCCAAATTCGTTTTGAACACCCTGTATGGATACCTGAAAACTGTACTGCCTGTGGTGACTGCTATACCGTTTGCCCTGACAGTGCCATTCCTGGCCTGATTAACAGCGTTAACGAAGTCTTTGAAACTAACATTAAGCGCATAGAAAAAACCGGTAAAACGGTTAAGCATTTACGTCGTGCCATTCGTAATGTAGAGAAAAAATATCACGCATTAACAGCTGATAAATCAGAAGGCACCGTTTTAGATCCGATTTTCAAAAAATCCATCGGCGAAACCATCAAAGAATACCCAGAGGCCGAACAAGCTGAAGTCAGACAAGAATTTGACTGGTTTAAAGAAGCCATGGGCGACTTTAAATTTGCCATTACTAAGCCCTATCATGATGCTGTTAATAAACGCACTCCGAACAATGGCGGCTTATTTTCCATCACTATAAACCCTATGACCTGTAAAGGTTGTATGGAGTGTGTAGAAGTCTGTCCTGATGAAGCTCTGGAACCGGTTAAACAAACTAACGAAAGCATACAATCTCTACGCGATGACTGGGAATACTGGATCGATCTGCCGACTTCTAACCCAAAATACAAACGTATTGATGATTTAGATGAAAAAATCGGTGCATTAACCACCATGTTACTAGACAAAAGAACTTATTCGTCTATGAACTGCGGTGATGGCGCTTGCCTCGGTTGTGGTGAAAAAACCATTATTCATATGTTCACCGGTACTGTAACAGCACTAATGCAGCCGCGCGTCAAAAAACAAATCACAAAAATTGATCAGTTAATTACAGGCATGGAAAAACATATCCGCCTGAAATTATCTGAAAAACTGGACATCAGTGATGTCGAAGCAATCGAAGCAGCCATTGAAGCCAATAAAAATGTTGATTTGACCTTAAGTAAGTTAAGCAGTTCATTAAGTGAAGGCAAAGCTAGCGATCCGGTTGATTCCAAATGGTTAAAATGGGCCTCGCAAATTGTCGCTAAACTCAAACACTTAAAATGGCAATATACAGAAGGTCCGACAGGTAATGGTCGTGTAGAAATGGGAATTACCAATAGCACCGGCTGTACTTCAGTCTGGGGTGCCACCTTTCCATTTAACCCCTACCCTTTCCCTTGGGCAAATAACCTTTTTCAGGATGCTCCCTCTCTAGCAATGGGTGTTTTTGAAGGGCATATGGTTAAAATGTCTGACGGCTTTAAGGCGATTCGTATGGCAGAACTGGAAATAGCCGGAAAATACGATAAACAGGAATACCAGCACTTCTTTAGCTATTTTGACTGGCACCAGTTCAGTGAAGAAGAATACCTGCTATGCCCGCCAGTTGTGGTCGTTGGTGGCGATGGTGCCATGTATGATATTGGTTTCCAGAACCTATCTCGCAGCATTATGTCTGGTATGCCCCTAAAAATATTGATTCTGGACACTCAAGTCTACTCAAACACTGGTGGCCAGGCATGTACCTCTGGCTTTATTGGCCAGGTTTCCGATATGGCACCTTATGGAAAAGAATGGAAAGGTAAAACCGAGCGACGTAAAGAAATGAGCCTGATTTCCATGGCACATAGAACAACATACACCTTGCAAAGCTCAGTTGCCCACCCTAACCACTTAATTGAAGGTTATATTGATGGTTTAAATTATCGCGGTCCAGCTATTTTCAATATTTATGCTGTCTGCCAACCTGAGCATGGAGTTGCTGATGATGCCACAGATATGCAAAGCAAACTTGCGGTTGAAGCTCGCGCCTATCCATTAATGACATACGACCCACGTGAAGATGACACATGGGAACATAGCATGTCCCTAAAAGGTAACCCTGATTTAGATAAAGACTGGACCACTTACGAATTGAAATTTGTCGATGAATATGGCATAGAAGACACTATGTCCGTACCTTTGACCTTTGCTGACTGGGCAATGACGGAAGGCCGCTTTCTGAAACACTTTAAATTCGTACCACCTTCCAAGTGGAACGATGACATGATGCCTTTGCATGAATTCATTGATTTAGAGCATGATGAAATGGCGGATCATATCGCCTATATTCATGCCGTACACCCTGACACTAATACCTTAATCCGTGTAGTCATAGACTCGGAGATCGTTCACTCAACCATTGAAAGGCGTAATTTCTGGCGCACCGTAAAAGGCCTGGCGGGTATTGATAAGCCAGTCGTTGATGTAGCCGCTATTGCTGCACAGGCAAAAGCGGAAATGGCGTCCAGTATTGCCAGTAACTTGATGTCTATGGTTGACGGTGATGATACTAGCGTATTAACAGCGGCACTAACAGCACCACCCGCAGCAAATGCGCCACAAGTATCAATTCCAGCTGCTGCGACACCTGCTAGCACTAATGCTCCAACGCCCTCTGCTGCTGCAAGTTCAGCACCAGCTGCGGGTGGACATGAGCCAGTCTGGATAGAAACACCTGATTGCACAACTTGTGATGAGTGTGTGGAAATCAATCCAGCTATTTTCAAATATAATGATGATAAAAAAGCTATTGTTATTGATCCAACAGCGGGCACCTTTGAAGATATAGTAAAAGCAGCGGAAAAATGTACTGCTGTGATTATTCACCCCGGAACCCCTTGGAATCCAGATGAGAAGAACCTGGCGAAGCTGATTAAACGGGCAGAGAAGTTTCAGTAAGGCAGCTTTACCGGAATAGCAAACCATTAGTTTTAATTCTAAAATGTAGCCCGTATGGAGCTGGCGGAATACGGGGAAAAGAGCGTACTATTTCCTTGTATTCCGTAAGCTCCATACGAAATACAACATAGTTTCGGGGTTGATTAAATCTTAATGGTTGACTGATATCTGTACAAAACATAATCGACATAACAAAATAAACTGGTTTCTGGTTAAAAACTCCTTATGAACCTACTTAAACTATTTGGCAAGAAGTCATTTCCTCACGGTATACATCCCGATGAGTATAAAGCGGAAACGAATGCTAAAATTACGCGTCGCTTGCCTTTTGCCCCGGAAATTATTGTGCCTTTAGCGCAAAGCATTGGCTTGCCTGCTAAAGCCATAGTTTTTAGAGGCCAGCACGTTGCTCGTGGTGAAGTCATTGCCGAAGCAGACGGTTTTATGTCAGTACCTATCCATGCACCGGTTACCGGTACAATTAAAGAGATAGATATTGCATCCACGGCTAAAGGCGGCAAACAACCAGCGATTATCATCACAACATCATTAAGTTCCGGACAACGAGTACATGATTCTGGAGAATGTAATGATTTTCTGCAAATGTCACGCGAAGAACTGGTTAAAGCAGTCCAGAATACGGGATTAGTCGGCTTAGGTGGCGCTGCATTTCCTACTCATGTAAAAATGGCCATCCCAGATAACCGTTCAATTCACACTGTTCTGGTTAATGGCTGTGAATGCGAACCCTTTCTGACCACTGACCATCGGGTTATGCTGGAAAAAATCGACAACTTGATTCTTGGCATTCGCATTGCTATGAGAACAGTTGATGCTCCCAAAGCAGTAATCGGTATAGAAGATAATAAGTTAAATGTATTAACCGCCATTAAACCGTATTTACCTGATGATGGGACGATTACGATTGAGGCGGTGGAAACCAAGTACCCACAGGGTGCGGAGAAGATGCTGGCTTATTCCTTATTAGGGATAGAAATTCCATCAGGCGGTCTGCCTTCCGAAGTTGGCTTAGCCGTTTTTAACGTTGCGACCTTAGCCGAGCTAGGTGCATTACTGCCTGCAAAACAAGGTTTAATTGAACGCATTATTACCATCACTGGTGATGGCGTAAAAAAACCTGGCAATTACTTAGCTCCTATAGGGACACCGGTACGATTTTTACTGGAATTTGCTGAGTTTATTGGCGATGAAGCAGAGCTTATTCTGGGTGGCCCTATGATGGGCATGCCCACTCGCTCACTGGATGTACCCATTACAAAAGGCACAGGAGCTTTATTAGTTTTAGATAAACGTGCTACTAAACGTGATGATATATTACCCTGTATTAAATGTACGCAATGCCTACAGGCCTGCCCGATTAATTTAAATCCGTCTGAATTAGGCTTACTGGCAGCTAAACGCCAGTATGACGTTATGGAAGAGCAATACCACCTTAATGACTGTTTTGAGTGTGGTTGTTGTAGTTATGTTTGCCCTTCTAATATCCCACTCGTACAATATTTTAGAATAGCAAAAACACTAAACCGCGAAAGGCATTTACAAGATGGCTAAACATGATTTAAAAATTGATATACGCACTTCGCCCTACATTCGCAAAGCACCCACTGTTGCGCAAATTATGCGCAATGTTGTGTATGCCTTGCTGCCTTTAGTTTTCTATTCAGTTTATCATTTTGGCATTAGTGCTTTGGCATTAATACTAATCACAACCCTATCCTGTATAGCAACTGAACAGTTTTTTTGCTGGATGTCACATAAAAAATCAACCATTAATGATTTTAGTGCCGTTATCACGGGTCTATTATTAGCCATGACCTTACCCCCTGGCTTTCCTTTATGGATGGGGGCTGTTGCTGGCTTTACCGCGATCGCCATGGGTAAAACCTTATTTGGCGGGCTGGGATTTAATGTTTTTAACCCTGCTTTAGTCGGGCGCGCCTTTATACAAGCCGCTTTTCCTGTTTCCATAACCACCTGGACACCTGCTTTAGCGACTGACCGATTTGTCGAGTTTATTCCATCGACACTGGCTTTACCATTTATGAAGCCACTACCGACAGCAGAATGGTCTGTACAAGTCGCTATAGACGGCTTTACTGGCGCTACACCTTTAGCTTTAATGAAATTCCAGGGCATCATTACTGATTCTTATGACTTATTTTTAGGTAACACTGCAGGTTCAACCGGAGAAACCTCAACCCTTTTGATTTTAGTATGCGGTGCTTATCTAGTGTATAAAAAAATGCTCGACTGGCGTATTCCAGCTGCGGTCATTATTGGCACTGTCATCTCGGCAGAACTATTCTACTTTATAGATCCTGCTAAATATCCCTCGCCTGCCTTTATGCTTTTATCAGGTGGACTAATGTTTGCTGCTGTATTTATGGCTAGCGATATGGTTGCTTCTCCCGTTACCCCTTTAGGAATTTTTGTATTTGGATGCTTAGTGGGGTTTTTAACTGTTATTATTCGCTTATTTGGCGGCTTAACTGAAGCAGTGATGTACGCTATATTGTTTGGTAATGCAGCGACACCCATCATTGAAACTTATACTCAGCCACGTATTTATGGTGCGCGTAAAAAACCTCAGGATAAATCATGAGTACCCCAGAAAACCAGGTTCCTGAATTACCCTCAAGCACTAAGCTTATTACTACTCTGGCAACAGTTGCCATGATTTCTGGCTTATTGGTCGTTCTGGTCTATGAATTTACTAAACCCATTATTGCCGAGAATCAACGACTGGCAACAGAACGAGCTATTTTTAAAGTTCTACCCAAAGCTAAATCTCGTTTAACCTTCGTTGTAGATCAAGATAAATTAGTGCTAGCCAATGACAAAACCATAGGCGAACTTATTTATGCCGGCTATGACAAACAAAACAAGCTCGTTGGCATTGCCATTAATGCATCAGCACAAGGTTATCAGGATACCATTAAAATACTCTACGGATATAGCTCTGATAACGGTTGCATAACCGGATTTGATGTATTAAAAAGTACAGAAACACCGGGATTTGGCACCAAAATCACCAGTGATGAGGAATTTTTAGCCAATTTTAAATGTTTAGATGCGCAAGTAAATGTGACACAATCAAAACTTGCAAATAAAATTAAAACGGTACGTCATGGCACAAAACAGCATGCTTGGGAAATTGATGCTATTTCAGGTTCTACTATTACCTCTAATGCCATTGGTCGCATGTTAAACAAAAGTGCACAGGCACTACACCCGGTAATTGCCAGGAACTTAAATATATTGAAGCAGGGACAACAATAAGCAAGACTCTCAGGGCACAAACAAGTCCCCGGGGCGCGCCCACAACCTTGCTAATTATTTCATGACGCAGAGCGTCTAGCTATGCATTCCTACATAGAACATAGGAACGAGGTAAATTATGACTCAAACCACAAAAAAAGAAACACCCTTAACCCTCGATGTTTTTACCGCGGGTCTCTGGAAAGAAAACCCGGTATTCGTTATGATGCTTGGACTATGTCCGGTGCTGGCAGTAACTAATTCAGTACTAAACTCTCTGGCGATGGGTATAGCCAGTATTTTTGTACTGGTTTGCTCCAATGCTTTGGTCTCAGCCTTACGTAACTTTATCCCCAAACAAGTACGCATCACCACTTATATTATAATTATTGCCACTTTTGTTACTTTGGTGGATTATATTATTCAAGCGGTTAGCCTGGATTTATATAATAAGCTAGGAGCGTTTATTCAATTAATCGTTGTTAATTGTTTAATCTTAGGTCGCGCTGAAGCCTACGCCTCAAAAAACTCATTTACTAAATCAGTAGTGAGTGCATTTGGTATGGGTTTAGGCTTTACTCTAGCTTTAGTCATGCTAGGCGGAGTAAGAGAGCTGCTAGGCGCTGGACAGCTTCTAGGCTACCAGATCTTTAGTACTAACTTTGAGCCCTGGGTTGTAATGATTTTACCTCCCGGTGGATTTATTGTCTTAGGTTCCTGGTTATTACTGATTAATTATCTTGAGCAACGTAAAACAGGTAAATTAATTTCACAGGATGAGGCTTCTCATTGTGCCGTACAAGGAACCCCATCATGAATCCAGAATCCCTCAGTTATATATTTCTCAGTGCTTTTCTGATTAATAACTTTGTCCTGGCCATGTTTTTAGGCCTGTGCCCTTTTGTCGGTGTATCAGCCAAACGTGACACTGCATTTAATATGAGCCTGGCTACAACTTTTGTTATGTTCGTTAGCTCAACTTGTGCTTATGGTATTAACCAGGTATTGACCAGCTTTGATTTGGAATTTCTGCGTTTAATCAGCTACATTGCCTTAATCGCCTCATCAGTGCAATTAGTGGAAATGGTTTTAAAGAAATTCAGCCCCGCTCTGTTTAGAGCCTTAGGTATTTTTCTACCCTTAATTACGACTAATTGCGCGATACTTGGTGTTGCGCTATTTCAAACCTCTCGCGAATATGATTTTTTCCAATCTGTAACCTTCAGCCTTGGCGCTGGTGCGGGCTTTGGTTTAGCTATCGTATTAATGGCTGGCCTGCGCGAAAAACTGGAGTTATCTAATTTACCTAATATCACCCAGGCCGCTGCTTTAAGTATGATGTTAGCAGGAATATTATCACTTACCTTTATGGGCTTTGCCGGCCTAGGTGGAGCGACTGCGTAAGGTAAAGAAAATTGTAGAGCGGACTTCAGTCCGCTGATACTCAATACACAAAAAGCACGGAGTAGCATATGCTAAATTTTATTATTGCGATGGGCATTATTTTTGGCTTAATGATTGCCTGGATATATATCCAGCAAGCAGCTAGAAATTATGCTGCCAGGCACCCTGAATTTGGTGCAGCTAAGGAAGAAGGCTTGGGGTGCGGAAAAAACTGTGGCTGCAAAGCCGGAGTATGCGAAAAATAAGGGATACCCCAAGGTCTCGAATTACTCGTTTTTCTAACGATGGCGCTCAAATGCACGAGGTC
>NZ_BDMN01000059.1 GCF_002189065.1 Bathymodiolus platifrons methanotrophic gill symbiont
GTCCGTTGTTGTGATGCGAGGAACAGAGCAATGTAGATAGCAAGAATGCTCAAAGAAGCTCAAGTGTTGCCATTGCCGATCGACTGTATCATGCACTGGGCAGAGAACCCCCGATTCATCAGCAAAACGGGCGCCTGGTTCAAAACCTATCTGCAAATGAAGTTCATTCTGTTCTAAAATATTGTCGTTTGAAAAGATAATTTCTTCCACTTTCCAAGGCGATTGTAAGCCTAAAGCCATACTAAATAAAGATTCATTATTCATGGTATTATTATCGCACTACCCACTAGGATTCACATAGAGCCTTAATTGGTCAATATTATTCATTGCATTACTCAACGGTGAGTAGTTCTCCTAGGTTGCCGTCTATTCCTAATGGTCAACATGCCATGCTCTCGGCCCCCGGGGCGTAGAAAAGCACTTGCCTTATCGCACTTTCCTATTTTGACTTCTGCCGGGTCAACAGCATCGTCCTGTCCCATCTTAATCTTTCGAGGCTCAATCACTTCAACTTTCGCTTACGGTTTATTGCCTTGTTCCCCCTGTGCTTGATCTTTGTGATTACCCACGCCGACTCAGAGTTCTCTACCCAGCGGCTGGCCTGCCTTACTGAAGCGGGGTTCTCACCCGCTGGAATACACGACCTTGCCTAGCCGCACTGACCCCTTGCCCTTCATACAGAAAAACAGTCCGTTATTCCCGAAGTATTTATTATGGATGATGATTATTTTCCATATCCCTAAGTTAAGTTTCAAGCAAACGCTTTAATGCGGCGCTACCTTGTTTAAAAACAGGCCAACCATCACCTGTTAAAACCGTATCAATAGCAGAAAGATTAGCGAGACGTGCTGCCGATTTCTGTGCTAGAGCAAGATCAGTTAGTTTTGCATTAGGTAACAGACATAATTCACCCGCAAGATGAGAGCGGATCAAATCACCTGTTATCAGTGTGCTGTTTTCTAGAACTAAAGCGAGTTCTCCCGGTGTTTTCGAACCTTCCAGCTGATAAGCAATGAGCCCGGGAACAATTTCCTCATTATCAGCAAGCCAGCAATAACATACGATAGGAAAAGTCGCTTGCTCCCCTACCGGGCCAACAATTTTTGCTCCGGTTTGCGCGGCAATGTTTTCTGCATCACGGCAATGATCACTATTAGTAATCACAATAATATTAGCGCCGCCTAGTGCTTGTAGGTGCTCTAGGTCATGATCTGACAGTGCCAAAGGATCAATTAGCACATTACCTTGTTCACGAACCCAGAGCACACTGTGAAAATCCAGGTTCCGTTCTTGATTAAATTCTGACCAGCCAAACAAATCTTTTCTATGCAGTTGTTTCATTGTGAATTCTCATTATTTGATGTGCGAGGGCAATAAGCTTAAGCTGGAAAGTGTTATATTACTCGTACCTATAAAATAGCATTAGCGCCCATGCATTTCACGTGGCTTGCCCTCATCGTTTCTTTTGGCTAGGGTATATTTACGCTGATCGCCTGTCATAGGCTTAGCCTCTGGGGTAAGCATTATAAGTGTTGCTTCATTTTTAATCCGAAATTTGCGTATACTGGAATCCTTACGCGCAACTAAAGTTACAATGCCGGATTTATCATCCCAGCTATATTTTCCCTTCTCATAATACTCTCGTGAGGAAGATTTGGCTTTCTGGGTGACTAACAGATAATTCTGCCTGTTTTTTAAGGACAGAGTCGCCGCAATACCCGGGCAGTCTTTACAAGGCAGGGCGCCATAATAAACTCCACGAAACTCTTGACTCTCGTCTTTAGTGATCATATGTTTAGTATGATCTCCCATAGTTTGCTTGTCCGACTTAGCCATTGCCGGATTAAAAGATACACTAAGAGCACTGAGTAATATTAGCGTCAGTTTTTGTTTTGAAGATATTGCTATTGATTTCATTTTATTATCACTTTATTTAAAAACGGTTTATTGGAGTGTAGTTATATAAGCTCTACGCAAACATTTGTATAATACGCCAAGATTATTGTAAAACAAAGCTAGCTGCGCCATATCTATTGCTCACCTGCAGTGACTTGTTAGCCATTTAGAATTCGTGCTCTTCAACAATAAATGCTGAAGATTTTGAGTGGTCGATGAAATTCCCTTCATCTTTTAGCAACGCAGCACCCAATTTCTGCCCCTCGGGAGAACTCATTCCTTCCATTAGTGCTTCTTCTGATTCAAACCAAACTTCGGCGACGCCATCATA
The DNA here is from genome assembly GCF_002189065.1 of Bathymodiolus platifrons methanotrophic gill symbiont. Lineage (GTDB taxonomy): Bacteria > Pseudomonadota > Gammaproteobacteria > Methylococcales > Methylomonadaceae > Methyloprofundus. The sequence continues at coordinate 2,228 of NZ_BDMN01000059.1, forward strand.
TTCAGGCAGCATACCTCTTGAACTTCTTAGGCCTTCGTTCAAAGGGGTATCTAGTGTATGTGACTGCACATATTTTTTTGCCCCCATCGCATCAGAGTTGCTCATGAAGAATGGACCATGTTTATTCAACCAATAATCTTTGAATTCTTCCCGAGTCATGTTTGGGTGTCGTGTTATGCACATAACGAACTTAATCATCTTTCTTTACTCCTCGTTTTACTGGTTTGTGTGTGGCAAGTGATGCGGTTGTTATAACTTATTCATTCTACTCGTCATCATCAGTCTTATTATCATTTCCTAATATATTATTAGGATATTGTAATTTTTTTTGCAAAATATCAAATTCATTTAGAGGAAAAATGGGGTCAAGCCCCCTTCTCGAAGTGTGCGACCTCTTTAATTGGTCAATATTATTCATTGCATTACTCAACGGTGAGTAGAATTACACATAGCGAAATGCAAAAATAAAGACCTGACCCCTTGCTCTGGCCACCCGGTCACGGTAGCAGGGCAGCCCATCATCCAGGTGACCAGCTAGCTCAATACTCAGGTTTTCAGGCCCTATCCAGAACACCCGTTTCGCAACTATCTTTAACTTGTGAACCAATTCCGGCCCCTGCACCGCAATATTTTTGGGGACATAACGCATATCTAGAAATTCCAACAGAATCTCATGCTCATTGTTTTTTATTGCTTCAATCAGAGATACCACACTACTGCGAGGTGTGCTCCGGTTCAAGCGGTCATACGGCACTGTTTCCCTTGGCTGAACCTCCTCGGTATCATCTCCTTTAAGTATTTGCTTTACAGTAGGCGTGTCAACCGCCATCTTTTCAGCAAAAACCGTTGCTGGGAGCAACGACAAGACAACAATAAAATATAAAACAGGACAACAAAGGGGCCTAGTGCTTATCTGACTTATACTCATCATAGAAATCCTGAAACTTGTCAATAAAAATTAAAATAATACTCTTGTAAACTGAAGTTTCCCAATAATTATTTATGGTAAAATTGAAACTATGCTACAAC
>NZ_BDMN01000060.1 GCF_002189065.1 Bathymodiolus platifrons methanotrophic gill symbiont
TGCGTCCGCCACAGACTGAGCACAAAGCAGCTCAGTCATGGCTACCTCAAATGGCTCTACGGCTATTCGGGATAAAATTTTAGCCTCCCTCGCGCGCTATCGCGCACTTCGGATTGGCAAATTTCCCTGCGCCTTCTGGAGACTATCATCCCGTCCGGGGCTGACAGCGCCTGTTTCATCATAAAGCCTTGGCAAAAGTGTTTCGCGCTAAAATGCTGACACGCATGAGCGAAGAGAAACTTCCTTTTCCTGCGAAGATTCCGAAAACATGGGTAGTGGATTGCAAGTTTGTCGGAGCTGGCGATAAGGCTCTGATTTATCTGGGACGATATCTGTACCGTTGGGTGATTCGTGAAAAGGATATTTTATCCTGTCAGGATGGCAAAGTGACATACCGCTATCAAGACAGTAAAACCAAACGCTATCAAACCAAAACAGTGTCGGGAGCTGATTTTTTATGGCTGGTATTGCAACACCGATGTTTTGCCTAAAGGCTTTCGTCGCGCACGAAACCTTGGCTTTTTACACCCCAATAGCAAGGGCGTGATTAAACTGATTCACATCCTGCTAAAGTTTGATCCGGCGAAGATATTACGCACTCTGAAACCACGCCCGCAATTTAGTTGCAAGTGCTGTGGTGGGGCCGACGCCTTCACCCAAGCAAGCAGGATAAGACCCTGAGGGAGTTGCTTGGGCTAAAATCGGGGATTTAGGCTAAAAAATTGCTCCAAAACTTGTTGTTGTAAGTTGTCTGCAATAGGCAACTTACAATGTTCAGTTAAGATTTAAAAATAGAGCTCTGATTAATCAATCAGGCTGATCAATAAAAAGCGTGTTCATATAGCGGATCTAACAGAATTCATACTATCATTGCCGGGCTTGTCCAACAAACGGTTCAGATTGTGGCTCGCTTCGCGATCACAATCTAACCTTGTTCGTTATATGTATTCTAACTATTAACATTAACATCAAAATACATATATTTGTATTACAATTGTACTCAATAACAACTAACTCAGAGTACGAAAATGAAAACAGACATTATTAGCACACGCATTGATCACGACATGAAAATAGAGTTTTCGCATGTTTGCGAAGAAATAGGGTTAAGTCCATCTCAAGCCATAAAACTATTTGCAAAAGCAGTTATCAATTATGGTGGGATTCCATTTGAACTAAAAGCTAAACAACCAAATTCCATTACAATACAAGCGATTCAAGAGCTTGAAAAGGGCAATGGACATACAACCGATAATGTAACTGAACTTTTTAATGATCTTCAAGCTAAACTAAACAATGCTTAAAATCAGATATTCAAACCATTTCAAAAAAGACTTTAAAAAGGTACGAAACTTACCATTACCAGATTTAAAAGCCATATTTGAAGTGATTTCCACTCTAGAAAAAGGCTTAACTCTTGATAAAAAATACAAAGATCATGAGCTATCTGGTAATTGGGCTAAATTTCGTGAATGCCATATAAAACCTGACCAACTCTTGATTTATAAAATAAATTCTGACGAACTCCAGTTAGCTAGGCTTGGGACTCACAGTGATTTATTTTAAACACCAATGTTTAGTGCTAGGATCTCGTTCAATTTTGCCCTCATACTCTAACTCTCTCACTAACGCTACAATCCAATATTGTTGATTAGATGACGTCGCTTTTTCATACTCCCCCCAATCGAACCCACACATTCTAAATATTTGCGCCAACTTTAATCCATTTTTTCCTGGCTTGTAGTCATGATTGTTTTGCATAAACTGTAAAACAAGAGTTTTTGCCAGCCCTCTTATCTCACCACCCCTTATTTCATACTCAGTCATTTAATTACCCAGTTTTCAAACATATAACGCAAAAAGCTCACCAGCGATTGCAAGCGTAGCGCGACAAACGTCTGGTGGAGCGGCTTGTTGGACGAAGCCGCTATCGCGGAGAAAAACAGCTTCACCCCTAAATTTATAGTGTAACCTCATTGCCTGTTATCTGCATAACAGGTTAATTTGTAAGCTCATTTAACTAGCAAAAATGAGGTTACCCTGTTATGACACCATCGATAGAGCTTCAATTCAACCATTATTATACCCAGCACTGTAAGCATTTAAAGCTTCAAGGCCTGCAACCCAAAACCATTGATGCCTATTCGCGTGCTATTCGTCGTATCGGCGAGCATTTTCAGGGACATCTGGATAACTTATCGCAAGAGCAACTGGTGGATTATTTTTATGATCTTTTAAACCGTCTTTCCTGGAGTGCGGTGAAATTAGATCTCTATGGGCTAAAGTTTTTCTATACGCATGTACTCCATAAATCATGGGTTGATGTGCCGATGGTTAAACCACCTCGCTGTACGCGTATTCCCGATATTGTGACGGTGGCGGAAGCACTTTACTTCTCCTAATTATTTAAGTGAAATAACAGATTTAACCCACTACCTGGATTAGCTACTAACAGCAACCCACCCACGCCTTGCAAGCATTAAAAACCTATTTTAAACTCAAGCCCAGCACCATCGGGTGTCATCTCTTTTTCTTGATTCTCATTATGAGGCCCTTCAAAATGCGCCTCCATTTCAATACTAGAAGTTAGCTCTTCAGATTCAAAAATTCCTGGCAACAATTTTAGCTGCTCGCCTCTACCTCTATAGAGATAAGGTGATTTATCAGTTGCTCTTGCTTCGAAATTTAATGATAAATCTAAAACCCTAAGCGCCTCTTGCTTACTTTCCTCAACAGAAAAACCATCAGCTAAATCGACAGTTTTTATTCCTTTCTTATTCTCCTTATTAGGATCGAGTCTATCTACCCACCCTTTAGCCCGCTGAGAGCTTTCTGCAGCGACAACGTTTTCCGATGACTCAATAGCAACACTCTCGCTATTACTCTTTTCTTGCTCTAAATTATCATTACAAGCACTCAAAAATAAGGTGCTAGAAAAAATTAAGGCTCTACTTATTGCGCCTTTGTTCTGCATAAGTAGTACCCCCATTTTTACTTTACACTAATGACCTTAATGCCGCCCATATAGGGCAATAGAACCTCAGGAACAGTAATATCCCCAGCAGCAGTCTGATAATTCTCCATAACAGCTACCAAAGTACGTCCAGCGGCTAAACCAGAGCCATTTATAGTATGCACTAATTCAGGCTTACCTGTTTCAGGGTTGCGCCAGCGTGCTTTTAATCGACGCGCCTGAAAATCCTTGAAATTACTACACGATGAAATTTCTCTATAGGTATCCTGGCCTGGTAACCAGACTTCCAGATCATAAGTTTTAGTCGATGAAAAACCAGTATCACCAGCGCATAATAAAACTTTACGATAAGGTAGTTTTAATTTTTTCAGGATATTTTCAGCATGGTTAGTAAGCTCTTCATGCGCTTGCTCCGACTCACTTGCTTTAACAATTTGTACTAATTCAACTTTTTCAAACTGATGCTGCCGAATCAAACCTCGCACATCTTTACCATAAGCACCTGCTTCACTACGAAAACATGGTGTATGACAAACCATTTTGGCTGGCATTTCAGCGTTATCAACAATTTCATTACGCACAATATTGGTAACAGGTACTTCCGCTGTCGGGATTAAATATAAATCCGGGTCAGTACTAACTTTAAATAAATCATCAGCAAATTTCGGCAACTGCCCTGTACCGTACAAACTATCTGAATTAACGATATAGGGCACATAGGTTTCTGAATATCCATGCTCATCTGCGTGAGTGTCCAGCATAAACTGGATAATAGCTCTTTGCAGGCGAGCAATATTTCCTTTTAATGCTACAAACCGGGCACTCGTAATTTTTGCAGCCACCTCGAAATCCATACCCTTATGCAAAGCGCCCAGATCAACATGATCCTTTATCTCAAGGTCAAATGCGGGTAGCTCTCCCCACCGACTAATCTCGACATTATCATCCTCATCATTACCTGCTGGTACTGATGAGTCGAGAATATTAGGCAGTTCTTCCATCAACTCTTTCATTTGCACCTGAATTTCAGATAACTCTGTCTCTGCTGCCTTTAATTGCTCACCTAAACCTTGCACCTGGTCTAGTAATGGCTTTACATCCTCACCTTTTGCTTTCGCCTGACCTATTGATTTGGACCTTAAATTACGCTCATTTTGTAATTCCTGCGTTTTAACTTGTACCGCTTTACGTCTATTTTCTAAATCTGTATAAAAATCCGCATCAAAATCAATTGCGCGTCTTTTTAGTTGAGTCTGTACAAATTCAAGATCTGATCTAAATAAATGAGGATCTAACATAATTCTTTAACTTACCTTTAAAATAAAATGCTCTAAAAAGAGCTATCTTCTGGGCGGACTTCAGAGACCGAGAAAGTATTCAACATACCCCCCCTTGGTTAAGGAGGGGTTAGGGGCGGTTTGACACATAAAAACTAATCTTAAAACATCAATAGCTTATGTTTTTATAAACCCCCTTCAATCCCCATTTTTCAAGGGGGAAGGTAAAAAAAAGAATACCTTCACTGCCTCTTCAACCCGTTATTAAATTCGACCATAGCGAACTAAAATCCGCTCTACAGTCATTTTAAACCTGCTTACCTATTAACAAACCTGCCCAGATTGCCGCGCTACATAATAGGGCATTACCTAAAAACACGCTAAGCATCATATTCAGTTCTTTTTCAAATTGATGCCCTTCTTCCATCAGGTATAAAACCAGATATAAACTGGACAGCGTAGCAAACATACCGACGACTATAATAACCAGTACTGCTCTATACTCATCTGGCAATGCGGATTTATAGGTTAATAATGCCGCTAATAACCCTATTAAAAATGCAACTAGCGCGTTTACAGCGACAATAGCATAAGGGAATACCCAGCCCATCAAACGGATCACCCCATCGGAGTGAGAATATAACAACCGCCCAGCCATCAACCCCACCCAAACGGCAAATATGCAGGCACAAACACTAATTAAAATATTCAGCGCCGCCTTGAGTAAATTACCCTGCTCAATCAAATACAGTGTTTCCAGTGAGAAAGTTGAAAACGTGGTAAATGAACCAAATAAGCCCACCAATATTGCTGATCTATATTCTGTGGCAATTGCTATACGCTGCAATACCAGGGCTTCGGTCAATAATCCAATCAAAAAGGAACCCAGCACATTAACCACTAGAGTTCCATACGGAAAACCACGCCCTAACCATTGATAAATACCACTGGAAACTAGAAAACGTAATACCGCTCCACAGGCGCCCCCAATAGCTATTGCAATTATTGAATCCATATTTAGTCTAGTTCAAGCTTAATAAAATGTTCACGATAATGTTTTAGCTCTTCTATGGACTCTATAACGTCTTCCAGCGCTTGATGTGTTTCTTTCTTCTGCACAGAATCGACTACATGAGGTGCCCAACGCCGCGCCAATTCTTTCAATGTGGACACATCGATATTACGGTAATGAAAATACTCTTCTAGTTCGCGCATATAACGGTACAAAAAACGCCTATCCTGACCAATACTATTACCACACATTGGCGATTTACCAGCCGGCACCCATTGCTTTAAAAACTCAAGTGTTTGCTGCATAGCTTCGGCAGTCTCTATAGTCGAGTTTTTCACGCGCTCGATAAGCCCCGATTGCCCGTGATGTTTCTGATTCCAGTCATCCATTTCTTCTAGCGCCTGGTCACTTTGGTGTACCGCTATTACCGGACCTGTAGCCAAAACATTTAAATACTTATCAGTGACTACGGTTGCTATCTCGATAATTAGATCGCTATCCGGATCCAGGCCAGTCATCTCCAGGTCAAGCCAGACCAGATTTTCTTGTTGTTGTGGCATTTATTTATCCATAAAAAATAGATTGTGTGGTAAATTGTAGCATTGGCTAATCTGTATAGCCATAGCGCACTAAGGCATTCTCCCGTTTCTTATGCTTAGGAAAATTAGAAAAATATTCCCCACTATTCACCGCGCTTGCTTATTCAGAAACATGAACATTTTCACCTCTCCAGTTCGCTTTAGATTAAAGAGCCGTTACAAATTGTCTTTATTATTCTAAAATAGCGGCTTAACTCAGTAAGCTGATAAGCACTTTTATTAACCACTCAATTTATTATCCAAGCATACAAGCAATGAATACTTTTACTTATATCTTTTTAATCGCACTGGTTTTATCCTATTCCGTGCAATTCTGGTTATCTAGACGTCAATCTGCCCACGTACTCAAACACCGCACCGAGGTACCTGAGGCCTTTACCAAATCAATCACCCTGGAAGCTCATCAAAAAGCGGCAGACTACACAATTGAAAAAGGCAAGCTAGGCGATATAGACAGCGTTGTAGGCATTGTCTTTCTTTTAGCATTAACGCTGGGAGGAGGCATAAGCCTTGTGTTTAATTATTGGGCGAGCTTTGAATTATCACCTATCATGGCCGGGATTGCTTCATTAGGTTCTGTATTTGCCATTATGTCGGTACTTGAATTACCCACAACGCTCTATCAAACCTTTGTTATTGAAGAAAAATACGGCTTTAATAATAGCACTGTTAAACAATTTATCATCGACCAGTTAATGCAATTAGCATTAATTGCCATTATTGGCCTACCCTTACTGGCTCTTATTCTATGGGTCATGGATGCACTAGGAAGCTCATGGTGGGTCTGGACCTGGGCTATTTTAATCAGCTTCTCATTACTTATGAGCTGGCTCTACCCAACGCTTATCGCACCTTTATTTAATAAATTCACACCCTTAGAAGACGGCACTTTAAAAGACCGAATTAATCAGTTACTTGAGCGCTGTGGATTTTGTAGTAATGGTATTTTTATTATGGACGGATCAAAACGCTCTGGTCATGGTAATGCCTATTTTACTGGCATGGGTAGTAATAAACGTATCGTATTCTTTGATACACTTGCCGAGTCATTAGATGATGACGAAATGGAAGCTGTCCTGGCACATGAGTTAGGCCATTTTAAACGCAAACATGTCATTAAAATGCTCGTTGCAAGCTCAATTATGAGCTTAATCAGCTTAGGCATTTTAGGCTGGCTGATTACTCAGAACTGGTTCTTTACAGGTTTAGGTGTTGATATTCCTTCTAACGCGGCGGCTTTGTTGCTGTTTATGCTGGTTTCGCCTGCTTTCACTACATTTATGACTCCAATCAGTGCTTATTTTCAGCGTAAATTTGAATTCGAAGCTGATGACTTTGCCGCCGAGCATGCTCAGGCCAGTAAATTAATTAGTGGCCTGGTAAAACTTTATAAAGAAAATGCCAGCACTTTAACACCCGACCCTTTATTTTCTGCATTTCATTATAGTCACCCTCCTGCCGCTATACGTATAGCGCACTTAGAGCCTAAACTATAATATGTTTACCTTTTTTCCCGCTTTGATAAACACGATAAAATCTTTTCTATAATTTATGACAGAGTTGCATCAAGGACTGGTTATTTCGCACCTGGGCAAAGGTATTGCCGTTGAAATAGACGGCAATATAATCCTTTGCCAGACCCGCCGAAAAGTAGAAACAGTTGCCGCCGGCGATAGTGTAAAAATAACCATAGTCGCTAAAGATCAAGGTCGAATTGAAGAGCTATTACCTCGCCATTCATTATTGGAACGACCTAATAAAGGCTCAAAAACACGCCCTGTGGCAGCTAATATTGATCAGATATTTGTCGTTTTCGCAACCGAGCCTTTCTGTGATTTTTTACTAATAGATCAGTACCTTGCCATCTGTGAAAATCGCAACATCAATGCCCTGTTAATCTATAATAAATCAGATTTAGCTACTGTTGATAATATCGAACAAGAGCTCGCTAACTATCAAAATCTTGGCTATCCATTATTCCGCGTTAGTGCAATAGAAAATGCAGGCATAAACAACCTTAAGCAGGCTCTGTTAAATAAAATTAGTATTTTTTCCGGACAGTCTGGTGTAGGAAAATCGTCATTAACCAACGCGCTGATTCCAGATAAAGAACTGAAGACCAATACTGTCTCCGCAATTACCAAACATGGCAGACATACCACAACAGCCGCTACACTCTATCATTTGCCTGAAGGCGGAGATTTAATTGATAGCCCAGGAGTCGCCATATTTGGATTAGCCGGACTATCAGAAAACCAATTAGCTCACGGCTACCGAGAGTTTCAGGAATTTATAGAACATTGTAAATTTAATAATTGCCGGCATGTAAAAGACAAAGGCTGTGCAGTTCGCAGCGCTGTGGGAGATGGAAGCATCTCTAGCGCTCGCTATCAGCGTTTTTTGAAATTGCGGGAAAAAATGTCACTTGATTAATTTTTATCTAGCAATAACTTATAATCATAGGTTGAATTAGATCATCTAGCGAGGCGCAGATAACCCAACGTCTTATCTTATTGAAATTTAATCAATAGTTTTCATATGGTAGGCTGGGTTAGCTTATCAAGCAAAGCGCGATAATCTAACCCAGCATTTCACCATAAATCAACGTGTTGCCGGGTTACGTTTTTTTACTTCGTAAAAAAATCTAACCCAGCCTACATTCTTATCTTATTGAAATTTAATCAATAAATTCTTAAGTAAGCAGCATTACACTCAGATACCTTTGCCAAATATTCCATAGACTCTGACAAAGCTATGTAAAATCAACCTGCCGGCCAACTCATTTGTCGACCACCTAGTAAGTGTAGATGCAGGTGATACACTTCTTGCCCACCTGCATTATTACAATTAATAACAGTACGGTAACCTGTTTCAGCGATGCCTTCAGCATTGGCAATCTGTGCAACAGTTTGCAATAAATGCCCTGCCAGTTGCTTATCCTGCAGATCATTCAGGGTAGCAACGTGCTGCTTAGGAACAACCAGAATATGAGTCGGCGCTTTAGGGCTAATATCTCTGAAAGCAAGTACCTGATCATCTTCGTATACGATATCAGGCTTGATTTCTTTGGCTACCATTTTACAAAATAGACAATCAGTCATGTGCTCTCCTATGCTATATCACGTCGCCCACTGAAAGCATGAGCAAGAGTACTACTATCAATAAATTCCAGCTCACCACCAACGGGCACACCGTGTGCAATACGGCTTACCTTAATCTTATATGGCAAAGCCAGCTGGGCAATAAAGTGTGCGGTTGCTTCACCTTCTACCGTGGAATTAGTCGCCAGAATCAGCTCAGTTATCTGAGTATTCTCTAATTGCTGTTCAAGTTGATCCAGGCCTATTTCATCTGGTCCTATGCCATCCAACGGTGATAAGCGCCCGTTTAAAACAAAGAAGATACCTTTAAAATCAGTTGCCTGATTAATCAACCAGACATCTGCCGGGCTTTCTACCACACATAAAACCTGCTGGTCGCGCTCAGAATTGGCACACAGTTCACATAATTCATGTTCACTCAGGGTTCGGCATTTTTTACACAAACCTAGTTTTTCAACAGCCACTTGCAGTACTTTAGCCAGGTTTTCGGCACCACCTCTATCTCGTTGAAATAAATGCAGTGCTATCCGCTGTGCAGACTTTGGTCCCACACCAGGCATACAGCATAAGGCATCAATTACTTCACTTAGTAATTCTTGTTTTAGCATATTTAGAATGGCATTTTGAACCCGGGAGGTAGTGGCATTCCAGAAGTAACATCACCCATTTTTTCTTTTTTAAGTTTAGCAACTTTATGTACCGCATCATTAATCGCAGCCGCCACTAAATCTTCCAGCATTTCCTTATCATCACCAACCAAAGCATCATCAATAGACACTTTACGAACTTCTCTTTTCCCTGTCATCAAGATACTGACCATGCCTCCGCCAGCTTCACCCGTGACTTCTAACGCCTCAAGTTCAGCTTGAGCTTTTTGCATATCTTCTTGCATTTTCTGAGCCTGCTGCATAATATTACCAAGCGCACCCTTCATATTTATTTCTCCTCACTATTATTTTGCACTGGCTCAATTGAACCAGGAATTACGCGTGCATCAAAATTTGTTTTTAATGCCTGTATGTTTTCATCATTATCTATCGCATCGACTGCTTCTTGCTGTCGATTCAATTTTGCTTTATGGTTTTTTATAGCTGGTGTATCACTGGCAACAGACTCTGTTTTAATCACTAACTTAAGAGCTTTACCATAATACTTTTGTACCGCTGACTGTAATTTCTCTTCAGAACGGGGACTTCTAATCTGTGCTTGCTTTGGGTCCAGGATCAGGCGGCATTGCTGCTCATCTAGCGACTCTAAAATACAATTATTTGCTAACTCACGAGTTAAACCCATTAATTTCATAGCATCCACAACATCATGCCACGGTAAATCAGCATTAGGTTCTGTCGTCTCGTTTTCTATAGCAATAGGGCTAACCGCCTCAGGTATTACTTGAGGTACTATTCGAGGTTCAGCCGCCTCTCTTTGAACTGAACTCGATTGAGGTCTGGGCTTTTGAGCTACAACCGGCGCAACTCTGTTCTGCGGCTTAACTCCACTGAATTGCGGATTAAAAGCGAGCATTCTAAGCATGATCATTTCAAACCCAGCTCTTGGCTCTGGTGCCAAACCGAGGTCTTTCTGACCCATTAGTGCAATTTGATAATACAACTGTAATTCTTCTGCAGAAAATAGCTGACTTAACTCACTCAGCATCTCAGCATCTTCTTCCGCGTCTGCCACTGACGGCACCAGTTGAATCAAAGCTAATCTGTTTAACACATAGAGTACTTGCTGCAATATATCGGCAAAGTCAGGCGTTAATTCCGCTAGATCCTTTATGGTATGCAATACCTTTTGCGCATCCTTCTGCGCCAGACAACGCAACAAATCCTCTACCGGTTGCTGAGCAATGGTACCGAGCATCTGACTCACTGTTTCAGTACTAACGACATCATTACCAAAAACAATCGCCTGATCCAGCAAACTCAATCCATCACGCATACTACCATCAGCAGCACGCGCAATTAAGCGCAACGCACCCTGCTCAAATTCAATTTTTTCTTCACCAAGAATATAAGCCATTTGTTCACTTATCTGGCTAGGGGTCAGGCATTTTAAATTAAATTGTAAACAACGCGATAAAACAGTAACGGGGATTTTTTGCGGATCAGTGGTGGCTAATAAAAACTTAACATGTTCGGGGGGTTCTTCAAGAGTTTTAAGCAAGGCATTAAAACTGTGCCCTGATAGCATATGCACTTCATCAATCAGGTAAACTTTATACTTACCCACATTAGGCGCATATTGAGCGTTATCTAATAGATCACGAGTATCTTCGACTTTAGTACGCGAAGCAGCATCTACTTCGATTAAATCTAGAAACCGCCCTTCATCTAAGGCCTGACAAACAGCGCATTGCCCACAGGGATTATAGTTTTGAAGGTTTTCGCAATTAATTGCTTTTGCCAGGATTCTGGCTATGGTAGTTTTTCCTACACCGCGAGTGCCGGTAAATAAATAAGCATGGTGTAAACGATTATGTTGCAATGCATTAATTAGCGACTGGCTAACGTGCTCTTGACCAACAATTTCGGTGAAATTATGCGGACGCCATTTTCTGGCGAGAACCTGATGATTCATGGCGGAGTGCTAGAATGTAGAGATTGGGCGGATACCATGCCAGCCACATCTCAGCACACGAATCTTCTGCTACCGTTGCTCCCTTCCAGGCCTGGCGGAGTTTACAGAATATCGTTGCGAGAGGACCGACACAGTAACCATAATGTCGACAACCACTAGCGTTGAAGAGCGGCTATTATGCGTTATTTACGAGTACAGTTCAAGCGTAAATCTTAATTTATTATTGGTTTGCATAATTCCTTAAGAAATACTGCATCGCAAGCGCTGTAGAAAGAGAGCTGATTGCAGCTTATCAACACTGCTACAACCTTAATCTGACAACTAATAATAGAACACTCTGCAATCAAATTTTATTTTTGAATAGTTGTTTTTCGAGCCATTGTAGACATTCAAAAAAAAATAGGCGATATTGAGCATAGCCTGCCTCCTGGTGCAGGCAAGCCTGCGGTGGGTGATCACTTTGGTTATGTCTTCGGTTTTTTGTTATCTGTTACTGGCGATGGGTTTACCTATGCGGAGCTTGAAGAGTATGTTCAGAGCACCTGACCTCTACCTTTACATAAATCCCCCCAGTTAAGTATAACGCGACCACTTATGCCTCCGGCGGCCCCGATTCGTCCTCGTCACCTCGTCCCGACCCAACAAGGGGTCGGAACATAGGCTCCAAATGACTTGACGCCGTGTCGGATGGCCTTTTATTTTGTCTCCACCTTCGCTAACGCTCAGACTCCGACAAAACAACGGCCCTACGGCTATCGCGGACTAAAAATCATCACTTCGCTTAGGCTACCTTTCCCTGATTTTCAGCGATTGCACAACCAAAATGAAATTGTTGATGCGGGGTATGTGGAAATCCAGAACGAACGATTGCGTGTTAGTCCAACGGGTGCATTTAATGATCCTCAGGATATTGCTGAGTTAAGTGTGACCGCATCACGACTGAATGCAAAAGGAAAAAGTGAATTACTTCACCTTAAAGATGTTGTCACTGTCAGCGAAGGGTATTTAAAGCCTGCCAAACAATTATTGCGCTTTGATGGTCAACCCGCTATATCAATAGCGCTCGCTCCAGTTGGTGGCACGAATATTGTTACCGTGGGGGAAGCGATTGATAAAAGATTAGCTGAGCTACAGGGGACCTTACCGGTCGGGATAGAAATCCATAAAGTTTCCTGGCAATCAGAGTCCGTTGCTGATTCTATTAAAGTCTTTATGATCAACCTGCTTGAAGCGGTGCTTATTGTTCTTATTGTACTTGCGGTCAGTATGGGGCTTCGGGTAGGGGTTATCATTGGTTTTAGTGGGCTGATTGTCGCAATCCTGGGTACCTTTATCGTGATGAAAATCGTTGGCCTTGATTTACAGCGCGTTTCACTAGGCGCGTTGATTATTTCAATGGGGATGATGGTCGATAATGCCATTGTTGTGGTTGATGGGTTTGTGGTCAAACTAAAACAAGGGGTAGATCGAAAGCAAGCTGCGATTGAAGCAGCAAGCACGCCTTCATGGCCATTATTAGGTGCAACGGTGATTGCTTGCATGGATTTCTATCCAATTTATACTTCGACAGTAAGTACCGTGAATATGCAGGTAGCCTTTTTGTCGTCGTGTTTATATCGCTGATTTTTAGCTGGGTATTATCGCAAACAGTCACCCCGCTAATGTGTATGGTCATGTTACCTGATCCCGATAAGGATGCAAATGAGGATATTTATGCAGGCGGGTTTTATCAGAAATTTCGTAGTTTGTTAGCATTCTCTATCAAATATAGAGTCATGTTTATGGGCGCGATGGTGGGCTTGCTTTTTCTTTCTGTGTTAGGTTTTCGTTACGTCCCTGTGTTATTTTTTCCAGAATATTCACGGCTTCAAGTGATGATCGACTATTGGGAACCAGAAGGCAACCGTATTGAACAGGTAGCAAGTCATTTGCAGGGTATAGAAGATAAATTATTGACCCTCTCCCAGGTGGAAAGTGTCAGCTCTTTTATTGGACAAGGACCGCCGCGTTTTTTATTTGCCGGTAAACCCTGAGACTCCTCATTCCTCGTATGCTCAATTAATCGTCAATACCGAAACACTGGACGATGTGGATACCGTTATAGCCGATATAACGCCTTGGTTTGCAGAGAATTATCCTGATGCCTTTATTCGAGTGCGTAAGTATCCGGTCGGTAGCTTTGATGACTGGAAGTTTGAAGCACGCTTTAGTGGGCCTGCAACTGCGACCCGGAAATTCTGCGTTCTCTGGCCGATCAGGGGGTTTGGCTATACTAGAGCAAAGCCCTTACACCTTAGAATCCAGGAGTAATTGGCGGCAACGTGTTAAAAAAGTAGTCCCTGAGTATGGTCAGGCTAGAGGTCGATGGAGTGGCATTTCCAGAGGTGATGTGGCCAGAGCTTCAAAAAGGGCTTTTGATGGCATAACAGTAGGACAATTCCGGCAAGAAGATGATTTAATACCCATCGTCCTGCGCCACCAGGAAAGTGAACGTGTACAAGCCGCAACAAATATAGATATGTTGCAAGTGCTTTCGCCTTTTGCAATTGATGCTGTACCGTTAGCGCAGGTCACTAAATCTGTTGAAGTAGCCTGGGAGGATCCGGTTATCTGGCGTTGGGACCGGCGTAGAGCGATCACCGTACAAGCTTCGCCTAAAATTGGTGTTACTACGCCCACTTTGAGAGATAGTGTATTATCTGAGTTTAATGCCATAAAATTGCCGCCGGGTTATAAAATGGACTGGGATGGTGAGTACGATACTTCGAAGGAATCGCAAGACGGTTTAAAACCGGGTATGGTGCCCGCTTTAATTATTATGGTCTTTATTATCTGAAGTTTCCCAATAATTATTTATGGTAAAATTGAAACTATGCTACAACTATATGAAAAAAATAGTCTTTTCATTCGTTTCAAATGCTATTGCCTAAGGGGAATTAAGTAGGGGTTTGCTATAAACATGGCAAAACCACCTAAAATAAACCTCGATACACCAGCATTGTGTATTTCAGCTACTCAATAATTGGGAAACTTCAGTATTAGATATCCACATGCTTAAAAAAGCAGCTGCCAGCATAAACCCAATAACTACCCGTTTGCCACTATTAACTCCTGCGAGCCTTACCATATAGATCGCGAGTCGGCGATGTACGCCACTTTTTTCCAGAGATCGCGATAACATAAAGCCACCCATTAATAGCAATATGATATGACTGCCTAATGCAGTTGATACTTCTTTAGGGGTGAGTACGCCAGCAAAGGGAAACAAAGCAAA
>NZ_BDMN01000061.1 GCF_002189065.1 Bathymodiolus platifrons methanotrophic gill symbiont
CACCGTTATTACAGGATGACTTCTGGGTCTCTATGGCAGTAACAATCATGTTTGGTCTTGCTTTTGGTACTGTTTTGACGATGGTTGTTGTGCCGGTTTTGTATGCGATGTTTTATAAAATTCAGGCTGATTAATAGAAAGGTGGATTTAGGGGGCATGGAAAAATAATTCTCCATTCCTGTTAACTGTATCACCTACTTTATTGTAGGCTGGAATAGCGTTAGCGTTTTCCGGTATTTTTTGGTGATTTTACTAAACATGGTATGTCACCAAAGATGTAAAATGCTAACGTTATTCCACCCTCGCTGAA
This sequence comes from Bathymodiolus platifrons methanotrophic gill symbiont, assembly GCF_002189065.1. Lineage (GTDB taxonomy): Bacteria > Pseudomonadota > Gammaproteobacteria > Methylococcales > Methylomonadaceae > Methyloprofundus. The sequence goes on from NZ_BDMN01000061.1 coordinate 311, forward strand.
AATCCGGGAAACGGAGCCTAAGCAAAGTGGTGAATTTTTAGTCCCTGATAGGCGACAGAACACAGACCAAAACAAGTAACATATCAGTCGTACGAGTGTATTGAACGACTCGTGATATAAAAGATGGGCACGAAAAATCCCTTTGCCCATCCTACGGTTGTTTATGTCATTTTGAATAGTTTTAATGCCTTAAAGAGTCAAGATAAAAAACTAGAACATCGAGTGTAAGGTTGTTAACTCCCGCCAATTTTATAGTGAAGTACTTGCCTTCATCTTAGAAACCTGAGCAATGGTCATATATTTGCTAATACGCTGTTACCACGCTCTATAACCCAATATAAACTAATCAAAATACAAGCACTGGCAACAAAGTAGCGGTTTATTTTGGCTACTCTGATCCCTAAAAGGCTGATTAAGTAAAACACTGTCCATGCAACAATAACGATTAACAGCTGACCTATTTCTACGCCAAGATTAAAGGCTAAAAGACTTTGCCATATATTCGGTGATGTCACCTGAAGAATATGCTGTAGTACAAACGAAAACCCTAGCCCATGTAATAAACCAATTAATCCGGTAATGGCGACTACGGTCCATTCACTTTTTTCCTGTTGAAATCCCGGTTTAAGGTCTGCTGCTACGGCAACAATAGCAACATAGATAATTGACAATCCAATCCCCGTTTCTACGGCAGGTACAAACCACGCCTCTGTTGGTACAAAACCAAAGAATCCAATAGAGAGCGTAATACTATGCCCGACGGTAAAACCGGTTACGCGCCAGAGTAATGGTCTAAGGTGCATGGCGCCAAGTATTAGGCATATGACAAACAGGATGTGATCAAGACCATCTAGAATATGTTTAACACCTTCCTTGATAAACGTGATCACAGCATCAAAAACTGAACGGGTCACGACAATAGGCTTATCTAATAAACCACGGGCACGAAAAACCTGTATACCGCTGGGGCTGCAATCCAGTACAAGATTAGCTGTCTCATCTTGATCTGGCAGTCCGGGATTTAAATTGCTGGAGAGTGCATATTGATATATAGCGTCCTCACTGTTGTAGTTTAAAAGGACATCAACCGTGGCATCACCCACATAAACACCGTGTTCTAAGGTATTAAATGCTTGTGTACTCTGGAATGCCCGCTGTGCATCATCCAGCGTGGCAAAGTCTGGCTGGGTGCCGTTCTTGTAGATACGGAGATGCTCAACTTTAACCTTAACACTTTCTTCATCTACTGTGAGGTTTAGACCATGTTGTGCAAGCATAGCCAAACCATCAGTTGACCTCTTTAGTTGCACTACATCGACATAGTGAACAAGCTTGCCTTCTTCACGTCGATTACGGGTATAAGGCGCGGGTAAAGGTAGCCCGCTTGCATCCAATTCGCCAAGCAAATGCGCCACTAGATAAGGCATGGGCAAACGCATATAAACATTCAGACCATCCGCCAAATGCTCCACATGCAATATCCGCACATTCAGATTGAGTTTGAAATGTGCTGAAGCCGGTGTTGTGCCAAGCAGAAATAGAGCAATGAAAAAGTAGTGCCGAAAAATAAAACGAGAGGGTAAAAACATTATTTAGCCTGAATTCTGAGTAAGAAGTACTCCTTAATTTTTACGTCATTCCTGCTAACAGA
>NZ_BDMN01000062.1 GCF_002189065.1 Bathymodiolus platifrons methanotrophic gill symbiont
CCGTTTTGTTACGCATGGTCGCTTGATGAATTTCTAGGAAACTTCAGTTGTTTATTAATAATTCGATCAATAGCTGCTCATAAATCTCTGATAGGGGCTGTATATCTGCGACAGGAATATTTTCATTAATTTTATGTATGCTTTCATTCAAGTGCCCAAGCTCGATTACTTCTGCACCTGTCGGAGCAATGAAACGTCCATCCGATGTCCCGCCACCGGTATCATCCAGAGCATCCATTCCAGTTACTTTTTTAATAGCAGCATGAGCCGCTTCAATTAACGCCCCACCTGAGGTTAAAAATGGATTACCTGACAAACGCCAGCTAATTTCATAATCAAAATCAAAACGGTTAAATATCTCAAGTACACGATGCTTAATCGTGGCTTCATCTAATTCAGTACAAAAGCGTAAATTAAATTGCAACTCAAGTTGCCCGGGAATAATATTTTCTGCTCCCGTACCACTATTGATATTAGACACTTGCAGACTGGTCGGTGGGAAAAATTGATTACCCTGGTCCCAGACTTCCTCGGTTAATGCCTGTAAAGCAGGAGCAAAACCATGAATAGGATTATTGGCGATATCTGGATAGGCAACATGTCCCTGCAGGCCTTTGACTATTAATTTGGCACATAAGGAACCCCGTCTGCCAACTCGAATCACATCCCCGATATTCCGGTCACTTGAAGGCTCGCCGACCAGGCACCAGTCAATTTTCTCATTACGTTGTTCTAATACTTCTACAACCTTAACAACACCATTGGTAGCTGGCCCTTCTTCATCACTGGTAATCATCATCGCGATTGCACCCTGATGCTCAGGATACCGGGCGATAAAGCGTTCGACAGCAGTCACAAAACAGGCAATGCCCCCTTTCATATCTGCCGCACCACGACCGTATAAGCGATCATCTCGAATGCCTGGTATAAAAGGCGGTGAATCCCATTGCTCCAGTGGCCCTGTAGGCACTACATCAGTATGCCCCAGAAAAACAAAAAGCGGCTTATTAGTGCCTCTTTTTAACCATAGATTTTTGGTATCATCAAAGTCCAGTTGTTCAGCTACGAAGCCAATCTTTTCCAGCCGTTTTGTTAATAGTTCCTGACAACCTGCATCTTCTGGTGTTACAGATTCACGGCTAATAAGTTCTTTCAATAAAGCTAAGGTATTACTCATAATAAAGTCTGATATTTTTCCGTGTTAAAGCCGATGAATAATTGTTCCCCTGTCTCTAAGACAGGCCGCTTAATTAAAGTAAGGTTATCTAACATCAGGCTAGTGGCTTTACTAACATTTAAATTAGTTTTTTGCTGATCATCAAGTTGCCGCCAACTGGTACTGCGCTTATTTAACAGATTTTCCCAGCCAGCCTTATCTATAAAATCAGCAAGTTGCTCAGGACTTAATCCATCTACTCTAAAATCATGAAATTGATAAGTAACTTCATGATTATCTAACCATAAACGTGCTTTTTTCACGCTATCGCAATTTTTAATACCGTATAAAATAGTCATTTTGTCAGCAATTAATTCATACAAACCTGGTTTCGTCCTAGTTCTTTTGCTTTATATAGAGCAATATCAGACCTTTTTAGCAACATATCTACACCCTGATCTTTTTTATAAGCGGCAACACCAAAACTACAACTTAAGTGAGTAAAAGAATCAAATATATGTTGTTCAATCATATTACGTAACTTTTCAGCTAGTAACCGTCCACCTTCGGTCGTTTGCCCCGGACAAATAATTAAAAATTCTTCTCCACCCCAACGGCCCAGTGTATCAACTGTACGAATATTGTTGTTTAATAATTGCGCGAGGGTTGTAATTGCATAATCACCAACAAGATGCCCATACTTATCATTAATACTCTTAAAATGGTCAATATCAATTAAAATAATACAAAATTCATGTTGGTAACGCTGTGCCAAATGAAAAGCATCGCCTAGCTGCTGATCCAGTTTCAAACGATTATTAATATTAGTTAATTTATCAGTAACAGATAAGTGCCTTAAGCGATAATTATACTTTTTCAGCTTCCAATAATGATACAAAAAAAAGATAAAGATTAATCCGAGTACGCCAACTACTTTTATCAACATTAGATAATCTGTCGCCGACTCGTACTTAATCGCAATCCAGTCATTCATTATGTCACGCCGCTCATGCTCACTTAACTGAGCAATGGCTTTATTAAAAATACCGACTAATAAAGGCTCATCATTACGGGTACCTATACCTAGCTTTGACTGCTGTGCCAATTTTCCGGCAATTTTCAGTTCGCCGATATACTGTTTCTGGAATGCATAACTAATATCTGGCAATGAGCCAATCATGCCATAGAGCTGATTTCGGCTAACTTTGTCCAGACCTTCATTTAGACTTTCTACCTCTACCAGATCAATCGCAGGATAAAGCAAGCGTAGCAGTTCAGCATAAGCATAACCCTTTTGTATCCCCAGCTGTTTATCCAAAACCTCTTCTATACTGCTAATAAAATTTTGCTGATAAGCTACTGCGATTACTAAGGGAAAACTCAGGTAATCATTCGTAAAATCGAGAAATTTCTTACGCTCCGGTGTCGCCATTGCAAAAACCAGAATATCACATTTTCGCCGCTCGGCCTGCTCTAGTGATTCCAGCCACGTCTGGCTAGGCACTAACACCATCGGTGTATTGATTTTATTTGCCAATAAACGCATAAAATCAGCACTCATACCTTTGTGCTGCCCCTGTTCGATTTTCCCAACGGGCATCGCATCAGGATTAACACACATAGTAAGTTGCTGCTTTTGTTGTAAATATTGCAGTTCTTCTTCTTTTAGAAATACGCTTTCTACATTATTTTCCTGCTCTGAGTTTTCCACTGCAAATCCCTGCATAGGAAGAAAACCTACCAGAATCAACGCAAGCATTAGTATGTTCTGTGTTAAACAGCGCATAAGCTTTTTAAAAACGACTACAGTGGATTATTCAATAACTCATCTAGCTCAGGCAATGAACTATCTTGCTTACGACAAGACTTATAAAAATCAACAAATTCCATAAAAGCCTGCTCTAAATCATCAAGAATACCCTCTTCATTTTCCCGATCTTCGGGTAAGACATCAGGGGAATCCAAAAATTCTTTTTGTAAAGCAACCTCACTATTTAAGGAGAGAATCGCATAAATAATAGCATTGCTAGAAAGTGTATCTGACATGGGAGATCCTATAGCTGAATGGGGTTAGGCAGAATAACTTATCACTCGTAGCAAGTGACAATCTAAACTGGCACAAAACATATGTTAATGTCAGGTGTCATTATATTTAATAATTCATATAAAAAACCTAACCCATTTCACATTATTTAAAATTAATCACGTAATAATTCGTTGATACCTGTTTTGCTACGTGTTTTTTCATCCGCATGTTTAATGATGACTGCACAATACAAACTATGAGTACCATCTTTTGAAGGTAAGTTGCCCGAGACCACGACTGAACCCGCCGGAATGCGTCCATAAGTAATTTCACCGGTCATACGGTTAAATATTTTAGTACTTTGACCAATATAAACTCCCATGGAAATAACAGAACCCTCTTCTACCACGACGCCTTCAACAATCTCAGAGCGCGCACCAATAAAACAGTTATCTTCAATAATTGTAGGTCCTGCTTGTAATGGCTCTAAAACACCACCAATACCAACACCACCTGATAAATGTACGTTTTTACCAATTTGCGCACATGAACCCACTGTAACCCAGGTATCAACCATCGTGCCACTACCTACATAAGCACCAATATTGACATACGAAGGCATCAAAATCGCGCCCGGAGCAACATAAGAACCATGGCGTGCAACAGCATTAGGTACGACACGCACACCCGCTTCAGCAAAATCTTCAGGGGTGTAAGAGGCAAATTTAGTTTCCACTTTATCGTAGTAACGCGCTGCCCCACCGTCCATTACACGATTTTCATTAATTCTGAAAGACAGTAAAACTGCTTTCTTTAACCACTGATTAACCACCCATTCGCCACTGCTTTTATCAGCAACACGCGCTTTACCTGAGTCCAGTAGATTAATCGAGTCTTTGACTGCATTACGCACTTCATCAGAAACAGTCGCTGGAGAAATATCGGCACGATTGTCAAAAGCCTGATTAATAATATTTTCTAATTGATTCATTATTTTTCTATGTTAAAGAGTTAATAAAATTTTTAATTCGATGGGCCGCTTCAATACATTCTGTCACTGGAGCAACTAAAGCCATGCGCACATGGTTTTTTCCTGGATTTATCCCGTCTACTTCACGGGATAAATAACTACCCGGTAAAACAGTAATATTTTCCTGGGCAAATAATTTTTGTGCAAATTCAGTCTCGTCGATTTCAGTTTTCAGCCACAGATAAAAACTAGCGGGTGGCTGCTTAACACAACAAACCTCAGATAAAATTTCAGTGACTGCTTTAAACTTTTCACGGTAAAACTGTCTATTCTTGTGTACATGCTGTTCATCCTGCCAGCCAGCAATACTGGCATACTGGGTCGGCAAGGACATGGCGCTACCATGATACGTGCGATATTGAAAAAAATTACGCAAAATATCGGCATCCCCCGCAACAAATCCAGATCTTAATCCCGGTGCATTAGAGCGTTTTGATAAACTATGAAAAATAACACAGTTTTTATAGCTACTATGCCCCACTGCATCAGCAGATTGCAATAATCCCTGCGGAGGACTGTTCTCATCTGCATAAATTTCGCTATAGCATTCATCAGAGGCAATCACAAAATCATATTTTAATGCCAGCCTGATCAACTTTTCATGAGTCGCCTGATCAATAATCTCACCAGTTGGATTACCAGGCGAACAAATATATAACAATTGGCAGGCTTGCCAGCTTGCTTCAGAAACACTATCAAAATCAGGCAAATACTGATTTTCTTCTAGAGTATTTAAGTAATAAGGCTCAGCCCCTGCCAGCAGGGCGGCACCTTCATAGATCTGATAAAACGGGTTAGGCATTAATACCCGTGCATCTTCTCGTCCATCAACAATACATTGAGCAAAAGCAAATAAGGCTTCCCGCGTACCATTAACTGGTAAGACCTGCGTTTCCGGGTCAACTGTCACTTGGTATCTTTTATTAAGCCACTCGCTAATTGCAATTCTTAATTCAGGCAGCCCCTTAGTTGTTGGGTAACTACCCAATCCGGCAATATTTTCTAATAAAGCACTAGTAATTACATCGGGGGTGGCATGTTTTGGCTCACCAATTGACAGAGCAATATGTGCTTTATCACTTGGCGGTATAATACCCTGCTTTAATTGCGCTAATTTCTCAAAAGGATACGGATGTAATTGCGGTAAATGTGGATTCATTCAAGGCGCTTGATAGTTATAATAACCGGTCATTCTATCATGGCCAGGTGTCTTTTAAAAAAACACAATGCAAATTTTAAAAAACGGTAAAATAGGGTTTTCGCTTCTCCAGTGAATACAGATCCAGGATTTTAACTTCTACTTGAATCTGGTTTTTTTATATTCCACACTTTATTATTTTGTAACCCCTACCATTGTCAGTTTAAATGCCACTAATATCCAACCGCAACCTTCTCCTTAGCATTATTCTTTTAAGTTTAAACCTTGCGTTTATGCCCAAACTATTTGCCCATGCAGGTGTAGACCATGGTGACAATTGCTTTGTTCATATAGCAGGCGTTAAATTACGTTTAGGCGGATTTCAATCAGAATCTAAAATAAGCGGCGGCAAACATTTTTGTCATTTATTTCCCGCAACAGGTGATGTCATTTTTACTTTTGACCCTCACTCTGACATGCTACAGAGCAATAAAAAATTAAATTTAAAACTTTTATCTGCCGAATCCAACTGGGATATCTTATTTGATTTTGATAATGCCTTTAAACAAACGCTCAGTGAGACAAATAACGCATTAACTATTGCTCATAACTTCTCGAAAATGGGACTCTATGCCATGCATATTACATATCAGTCTGATGAACTAGAGCCGAGCATGAATAACAAGCAAACTTTTCTATTTTTAGTTGGCTTTCCTGTTATCAAAATCCTGGTTTTTATCGCATTTGGCTTTTTGCTGCTACTTGGTTTTGTACTGCTGAAACAATTGCAGGCTGGAATTACTGAAAAAAATAAAGACCATTGAACTCGGATACCAATGCTGCTTACTTAAGTATTAACATATTAACAAACAATAGCTTGCATATGTAGGCTGGGTTAGCTTATCAAGCTGAAGTTTCCCAATTATTGAGTAGCTGAAATACACAATGCTGGTGTATCGAGGTTTATTTTAGGTGGTTTTGCCATGTTTATAGCAAACCCCTACTTAATTCCCCTTAGGCAATAGCATTTGAAACGAATGAAAAGACTATTTTTTTCATATAGTTGTAGCATAGTTTCAATTTTACCATAAATAATTATTGGGAAACTTCAGCTTATCAAGCAAAGCGCGATAAATCTAACCAGCCTACATTCTTAACTTATTGTTTATTAGGCAATTACACTGTTAAGTAAGCAGTATTAAACTCGGATACTGTTATCCCAGAAAAACCGTAAGCCCCGCTTTACGCTAGTATCTGTTATTACCCCGTTCCTGCTCGGCAATCTTCGTAGACTGTAATGCCTGATCCAGCTTGGACTGCATTTTCGCTAGCCCTAACTCCCTGGCAAGCCGGACATTGGTCTCCGGAATATTTTCCGGGTCTTTATAATTCGCTAAAGCATGCTCGATACTTTGCTCTCTGATCAGGTGAAACATGGGGTAGGGTGAACGATTAGTATAATTTGCCGGATCCTCCTCATCACTATCGGCAAAACAATAATCCGGATGAAAGCTTGCTAATTGATACACACTTTCATAGCCCTGTTCGCACATTAGATCATTGGCAATTTCCAGCACATCCAGAAAATCTTCAAAATCGTATAATGCATGCTCATAAATGAGTAGCGTCGTTTCTATTGCATTGTCTGTATCCAGTCTTTCTGCTTCAGCAATCAAGTCCTCCAGACAACACTCTAAAGACTGCGCATCACTGACCTGATAATGAATTTTCCCTTGTTCAAAAACAGGTCTGGCAAAGGGACAAAAATTAAGCCCTATCACAACATGCTGTAACCAGTATTTTGTCTGCGCAATTATATTTTCACTATGGCTTATCATTTGAACAGCTTATAATTTAATTTCCAGATCATCCAGCAAATCAAGATCATCTTCATCATCAAATGGATCATCTAGCCCATCCAACAGTATTATTTCTGATGTATTTTTACCTTCAGTAATCTGATAATCACGCCATTGCAAATAAGAAGCACGCATAAACACGTAGGGGTCTACAGCAGCCTCATCAATAAACTTTAGGGACTGATCGGCATTTGAGCGTGAGTTCAAAAGATCCAGCACCTGTATCGGCCATATCAAATAACTAACAGGGCTCGATGCTGCATCTACAACGAGACCAGGGACACCTCTATAAGTTGTCGGACCTAATACCGGGACGACCAGATATTCACCTTGCGGAACACCCCATACAGCAAGAGTTTGAGAAAAATCTTCCTCATGGTATTCAATTTCAGCATAACTTGCGACATCTATTAAACCACCAAAACCTAGTAGTGTATTAATAACAAAACGTTCAAAATCCTCACCTGCCGGCTGCTCCTTTCCTTGTAAAGCATCATTAACAACCGTTCTGGGTTCTTTTAAATTAGCAAAAAAATTAGCGACTGAAGTACGCAAGAAGCTTGGAAGAATAAACTGATACACGCCAACTAGCGGCGAAGAAACATAAGTATCCAGCCCTTTATTAAAGCCATAAATATTGCGATTTATGCCTTCATGCAGGTCTTCTGGGTTTACCTCTTCTGCCATTTCAGTCTTACCTGTACTGGCACAGGCAACTAATAAAAAAATACCCGCAATAGCAATAAAACGTAAGAATAATCGAATAATCAAAAGCGCTAAAATACTTTATTGAGAAAATTTTTCAATTTTAACAGAAAGTTCAGCTAATAAAACATCAAAACCCGATTTCTTCAGGACAGCAACATACTCAGAACGCTTTAATGCCAAATCACTCACACCATTGGTAATAATGTTGATAATACGCCACTCATCACCTTTCTTTTTTAAAAGATAGTCCATACTGACATCTTTATCATCAGGTAAAACCAGAAATGTATGCACGTAAATTTGCCCAGGAGATAATTGTTTTGTAGACTCCACTTTAAAGCTTTGCCCCGAATAACTATCAAAATAATGCGCATAAGAAGCAATACTCAGGGTACTAAACTTTCGAATCAGTTCTTTTTTCTGCTCTATTGTAAGTTTCTTCCACTCTTTACTGACAACAATACGGGTAATTTTAGTTAAATCGTGGCTATTTAATACTGCTGGCTTTAGTAACTCAAAACGCTGCTCAAACGTTAGCTTATCGCCCTGCTCCATTGCATTCAATAATGCAGCCTGAAACCCCGTCACCACCTTGCTTGCAACTTCTGTTTCATCAACTTCAGCGATTACGACGGAAGTAAAACAAAACAAAACAAACATCATTATCACGTTTCTTATTGGCATCATCATGTTTAACCTTTTTGATTAGTCGACCTTTCCAGCACGAACACTCACCTCAACAATGGCTTATGACCGGGTCATGAACAAATACAATCCAGCAATGACTGGCGTACATAAAGCTCACATCCTGTTGAGCACATAAAACCTAAAATCAGCTAGGCAGCAATAAACTCGATCAGTTAGATTCTCGGCCTAAACTGTAGCAAGAGTTTTTAGATTTCTACTTTAATAGGAATATCAGTAACTGAAACAGGCTTATAACTGGGAACTTCAACAATACCTCCTTCCGTCCGTGGTCCACGCATAGCAACAGCTAATGCTTTTATTGGATGGGCTAGAGTATCTTCTACTGCTGTTGCCTCGTAACCACAATGCGCCATACATCCTTCACATTTAGGATTTTTTCCTGCCCCATATTTATCCCAGGGAGTGGTTTCCATCAATTCCTGAAAACTATCAACATAGCCTTCATCTGACAACAGATAGCACGGCTTCTGCCAACCAAATACATTACGTGTTGGATTGCCCCACGGAGTGCAATCGTAGTCCTGGTTTCCTGCCAGGTAATCTAAATAAAGCGAAGAATGGTTTAACTTCCACTGCTTATTTTTTCCTAGTGCAAAAATACCACGGAATAATTCCTTTGCTGCCTGGCTAGAAATAAAAGAGTCTTGATCCGGCGCATCGGCATAACTAAAACCAGGTGCAATAGTGATACCTTCCACACCAAGTTCTGTTGCATAATCCAGAAAATTAGCAACTTCCTGAGAGGTTTCGCCCTGAAACAAAGTACAGTTAATGGTTACTCTAAAACCTTTGCCTAAAGCTAGTTTTATAGCGTCGACGGCAATATCAAATACACCATCCTGACACACTGATGCATCATGCCTTAGCTGATTGCCATCCAGATGTATAGAGAAATTCAGATAGGGTGATGGCGTATAATCATTAATCTTTTTCTTGAGTAATAGAGCATTCGTACAAAGATAAATAAACTTCTTACGTGCGACAATACCCGCAACTATTTCCGGCATTTCTTTATGGATTAAAGGTTCTCCACCTGGAATTGATACCATCGGCGCATCACACTCATCCACTGCTTGCAAACACTCATCAACAGATAAACGCTTATTTAAAACATCATCTGGATAGGCAATTTTTCCACAGCCTGCACACGCTAAATTACAGCGAAACAAAGGCTCTAGCATTAACACCAAAGGATATTTTTTTACCCCTTTGATCTTTTGCTTCATTAAATAAGTACCTACAGCAACTTGCTGCCTTAATGGAACACCCATGTATTAACTCCAAAACTTAAAAATAGTGACAAACTCAACAAAGTTGCATATATGCAACAAAAAAAGAAAAAAACAGAAATATACTTTAAAACCCTAAGTAGATGCCTATTAATAATCCCTGATAGCACGTTAGCATACTATTATTAAACGACTAACACCAGTTTGAAGTTTCTTTTTTCCCATAAAAACAACACTCATAGTAGTCAAAAAAAGACCTGCGCACTCTGTTTTTATGATTAATTTATAAGACATAAATGTAACTTTTTCGCAAAAAAACAACATATTTTGTATTTAGCCTACATACAGTCTATAATTCGTCACTAATTCTGCTTTTTGCCTTTAACATACACCTTTACTGACTGCATGACTGACACTCAAATTTCTATTGATAACCCGGAATCGCTTTTAGCCGCCTCTGTTGATGAATTTCAGGCGGTATTACTCGAAGGTGTCTCGCGTACATTTGCCTTAACGATACCTCAACTCCCTGAAGGCCTTTACTCGGCAGTTGCTAATGCCTACTTGCTGTGTAGGATTGTAGATACCGTTGAAGATGAAGTATCGCTGAACGTGGAACAGAAAGAACTCTTCTGTAGCCGTTTTATAGAGGTCGTTAGGACGGGCAATGGCGCCGCTAGCTTTGCAACAGACCTGGGACCGCTCCTCTCAGAGCAGACTATTCCAGCTGAACATGTTCTGATCCAACTAACAGAACGGGTTATTGAAATCACCCATAGCTTCGCTCCTGAACAAATTGAAGCACTACTAGGTTGCGTTGAAACTATGGCGAAAGGCATGCCTGTCTATCAAGGCATGGATTTACACGGCGGTCTGGCAACCATGAAAGACATGAATGAATATTGCTATTATGTCGCCGGTTGTGTTGGTGAAATGCTGGCAAAATTATTTTGTCATTATTCACCTGAAATTAATCAGCACCGCGAACAACTTTTAGAGCTATCAACATCCTTTGGCCAGGGATTACAAATGACCAATATACTAAAAGACATCTGGGATGATGCACAGCGAGGGGTATGCTGGTTACCACAAGATGTTTTCACCGAAACCGGCTTTGATCTTAAAGACCTTAATACGTCAACTAATAGTAAAGAGTTCCAGCTGGGTTTAGAACATTTAATCAGTATCGCGCAAGGTCACTTAAAAGATGCTCTTACCTATACTCAGTTACTACCTAGACATGAAACAGGCATGCGCAACTTTTGCCTATGGGCACTAGGCATGGCTGTTCTTACTCTTAATGAAATTAAGCAACACCTGGATTTCAATGACTCTAGCCAGGTCAAGATTACCCGTAAAAACGTCAAACAAACCATTGTAACTACTCGAATTATTGGCCGTAGTAATTTACTACTCTCTCTGCTTTTTAATTTAAAAAGCAAAAATTTAATCTGTAAAGACTGGCAATACCAGGCAAAAAACTAAGTCACCCTATGTTTACCGAGGATTACAATAATATGAGCAACATCCATTCATTGGACAGTGCCATAAAAAATGCTCAAGACAGACTTTTGTCTTTGCAACACAAGGATGGCTATTGGGTCTTTGAACTCGAAGCAGACTGTACCATTCCAGCTGAATACATCATGATGATGCATTATCTGGATGATATAGATAAAGGATTACAAGCTAAAATTGCTGTCTACCTACGCGCTCATCAATCTGCAGATGGTAGCTACCCTTTATTCTCAGGTGGCGAAGGTGACATTAGTTGTAGCATTAAAGTTTACTATGCTTTAAAAATGGCTGGAGATCAGCCCGAACAACCACATATGGCCTGTTTGCGCGAGTATATTCTTAGTCAGGGTGGTGCAGCCAAAGCCAACGTTTTTACGCGTATTGCCTTAGCTATTTTTGAGCAACTACCCTGGCGTGGAGTGCCTTTTATTCCAGTTGAAATCATGTTGTTACCAGCCTGGTTTCCATTCCATATTGATAAAGTATCCTACTGGTCCAGAACCGTTATGATTCCTTTATTTATCTTATGCTCACTGCAAGCAAAAGCTAAAAATCCGCTTAATATAGATATTCTGGAATTATTTATTGTCCATCCCGGCAAGGAAATGCATTACTTTCCTGAGCGAGGAGTACTTAATAAATTTTTCTTGTTTTTAGATGCGCTAGGACGTAAATCACGCATTCTGGTCACCAGGAAAATGCACCAGACTGCAGTAGCAAGAGCACAAAACTGGTTTACCGAACGTTTAAATGGCGAAGATGGATTAGGCGGTATTTTCCCGGCAATGGTCAATGCCTATCAAGCCATGCTTCTACTTGGTATGCCGGCAGATAATGAACATGTCGTTACTGCACGTAAAGCCATTGATAAACTTCTGGTTATCCGCGAAGATGAAGCCTATTGTCAGCCTTGCCTATCCCCGGTCTGGGATACAGGCTTAGCATTACTTGCCTTACAGGAAACCGATTTAGCAGCAACGGAAGGCAGTAGAAAACGTGCTTATGACTGGTTAAAAACCAAACAATTATCTGATGAGCCGGGCGACTGGCGCATACAGCGCCCTAATCTTGAAGGTGGTGGCTGGGCATTTCAATTTGAAAACCCGCATTACCCTGATGTCGATGATACCGCTGTTGTCGCCTATGGCATGGCAACTGCTGACTTGCCTGATATGGATGAATCTATTCATCGCGCAACCCGCTGGATTGTGGGCATGCAAGCTGCTAATGGCGGATATGGCGCATTTGATGTAGATAATACCTATTATTACCTCAATGAAATTCCATTTGCCGACCACGGAGCTTTACTAGATCCTCCTACAGCTGATGTGAGTGCCCGTTGCGTGATGTTAATGGCAAAAGTCGCCCAGGATCACGATGAATACTTGCCTGCATATAATCGTTGTCTGGACTATATTCGCAATGAACAAGAAGAAGATGGTTCCTGGTTTGGTCGCTGGGGAACCAATTATATTTATGGCACCTGGTCAGTATTAATAGCGCTGGAACACACAGAGATACCTAAAAACGACCCAATGTACAGCAAAGCAGTTACATGGTTAAAAAGCGTTCAACATGATGATGGTGGCTGGGGCGAGGGCAATCAAAGCTATCACGACCGGAGCACAAGTGGTCAATACCATACTAGCACCGCATTTCAGACCGCCTGGGCAACGCTAGCCTTAATGGCTGCTGGCGAACATAAATGCAAAGAAGTCCAGGCAGGTATTGCTTATTTACTAAAGAGTCAGCAACAGGATGGCTTATGGGCTGATAACTGTCATACATCGCCCGGCTTTCCACGCGTGTTTTATTTGAAATACCATGGTTATGATAAATTTTTTCCTCTGTGGGCTTTAGCGCGTTATCGCAATGAAAAAAATTCAAAGTGATTACCGGTATTCTGGTTGCTTTACCTGAAGAATTACACACCCTGACTAAATCTAAGATAAAACAGGGTGATTGCTTAGCTGTGTCTGAAAATACTCTGATCACTCTATCCGGAGCAGGCCCGAAAAATGCGACTCATGCTGCACAAAATTTATTGTCTCATGGCGCTACTCAGTTAATAAGCTGGGGCTGTGCCGGTGCATTATCTCCGCATTTAAAGGCGGGGCATTTACTGATCCCTAATTGCATCCTCGCTAAAGATAATACCCTGCTAACAACGCACCAGCCATGGTCACAGCAGGTCATTGAATTACTTGATAAATCCATAAAATACGATACCAGCTGTCTTTTGGAAAGCGATACAATTATCAGCCTGGCCGAGGATAAAGCCAGGCAATACGAACTAACACAAGCCACTGCTGTCGACATGGAAACTGCGGCCCTGGCGCGCATTGCAAACCAGGCACAAATACCCTTTATTGCGATACGTAGCATTGTCGATTCAGCACAACTAGATTTACCCGAAGCCATTAATTACGCTATGAACGATGCCGGGGGTATTTCTATCAGCAAACTAATGCTTTACTTAGTTCGTCACCCTGGCAACCTGCCTCGCCTGATTAACACGGCTCTGTGCTTTAACAAGGCAAGCAAAACACTAAAGCATCTTGCCCGCCAGCTGCCACAGATAACACAAACTCAGTGGAGCCTCGCATGTCAGTAGCAGCGAGAATACTTGAATGGCAAGGTTGTTTTATCACCCGTTATGCCTGGCTAATAGTCTGTAGCGCCTTATTGCTAACTGGGCTTAGCATTTATTATGCAAAAGACCATCTAGGAGTTAATAATAACTCTTCAGAAATGCTCTCTCCAGACCTGCCTTTTCAACAGAATACCAAGCGCTTAGAAACGGCATTCCCGCAAGACACTAATGCAATAATCTTTGTTGTCGACACACAAACACCTGAAGAAACAGCGATTACCGCCAATAAGCTGTTAGCACGGCTCAATAACCAGACCAATTCTTTTGAGTCTAGTTATATTCCAGAAGACAACGCTTTTTTTCGTCAACAAGCCTTTCTTTATCTGACTAACGAGGAACTGGATAAGTTAGCGACTAACTTAACTGATGCCCAGCCCTTTATTGGTTATTTAGCTCAGAATCACCATTTACAGGGACTGTTTCATATTTTAACTGAGGCTCTTGAAAATAAAGATAGCGTAATTAGTCACAGCTTACCTGCCCTGTTAACTTCAATTAGTACAGCGATTAGCAAAACAGCTAAAAATGAAAATCATCATATCTCCTGGCAGGAAATTCTCAACCCCAACAGCCAATCAAATAAAACACGCCGCATAGTCATTACCAAGCCTAAACTAAACTTTCTCTCTATGATGCCTGTTGATGTGGCCATTGAGAAAGCTCGGGCAGTTTCCAGTGAACTAATGCTTGAAATGCCAGGCTCCAATATTCGCATTACTGGCGATATTGCTCTGCAACATGAAGAACTAGAAGATATAGGAGAAGGCGCAGTATTAAGTGGTATCGGCTCTTTAATATTAGTTCTACTTATCTTATTCAGATGCTTTCGATCCATAAAGCTATTGTTAGCCACTCTTATCACTCTATTAATGGGACTAACCCTGACCGCTGGCTTTGCGGCTGTTGCGATTGGACATTTAAACGTTATTTCTGTCTCTTTTGCTGCTCTTTATATAGGCCTGGGGGTTGATTTTGCAATTCATATGAACCTGCATTATCGTGATGAGATTGTTAATAAGCATAGCAATCACCTGTCCATTAAAAAGGCATTACACAGTGTTGGGTTCTCATTGTTTCTCTGCGCGCTGACTACATCTATAGGATTTTTTGCCTTTGTTCCAACCGACTATGTAGGTGTCTCTGAATTAGGGCTTATCTCGGGTGTTAGTATGTTTATCGGGCTATTAGTATCACTCCTGGTATTACCTGCCTTATTAACTTTGTTCAAACTTAAACATGCTCAGCCTTTTTATCAGCCGACTCAAGCCTCATTTCTGCAAACGCTTCCCTTTCGCTATAAAAAAACCATCCGCATTGGCACTGTTTTATTAACTTTTGCCTGCTTGTTTGCAATTCCGTATATCACTTTCAACTCTAATCCTATCGATATGCGTAACCCTAAAGCAGCATCGGTAACCACATTTAAAGATTTATTAAAATCAAAAACTGACTCTCCTTATGCGCTGTATGCTTTAAGTGATAATCAGGAACAGGCGCGACACACAGCCGCTAGACTAGAGCAACTACCTAGCGTGCATGGGGCTGTTTCACTCGAAAGCCTGGTTGCAACTGATCAGGAAGATAAACTTTATACGATTGAAGACCTGGCGATGATTCTAGGTCCGCAGTTGAGTCAATTTAACTCAACTCTCGCAGCTTCAGATACAATTACTGTATTGAGTCAATTTAATACCACACTCTATACTCTATTGGAAAACAGAACCACATCCATAAACCCTCAAATATTGCTTGATCTGCGCTCAAGTATCGACACATTCATAAACACCTCAAACCAATCGACTGAACCTGGCATATTAGCGCAATCGCTAGATAACAATATATTAGGGCTGTTGCCATATACCATTAATACTCTTAGCCAGGGTTTAAGTGCCTATGAATTTGGTTTAGCCGACTTACCGGCTGCGATTCGTCTGCAGTGGTTAAGCCCTGCAGGGTTATATCGCATTATGATTATGCCTGAACAAGATTTAAACATTCCGGCTAATTTAAAGCAATTTACTAAAGAGGTTCAAAGTATCGACCCTAAAGCTGTTGGCATGCCGGTAGGAGAAATGGCATCCGGGGAAGCTGTTGTTAATGCCTTTCAACAGGCTTTCAGTGCTGCTCTGTTTATTATTACTCTATTATTATTATTTATTTTAAAAAGCATCAAAAAAACCCTGCTAGTTATAGGCCCATTAATACTTGCCGGGCTTTTAACTTGTACCGTAAATATTTTTCTTGGCATCCCGTTTAATTTTGCTAACATTATCGCCCTACCACTACTCTTAGGCATGGGCGTTGATAGTGGTATTCATATTATGCACTGCTTACATGAAAACCTTGATGAAGGGCAGCATTTATTACAGACCAGTACTGCTCGAGGTGTTACCTTTAGTTCGTTTACTACGATGAGTAGCTTTATCAGTTTAGCCCTGATACCACACTTTGGAATTTCCAGTATGGGAATTACTCTGGCTGTTGGCATTAGCTTTACCCTGATTTGTACACTTATTATATTGCCAGCTTTTAGCAACAGAACTATTCAACTTTAACAAAAATATTATTCTGATTATCCATGTCATTTAGCATTGCCGAACTTTTTACACAACATAGCCAGGAAAAATTTGCGCTACACGAAAACCATTTGAATAATCAAATGGTTCGCGTCTTGCAAACTATTGGTTATGACCGTAACTATACCAAGGCGCTAGGTCAATACCTGTACGATCAGGATAATACTGAATATCTGGATTGCTTAAGTGGTTTTGGCGTGTTTGCCTTAGGACGAAACCACCCTACTGTTATCAGTGCCTTACAAGAAATGTTGACACTAGAGTTACCTAATCTGGTGCAAATGGATGTATCATTATTAAGCGGCTTACTGGCTAAAAAGATTCTGGCAACAACACCTGAAAACCTAACTAAAATGTTTTTTTGTAATTCAGGGACAGAATCCGTTGAAGCTGCAATAAAATTTTCTCGCTACACCACTAAACGAGAAAAAATCGTCTTCTGTGATCATGGTTATCACGGCCTGACTATGGGCTCTTTATCTTTAGTCGGTGAAGAAGTTTTTCGGGAAGGTTTTGGCCCCTTTTTACCTGGTTGCAGCTCAGTCCCTTTTAATGACCTTGCCGCTCTAGAACAAGCACTCAGTAATAAAGACGTTGCTGCATTTATAGTTGAGCCAATTCAAGGCAAAGGCGTTAATCTTCCAGATGATAACTATTTACCTGACGTTGAACGCTTGTGTAAAAAGTACGGTACCCTTTTTGTTGCCGATGAAGTTCAAACTGGCATAGGCCGCACTGGAAAATTCTGGGCAATTGATCACTGGGGTGTACAGCCTGATATGATTTGTATGGCCAAAGCTTTATCGGGCGGATTTGTCCCGGTTGGAGCTGTGGCAATGACTGACAAAATTATGGCAACTGTATTTAACCGTATGGACAGAGCTGTTGTTCATGGCTCAACTTTCTCCAAAAATAACATGGCTATGGCTGCTGGCCTGGCAACACTGCAAGTTATGGAAGACGAAAAGCTGGTAGAAAACAGCGCTCAAGTCGGAGCTGATATTATCAGTAGCCTTAATGCCATGAGTACAAAATATGAATTTTTAAAAGAAGCCCGTGGCAAAGGCTTAATGATTGCTATTGAATTTCAGGCTCCTAAAAGCCTAAAACTTAAAGCTGCCTGGGCATCACTTGAAGCAGCTAATAAAGGTCTATTCTGCCAGATGATTACCATTCCTTTATTTAAAGAACACCATCTATTAACGCAAGTAGCTGGGCACGGCATGAATGTAGTTAAATTATTGCCACCGCTCAACTTAACAAAAAAAGATCGCGACTGGGTTGTTAACTCATTCGATCACGCCATTGCTGACACTCACAAAGTCCCTGGCTCAATTTGGTCGCTAGGTAAAAACCTTGCCAGCCACGCACTCAAATCAAAAACAGGGTCATAAGGAAAGCATTATGAAAATCGCAGAAAACTACCCACTAATAAATACGATAGATCTTCCTGAAGATGTACGTAAATTATCCCGAGATCAATTAATCCCTCTATCGACTGAGTTACGTGAATTTTTAACGCATACGGTTAGTTTATCAGGCGGTCATTTTTCGGCAGGTTTAGGCACAGTTGAGTTAACAGTTGCCTTACATTATGTGTACAACACGCCAAAAGACCAGCTGGTCTGGGATGTGGGCCATCAAGCTTATCCTCATAAAATCTTAACGGGTCGTAAGGAGCGCATGCCGACGATTCGTACTAAAGATGGCGTCTCAGCATTCCCTAAACGTAAAGAAAGTGAATACGATGCGTTTGGAGTTGGACACTCAAGCACCTCCATCAGTGCCGCATTAGGCATGGCAATTGCCGCAGAAAACAAAGGTGAAGATAGCCGTATGGTGGCTATTATTGGCGATGGCAGTATCACCGGCGGTATGGCATTTGAAGCGATGAATCATGCTGGAGCTATTGATGCCAACTTACTGGTTATTCTGAATGATAACGACATGGCAATTTCGCCTAATGTCGGCGCAATGAATAATTACTTTACCAAAATTATTTCTAGTAAACTTTATTCCTCTGTCCGCGAAGAAAGTAAAAAAGTGCTCAGTGGATTACCCTCCGTATGGGAACTTGCAAAAAAGACCGAGGAACATGTCAAAGGCATGATTGTTCCTGGCACTTTATTTGAAGAGTTAGGCTTTAATTATATTGGCCCTATTGATGGTCATGATGTTGATATGCTGGTAGAAACACTACAAGCCGTAAAAGAACTTTCTGGCCCAGTGTTTTTACATATTGTGACTAAAAAAGGCAAGGGCTATGCACCTGCAGAAAAAGATCCATTAGCTTATCACGGTGTACCGGCTTTTGACCGTAGCAAGGATTGTTTACCTAAATCTGCACCTTCCCCACACCCGACTTATACTCAGGTATTTGGTCGCTGGTTATGCGATATGGCAGAAAAAGATCAGCGCTTGCTAGGAATTACTCCTGCCATGCGCGAAGGTTCGGGTATGGTAGAGTTCTCCGAATGCTATCCAAAACGCTATTTTGATGTTGCTATTGCAGAACAGCATGCAGTTACCCTGGCCGCTGGACAAGCCTGTCAGGGAGCAAAACCCATTGTTGCAATTTATTCGACATTTTTACAACGTGCCTATGATCAATTAGTACACGATGTTGCTATCCAGAATCTGGATGTTTTGTTTGCTATCGACCGTGCAGGTCTAGTTGGCCCAGATGGACCTACTCATGCGGGTAATTTTGATTATAGTTTTCTGCGCTGTATACCTAATATGCTGGTCATGGCTCCAGCAGATGAAAATGAATGTCGTCAGATGCTGACTACTGGTTACAACTATGAAGGCCCGGCTTCAGTGCGTTACCCTCGTGGCAAAGGACCTGGTACTGTGGTAGGTACTGATTTTTCTGAATTAGAAATTGGTAAAGCAGAAATTCGTCATAAAGGTGGGCGTATGGCCATACTTGCCTGGGGCAGCATGGTTACTCCAGCGCTAGAAGCAGGTAAACAACTTGGTGCTACCGTTGTTAATATGCGTTTTATCAAACCTATTGATGAAACGATTATTTTAGAAATGGCTAAAACACACGATGTCATTGTTACTATTGAAGAAAATGTTTTAGCGGGTGGTGCGGGCAGTGCTATCAATGAGTTTTTGCAGGCACAGAAAATTTTAATGCCGGTATTAAATATCGCCCTACCTGATGAATTTGTAGAGCAAGGTACACGTGAAGAGTTATTAAACGAATGTGGTCTGGATACACAGGGCATATTAAGCAGTATAGAAGATTTCTGCGCATAATAATTTGGGGTGGGTAGTGCCTTTATACCCACCATTTATTAACCTACCAATAAGGTGGGCATAAAACCATTGCCCACTCTTGTAGCGATAAAACAGTGTCTTATACCCCTACAAAACTTCTAGTAGCTCTGTGCCTAATTTTTTACCCGTTACTCGGCTTTGCCCACGGTACAATTAGGCCCTGGCAACCCATCTGGTCAGCGTGGATTTATACACCTGATGTTGCAATTCCGATGCTATTAACGGTAGTGGTCTACTTCAGGGGACGTGCGAAACGACGCGAAGCAGGTCGGCCAGTCAGCATGGGGCAAACCATTACCTTTTTGCTCGGTATGCTTTGTTTTGTTATTGCCTTACAATCCCCACTGGAACCACTCTCTGAACACTTCTTGTTTTTTCATCAGATTGAACACCTGTTAATGCGTGGTTTAGGTCCTTTACTACTTATCTTAAGTATGCCCCTTGCCCCCCTATTACAAGGACTGCCTAAAACAATACGTCATTCAGTTCTAACACCAATTATCAGAAATAAACCCATACAATGGCTCTATCGTTTTTTAGGTCATCCCATTATTGCCTCAGTCCTGTTTATTGCTACTCTGCTTATCTGGCAAATACCCAGCTTACATAATCGCGCCTTAGCGGATCAGTCTTTACATAACTGGATGCACTTCACCATGATTCTCACTGGCTTCTTTTTCTGGTGGTTAATCTGTGATCCGCGCCAAAAATCTTCGCGCATTCCTTTTGGTATACGCATTATTGTTTTATGGCTGGTAACTATCCCCAACACCATTATTGGTGCCATTATTACCTTAAAAAGAGATCAAATTTATGCTGCCTATGATGTACTTGACGGACGTCTGGCAATCGAAATCATGTTAGATCAACAATTAGGTGGCATTATGATCTGGGGCCCTGGTGGCATGATGGGTTTGATTGGAACTGCCGTAGTTTTTTTCTTATGGACACGTAAGGATAGAAAACTGCGTTATGCACACTAGCGCCTCTTTAGCGAAGAGCTTCCAGGGTTAAGAAAGCTGCAGTGAAATTGCTTTTATTGCCGCTTCACTACGAGATGAAACATTAAGTTTTCGGTAGATGACTTTAATATAGTCTGACGTCGTATGAACTGAGATATTGAGCTCCCGTGCGATTTCCTTTCTCTGTTTTCCCGCTGCGATTAATTGTAAAACTTCTTTTTCTCTGGGTGATAATTGGTATGCATCTTTGATTTTTTTTGGTGTGTGGTTGAAATGCTGGATAAGTCGTCGAGCAATCCCAGGTGATAGCGGTGGGGTCCCCTGAATAATCCCCTCCAGAAGAGCAATAAGCTTCCCTCTCGACTCCTCTTTTAATATATATCCGTGCGCACCTGCTCCAAGCGCAGAAAACAGGTTATGATCATCATCGAATACTGTGGATACCACAATGAACGTCTGCGGGTGTTCCTCGCGTAAGCGCACAATCAAATCAATTCCTGAGCCATCAGGTAAATTAAGATCAACTAAAGCGATACTGAAAGTTTGCTGGTTCGACCAATCAAGTGCCTGCTTAAGGTTTTCAGCTTGCTTAACTTCAATCCCTACAAAAGCGTGCTGTAAAACGTCTAACAGCAGCTCCCTGATAGGGGCATAATCATCAACTAATAGTGCTGTTTTCATGGTGGCCCTCTATTTCAACATGTCTAATAAACTCAATTTTAATCTGGGTGCCGATATTTTCCTGAGAAGTAACTGTAATATTGCCCCCATTTTTTTCCACCAGATTCTTTACATTGAAAAGACCGATACCATCTCCTTTGGCAATCAATGTTTGTTTATGAAATCGAGAGTGGAGGTCAAATATATGAGCGATTTTGCTTTTTACTATACCTGCACCATTATCTTTTATTTCAATATAGTCCGCATTCTGTGTTTGATAAGAAGATATTTCAATAATTGGCTGGCGCTCTGGTGGGCAATATTTAATCGCATTACTAATAAGGTTAGATAATATTTGCTGTAAAACAAATTTACTTATTCTTAGCTTCGCTAAATTATATTGTCGATTTAACAATACATTTTTGACATGCATTTCACTCTCTAACATACGTACACAGTTGTCAGTCACTTGGTCCAGATCTGCTAATTCTGAACCATTCATATGTTGCTTAGAACTTGAAAAGTCTAATAACTCCCAGATGATCTGCATGGCATCATCAGACGACCTCTTGATTCGGTCCAGATATTTATGAGCTTTGAAATGCTCAGGATTCTCTTCCTCAATAAGTGAAATATATGAACGAATAACTGAAATAGGATTTTTCAGGTCATGAGCAACAGCATAATCATAAGTTTTGAGTTCTTCATTTACGCTCCGAAGCTTATTATTGCTCTGAATAATTTTATCTTCATTTTCTCTCAGTTTATCCATTAAGGAATGTGCACGAAATAACTTCCTGAAGCAGCCAAGCTTGAATAATGAAATATCTCCCCTAAATTAAGGTTATCTTAATTTATTACTCAGTGGTTGTCTTATGTCATTTCCTTATAAAAAAAATATCGAAAAGTCGATGAAGAAATTTTATGACTCACTTTGTGAAAAAAATAAGCGACGGTATGCCGCCATTGAAAGTGAAAAATTATCTCATGGTGGCGTTAACTATATTTCAGCTTTATT
>NZ_BDMN01000063.1 GCF_002189065.1 Bathymodiolus platifrons methanotrophic gill symbiont
ACTGAAGTTTCCCAATTATTGAGTAGCTGAAATACACAATGCTGGTGTATCGAGGTTTATTTTAGGTGGTTTTGCCATGTTTATAGCAAACCCCTACTTAATTCCCCTTAGGCAATAGCATTTGAAACGAATGAAAAGACTATTTTTTTCATATAGTTGTAGCATAGTTTCAATTTTACCATAAATAATTATTGGGAAACTTCAGATCAATAATACAGAGAAAAAAATAAATTTCACAACAATTACTCGCTAGCAACTAAAGCCAGGCCTTTAAGAACCAATTGAGCGTCATTTATGGCCTCTAACTTTAAGGTTTGAATCAACAATTGTGCATCACCGCCTGTCATAATTAATTGCACGGGCTTTTGGTATTCTGCCAAGCCCTGCATAATAAAACCTTTAATGGCATTGATATTACCATTATAAATAGCTGCTTCTGTGTCATTAGCTAAACCTTGTGGATATTGCTCTGAACAGAAATTCAAGTTTGCCGTTCCCTTGGATAAGGCTTGTTTCATCAAACTAAGACCTGGCATAATCATCCCCCCCATATGCTGGCCCTGTTGATTGACAATATCCAGAGTTAATGCTGTGCCACATGCAATGACACAGACAGGCGCAGAGTAAAAATGATAAGCCGCAAGTATCGAAAGCCAACGATCAACACCTAATTTTTCGTATTTAGGATAGGCGTTGCTCACACCCAATGCATATTTTTCCGTGTGAATTTCCTGTACTTTGACATCTGGCCATAATTGTTCTGCAATTTGTATAACTTGCAGTTTGATCCTTGCTGAACTAACACAGGCTAAATAAATACTTTCCGGCTTGGTTAGTTGTTGCCATGCAGCAGTTAACTGAACTTGAAAATTAGTTTCACTATGCACAACAGCATGCATTTCGCCAAGTTGCCCTGTCTGTTGCTCAGCCCATTTTAACCGTGTATTACCAATATCAATTAAAATCATAGGCGACGAAAACTAACTTCACCTGAAGCAAAACTTTGTATCGATCCTGTCTCCGTCTGTAACAACAAGAGCCCTTCATCATCGATACCCATGATAGTCCCATTGTGAGTTGAATTGCCCATAAATAAAGTGACCTGCTGTCCGCGCATACAATCAAAATCTCGCCACTGATCTCGATAAAGCGCAAAAGACTCTTTTGTGTATTGACTTGTGACAGCTATAAACTCTTCAATCAGAGTTGCAATTAGCTGATTGCGTGAAACTCGATGAGAGTTCCCTAATATTTCGTTTATATCGACCCAGTCCTGTTCAATTTGTGAACCATCTTGGTCAGTCAGAAAGAGATTTAAACCTAAACCAATGACCGCATGACAAGGCCCATCTGATTCACCAGAAACTTCAACCAGAATACCACCCAATTTTCTATGTTGCCAATAGATATCATTAGGCCATTTTAGACCAACATCATGAATACCATGAAGTTTTAGTGCTTTAATAACAGCGACACCAATAGCCAGACTTAAACCAGCTAAACTACTCGGGCCTTGTTCAAATTGCCAGACAATAGAAGCATAAATATTACTACCAAAAGGAGAGATCCATTGCCTGCCGCGTCGTCCTTTTCCCGCTGTCTGCTGTTCAGCCAAACAAACAATTCCTGAAGTATCAGGGTGGCAATTACTTAATGCAACAAGGTGGCTATTAGTAGAATCAATTTGATCATGTATATCAAGTTCTGCAAGACAATTCTGGGTAGTAGTGCTAAGAAAACTATAGATAAGGGTTTTATTCAGCAGTTCTAGTGAACAATGTAAGCGATAACCTTTACCATTGACAGCAGTAATCTCATGGCCCTGTTCCTCTAGTCCATTTATTTGTTTCCAAATCGCCGAACGGCTAACCTCTAATTGTTCTGCAAGGTCAGTTCCTGAGTGAAACTTTCCATCAGCTAAAATTTGCAATAATAATTTTTTCTTGGCTGAAAACTGCACGTGTTTCTCGTTTTAATATCAGGAAGGATTTCTATAATACAGACTTTAGGCGAGATAGAGACGTAATAACCCGTCCTATCTCACCCTGCAATGTGCTAATAATTAGCTCACAGTGACATGGTTTACTGCAACATCAATTTCTGTCCCATACTGTTTATTGATTGGGCAAAAGTAGCACCCATTTTACCAGCCAGGCGATCAATTAAGCGCTCTTGAACTGTAAAGTTAACGCGTTTTTTAGCACCAATGATATCAGTTGCCACACTATCATCACTCCCAAAACCATCAACCAATCCAAATTTTTCCCCTTGCTCTCCAGTCCAGATCAACCCTGAAAAAGTATCTTCATCAATTTGTAAACGGTCACCTCGTCCTTCTTTTACTGCAGTGATAAACTGCTGATGGACTTGGGCAAGTACCTCTTGCATATATTTTCTTTCCCCTGATTTCTCTGGGGAAAATGGGTCCATTAAAGCTTTATGAGCACCCGCTGTCACCAATCGACGTTCGACACCCAGTTTTTTCATCGTATCAACAAAACCAAAGCCTTCCAGAATGACACCAATTGAACCAATCAGGGTTGAAGGATTAACATAAATATTATCCACAGCCGAAACAATAAAATAGCAGCCTGATGCGCAAATATCAGATGCAACAGCATGAATTGGCAAATCAGGGTGCTCAGCCTTTATTTTACGTATTTCATTGTAAATATATGATGATTGAACAGGGCTTCCTCCGGGGCTGTTAACATGCAAAATAACCCCTTTAGTCTCTTCATCTTTAACTGCATTACGTAAAGATTTAATAATTGCATCTGCATTAGCTTCTTTACCTTCTGCAATAACCCCAGAGATATTAATAATGGCGGTATGCCCTTCACCATCATCACTTATGCTTTTCTTAAACGATGGGTACATTCCTATCCCTAAAATAGCTGCCAGATAAACAAACATTAAACTTTTAAAGAAAATCCCCCAGCGTCTTGCACGGCGTTGCTCAGTCACAGCTGCAAAAGCAAGCTTTTCTATGGCCTCACGTTCCCAGCCGCTATTCTTATCTTTATCTTGAGAATGAGGTTCATCCCATTGGTTTTCACTCACTTTTAGTCTCCCTATAATTGAGTTTATTTGTATAATTTTTCACTGATACTTGCTTAGCACTTAAAATCAAATGTATTCCTGGTTACGTACAACTCTCAGCCAAAGTAAAATTAAGCTTTAAACATCAGTATGTTAAAAAACATATCATTCCCGAAGTACCCAGTCAAGCGTGGGCACAAGCTTTATCGGGAATCTATGCTTAACCAACGAGATTCCTGCTAAAAGCATACAGAAATGACGAGCTATGGCTGAGAGTCATGGGTAATCAGGAATGTATTTAAGATATAAGTATGTTGTATGGGCTTTAATGTAACTATTCAAGTGTAAAGTTGATGAGATAATAACAAACAGTAATTTACTTTATAATGTTGCTTAACTGATAATTAACTGAAGTTTCCCAATAATTATTTATGGTAAAATTGAAACTATGCTACAACTATATGAAAAAAATAGTCTTTTCATTCGTTTCAAATGCTATTGCCTAAGGGGAATTAAGTAGGGGTTTGCTATAAACATGGCAAAACCACCTAAAATAAACCTCGATACACCAGCATTGTGTATTTCAGCTACTCAATAATTGGGAAACTTCAGT
>NZ_BDMN01000064.1 GCF_002189065.1 Bathymodiolus platifrons methanotrophic gill symbiont
TTTTCGACCGCCTCCAGGTTGTCTGATTCCTGTTATATCCCGTTCTAATTCGGTGAGTTCTTTTTTTCCTTGGCGGATAGTTTTTGGGTCACACTCTAATAAAGCTGAAATATAGTTAACGCCACCATGAGATAATTTTTCACTTTCAATGGCGGCATACCGTCGCTTATTTTTTTCACAAAGTGAGTCATAAAATTTCTTCATCGACTTTTCGATATTTTTTTTATAAGGAAATGACATAAGACAACCACTGAGTAATAAATTAAGATAACCTTAATTTAGGGGAGATATTTCATTATTCAAGCTTGGCTGCTTCAGGATGTTATTTCGTGCACATTCCTAAGGTACTTACATAATGCAGAAAACATTTATTGTTCTTTATCTAATAAAGCCTGCAGTTCATCAGGTAAAGGGGCGGTTAACCTCAGAATTTCACCACTGACTGGGTGTGCAAACTGTAATTTATGCGCATGCAAAAATAAACGTTTATAACCTCGTCGTTTAAAGGCCTTATTAATCTCCGTTTTACCATAGCGTTCATCACCGATGATGGCATGGCCTAACCATGCAGCATGTACCCTAATCTGATGGGTACGCCCTGTATATGGCGATGCTTCGACTAAAGTAGCACCCTGATACAAAGCCAGTTGCTTAAATAAAGTCTTAGATGGTTTTCCTGAAGAACTGATTTTTACCATACGCTGCCCACCCTGACTGACATTTTTTAGCAGGGGCTGGTCAACAATTAACTTTTTCTTTTCCCAGCGGCCATCCAGTAAAGCTAAATAACTTTTTTTAACACCATCCCCTCTAAAATATTCATGTAAAGTACGTAAGGCACTGCGTTTTTTAGCAATAATCAAACAGCCCGAAGTATCTCTGTCCAGGCGGTGAACCAATTCCAGAAAGTGACTTTCGGGGCGTAATTCACGTAATGCCTCTATGACTCCAGTACTAATGCCTGAGCCACCATGAACGGCAAATCCAGAAGGCTTATTTATCACTAAAATAGCATTATCTTCAAATATCACATCACGCTTCAGACAGGAAGTAAGATATGCAGGGGCAGAGATAAGCTCTTTTTCTTCAGCAACTCTAATAGGCGGAATTCTTACCAGATCCCCTAGAATTAATTTGCGTTTTGCATCACAACGCCCTTTGTTAATTCTGACTTCACCTTTACGAATAATGCGATAAATACGACTTTTGGGCACCCCTTTAAGCATTTTCATTAAGAAATTATCTAAACGTTGTCCTTCATGCGCATCGGTAATTTCAATGTAATGTACTTTAGGTACCGCTTTGTTATCTTCTGATTTCATAGCCCCATAATAGTAGAATTTACAGCTGTATACTATAAGTTTATTACATTCAACACTGTAACAGGTTATAATTGAAAAGTTATAGACAAAAAAATATTATAGTTTATACAAAGCTTGCTTTAAAGACTCTCTAATTCATGATGAATTATTAACAATAAAGTTATAAAACACTTATTGTTTTTGAGTGATACTAAATCATTGAAGCATAAACAGATTTTGGGTTTTTTCGCTCGACCCATGACGAGCGATACTCGACCTGATAAAGGCCGAACGATAAGATAAGACCGTGTGTTTGCGGCTATTCAATACAGACTGTAAGATCGCTGAAATATAACACCAGTAGAGCGCTACAACTATTTAGCCATGCTCCTGAACATGTGTTTTCAAATATACAGTCAATCACTTGATTGAAAGCCATCATGTACCTGCTATTGTTATTATGCAATACCTGAGTATCGAAACATGATGTTATAAGCACCATTTAGTTGCGTCCTTCTTTATACTTCTATGTTGTTGTGACTACTCGCATAGCATTTGCTATTGCATTATCACGCTCTGAGTTATAATAGATTGCCTGTTATTAGCTGTTCCAATAGCTAATAACAAACAACAAAACAAAGTCTTATTTATCTTTTGCACGGAATATCAGGATCAAGCAAGGATAATTTAATGAAAAGAATGCTTATCAACGCGACGCAGCCTGAAGAACTGCGTGTTGCATTGGTAGATGGTCAAAAGCTATATGATTTTGACATAGAACACCCTTCACAAGAACAAAAAAAATCTAATATCTACAAAGGTATTATTACCCGCATTGAACCAAGTCTGGAAGCAGCCTTTGTTAACTATGGTGTGGATAAACACGGTTTTTTACCCCTTAAAGAAGTTTCACCCAGCGCGGTTAATTCTGACGACCCAAACCTGAGTCGTGCAGCAATAAAAGAACAATTAAAAGAAGGGCAAGAAGTTATTGTCCAGATTGAAAAAGAAGAACGCGGCAATAAAGGCGCGGCGTTAACGACTTATATTAGTCTGGCAGGAACCTATCTGGTTTTAATGCCTAACAACCCACGAGCAGGTGGCATTTCTCGACGCATAGAAAGCGAAACACGTAATGAATTACGTGATGCCATGGCAGGCTTAGAAGTCCCTGAAGATATGGGACTTATCGTACGCACTGCTGGTTGCGGAAAAAGCACCGAAGAATTACAGTGGGATTTAAACTATCTACTACAACTATGGGAAGCGATTGACCGCTCCTCAAAAGAACAAAGCAATCCATTTCTTATTTTTCAGGAAAGCAACGTCATTATTCGTGCTTTACGTGATCATTTACGTGCAGATATAGATGAGATCCTGATTGATAAAGAATCGTCCTTTAAGTTAGTGTATAACTTCCTAAAACAGGTTATGCCGCATTACCTTAGTAAAGCTAAGTTATACAACGACGCTGTTCCTCTGTTTAATCGCTATCAGATAGAATCTCAAATTGAGACAGCTTATAGTCGCGAAGTTCCCCTACCTTCTGGTGGAGAACTTGTCATTGATCACACCGAAGCTCTAACTTCAGTCGATATCAACTCTGCACGCTCTACCAAAGGTAGCGATATTGAAGAAACCGCCCTGAATACCAATCTGGAAGCTGCAGATGAAATTGCACGGCAGTTAAGATTACGCGATCTGGGTGGTTTGTTTGTTATTGATTTTATCGATATGCTAGCAAATAAAAACCAGCGTGCTGTGGAAAACAGATTACGTGATGCCTTAAAAATTGACCGCGCACGCGTGCAAACCAGTCGTATTTCACGCTTTGGTTTATTAGAAATGTCACGCCAAAGACTACGCCCTTCTCTTGGCGATACTACCCAGCTTACCTGCCCACGCTGCAATGGCCAGGGTGAAATTCGTAACGTTGAATCAGTTGCTTTATCGGTATTGCGTATCCTGGAAGAAGAAGCAATGAAAAATGGCACCGAAAAAGTCATTGCTCATTTACCTATCGAATGCGCCACCTTCTTGTTAAATGAAAAGCGCCCTTCTATCGATCAAATTGAATCTCGCTTAAAAGTACGCATTATTGTCTTACCAAGCAAGCATTTAGAAACACCTGCTTATGATATAGAGCGTATTAAAAATAAAGACGACGATGGCAGCGAAGAATCCGCCAGTTATACTCAGATAAAAGCGGAAGATACTGCATTACCTGAATTTGCCAGACAAACTGCACCTAAAGTTGAGCAAGCTGTTATTAAAGAGTTTTTACCTGATGCTCCAGCACCGGTTCAAAACAAAAAGACATCGGCAGGTCTAATCAATCGCTTCTGGACTAAACTTATCGGCTCCTCTGCCGAAACAGCAGAAGTGTCGACTAAAACAACAGAAAAGAGCGATAAAACGGTTAAACCTCAGGGTGAAAAGCAGCAGAATAACCGCAGAAACCCTAATAACCGTAGAAATTTAAATAATAGAAATCGTAATAGAAACCCGAACAATCGTGATCGTAACAACTCACAAAAGAATAAGCCAGCCAACGGCAATACCACCACTCAAAACTCCACTCCAGAAAAAAAGAGCAAAGAGCCATCGGTAAAATCGCCTGAAGCTAATACTGAAACAGGTGAGCCTAAACCAAGAAACCAGAATAGAAAACCAAACCGCAGAGGCTACAATAGAAAGCCAAGAGCGGCAAAGCCAGGCTCAGAGGAAAGTAATGTTAGCAATAAGCCAACGCCTGCTAAAGATGACAATACAACCGTAAAGCAACAGGAATCAAAAGAAGCACAACCAAACTTCAATAAAAATCCTGAAGCTCAGTCTTATGCAGCAAATTATCAAAAAAATATTTCAGCCGCTAAGTCAAGTTCAGAACCGGCACCTGCAGCTGCAGCTGATAAGCATGCCGCCAAAACTGAAGACTAAGTAGCAATTTTTGACGGAAGCTTTCTTGAGAAGCTAACAATATAAAAGGGCATAGAACAGAAAACCATACTGCCTATGCCCTTTCCTTTTAATTTCTGTCTTTAGTGGAATTTATCTGCTAAGATTGAAAAAATTTACAGACTTTTTAGAGTATACAAGACCCATGGCAAAAGAAGATCAAATTGAAATGGAAGGTACGATTACCGAAACCCTCCCTAATACAATGTTTAGAGTTGAACTAGAAAACGGCCACGTAATAACGGCTCATATATCAGGAAAAATGCGCAAACATTACATTCGTATTTTGACTGGCGATAAAGTTAAAGTAGAAATGACACCTTATGATTTAACCAAAGGTCGTATTACATTTCGTATGCGCTAAGCTTAGGTACCTTAGGCTAAACGCATACTCCCCGAGTGTTAATTATTCTCCTCCGAAATACTTAGCTGTTTGCTTTTGATAGTAAATGCTAATTCCTTATTCTGCACAGTCACATGGACATGCCCACCTTGCTCCAGTTTGCCGAATAATAAATCATTTGCCAAAGGCTTTTTGATTTTATCCTGAATCAAGCGAGCCATCGGTCTCGCTCCCATTTTGGGGTCACAACCGTGCTCTGCTAGCCAAAGCCTCGCTTCAGCATCAAGACTCAAGGTTACATTTTTTTCCAATAACAATGTTTCCAGTTCAAAAATAAACTTGTCTACAACATTTCCTATAATCGCTATATCCAGCGGCTTAAATTGAATAATCGTATCCAGGCGATTCCTGAACTCAGGGGAAAAGGATTTTTCAACAACCCGTATGCTATCACTGGAGTGCTCTTGCTGAGTAAAACCAATCGAAGCACGACTTCCCTCTTCAGCCCCAGCATTAGTAGTCATAACCAGAATAATATTTCGAAAATCAGCTTTACGACCATTATTATCCGTTAATGTACCGTGATCCATCACCTGTAAAAGCAAATTAAACACATCTGGATGCGCTTTTTCCAGCTCATCTAATAATAGCACCGCATGTGGGTGCTTATTAACCTGCTCAGTCAATAGGCCACCCTGGTCATAACCCACATAACCAGGAGGTGCTCCAATCAAACGTGATACCGTATGGCTTTCCATATATTCAGACATATCGAAGCGAATTAACTCAACTCCCATCAGCTTAGCTAATTGTTTTGTTACTTCTGTTTTCCCAACACCGGTAGGTCCAGCAAATAAAAATGAACCAATAGTTTTACTAACATCACGCAAGCCTGCTCTGGATAGTTTAATAGCAGAGGATAAAGCGGCAATAGCCTCATCCTGGCCAAATACTAACATTTTCAGATTCTTTTCAAGATTTTTTAACTTATTCTGGTCATTACTTGAAACTGATTTAGCTGGAATTCGAGCAATTTTAGCGACAACCTCTTCAATGGCATGCGCATCAATCAATAAATTTCGTTCATCATTAGGCACTAAACGCTGTTTAGCTCCCGCCTCATCAATTACATCTATGGCTTTATCGGGTAAAAATCGATCACTGATATGACGATCTGATAACTCGGCAGCAACACGCAAACTTTCCAGAGTATATTTAAGCTCATGATGTTCCTCAAAACGACTTTGCAGACCTTTTAAAATCTGAAATGTCTCATCAACTGTTGGCTCTATCACATCAATTTTCTGAAAACGTCGCACCAAAGCATGATCTTTTTCAAAAATGCCCCGATACTCCTGATAAGTTGTTGAACCAATACAGCGCAGTTGACCAGATGCCAGTGCGGATTTAATTAAGTTGGATGCATCCATGACTCCCCCAGAAGCTGAACCGGCACCAATAATAGTGTGAATCTCGTCAATAAATAAAATAGCATTAACATCTTTTTGTAACTGGTTCATCAAAGCCTTAAGACGCTTTTCAAAATCACCACGATATTTGGTGCCAGCCACTAAAGCCCCTAAATCTAGAGAATAAATAACACAGTTATGTAAAATCTCGGGGATATCTTCCTCAACAATTTTCTTTGCCAGGCCTTCGGCAATGGCTGTTTTACCAACACCCGCCTCACCCACTAACAAAGGATTATTCTTCCGGCGTCGACACAGAACCTGAACAGTACGCTCTAATTCAAGCTCACGACCTATTAAGGGATCTATCTTCCCTTCTATCGCTTGCTGGTTAAGGTTCATTGTATATTTATCTAATGGACTCTCTGTCACTTCCTGCTCGACACCACCAGCATTTTCTTTTTGCTCTGGAGCCTCCAGCCCAGCTTTTGACATGCCATGAGATAAATAATTCACAACATCCAGCCGTTGAATATCCTGTTTATTTAACAAATACACGGCATGTGAATCCTGCTCACTAAATAATGCAACCAATAGATTCGCACCATCGACTTCTTTTTTATCAGAAGCCTGCGCATGAAAAACCGCCCGCTGTAACACTCGTTGAAAACCTAAAGTCGGCTGAGTTTCTCTCTTACCCTCCACCGATAATAAACTGATTGTTTCATCAATAAACTGCGCTAAATCGCCACGCAAAGTCGGTGTGTCGCAAGCACAAATAGATAAAACCTGCAGCGCACTATCGTTGTCTAATAATGCCAGTAACAAATGCTCTACCGTAATAAATTCATGACGCTTTTCATGCGCAGATACAAAAGCTAGATTTAATGTTACTTCAAGATCTTTACTTAACATAACAAATACTCCTCAGGCTCATTAGGCTTCTTCCATAGCACACATTAAAGGGTGCTGATTTTCGCGAGAATAATTATTAACTATCTCAACTTTTGTTTCTGCGACATCTTTAGAAAAAACCCCACAAATCCCCATACCTTGTGTATGTACATGCAACATAACCTGTGTTGCAGCATCTTCCGTCATTGAAAAAAAGTCAACTAGCACCTCAATAACAAAATCCATTGGAGTAAAGTCATCATTAAGTAAAATGACTTTAAACAATAGTGGTTTTTTTAATTTAGGCGTCGCTTCTTGTACTGCTAACGCATCATCATGGTCTTCGGATGGACTAAATTCACTCATCTCTTTCTACAATTCAAATAATAATCTATTAAGCATTTAATATTGAGGTCTAATCCTCAATTTCAATAGTATTATAAAGTATAATAGCCGTTACACGATTAGACTACAGCCTTTTTTAAAACTAAAGGAAAATTCATGGTTTGGAAACCTCATGTAACAGTTGCAGCTATCATTGAGCGCGATCATCGTTTTCTTTTGGTTGAAGAGGAAACAGAGTATGGTTTAGCATTCAACCAGCCTGCTGGACATTTAGACCCCGGTGAAAGCCTTATCGATGCAGTCCAACGAGAAGTTAGCGAAGAAACTGCCTGGCAGTTTACGCCAGAATATCTTACCTCAATACAACTGTGGCGAAAAAATACCGAATCCCCAAGTTTTCTTAGAGTGTGTTTTGTAGGCACATGTCATAATCACCAGCCTGAGCAAGCACTTGATGACGGCATTATAGCCACACACTGGTTAACACGAGAAGAAATTCTCTCCAAAAAATCTCAATTACGCAGTCCTTTAGTGTTAACAACGATAGACCAATATTTAGCTGGTGAGCGTTATCCGCTCGCCTTATTAAAAACTTTTTTAGATTTAGAATAATGAGTAAAAATATTATCGTCGGCATGTCAGGCGGAGTCGATTCTTCAGTAACCGCCGCTTTGTTATTAGAACAAGGTCATCAAGTGACTGGCGTGTTTATGAAAAACTGGGACGAAGATGACGGTACCGATGAATGCACTGCTCTGGAAGACCTGGCTGATGCACAACAAGTATGCGATACGCTTGGGATTGAATTAAAAACTGTTAATTTTGCCAGTGAATACTGGGATGAAGTTTTTGAAGTTTTTCTTGCCGAATTTGCTGCGGGGCGCACCCCAAACCCGGATATACTCTGCAACAAGCACGTCAAATTTAAAGCTTTTTTAAATTATGCAACGGAAGACCTGGGAGCTGAATATATCGCAACGGGGCACTATGCACGAGTTAGTGAAAAAGATGGAGAATACTTTTTACTCAAAGGTCTAGACCCGAGTAAGGAACAAAGTTATTTTTTATATACATTAGGCCAACAAGCCTTATCGAAAACATTATTTCCCATTGGCCATCTGCATAAAACAGAAATTCGTAAAATGGCCGAAAAATACGGCTTTGCTAATCATCATAAAAAAGACAGTACCGGAATTTGTTTTATTGGTGAACGAAAATTCAAAGAATTTCTGCAGCGTTATTTACCCACTCAACCCGGTGAAATACGTACCCCTGAAGGACAGTATATCGCTAAACACTCAGGTCTGATGTATTACACCTTCGGGCAA
Source organism: Bathymodiolus platifrons methanotrophic gill symbiont (assembly GCF_002189065.1). Lineage (GTDB taxonomy): Bacteria > Pseudomonadota > Gammaproteobacteria > Methylococcales > Methylomonadaceae > Methyloprofundus. The sequence continues at coordinate 8,579 of NZ_BDMN01000064.1, forward strand.
CGTCAGGGACTTGGTATTGGTGGTGTTAAAAATGCGCCGGATGAACCCTGGTATGTACTGGATAAAGATTTAGACAACAATATTTTAATAGTGGGTCAGGGCCATAATCATCCATTAATGCTGCATAACACATTAGAAGCAAATCAATTAGACTGGTGTAGTAACCAACCACTAACAGAAATCATTCAATGCGGCGCAAAAACCCGTTACCGGCAAGCTGATCAGCCTTGTACTGTTATTCCTTTAGCTGATAATAGAATAAAAGTTGTATTTGAACAGCAACAGCGTGCGATTACTCCGGGTCAGTCGGTAGTATTTTATGATGGTGAAGTATGCCTGGGTGGTGGAGTTATTGAAGCTAAATATAATGCCTAACCTTTATTCCTGGGTACCCTAAGCTAAGTACTCACGAAGACACATTTAACATATGTGTAGGATGATGGGTAGAATGAAATGCCTGTTTTTAGGCACGAAATGAAACCCATCAAACATACGAACATTGATGGGTTTCGCAAAAAGACGCTCTAAATAACTGAGTATAAATAAACTAACAAAATACAAAACATGCAGGAGTAAAAAAGCTTTAGCTTTTTTCTAGTGATAGCAATAGCTAAAGCTATTGCACTCCTCTTGTTACTCGTTAGTATTTATACTGTGCGAAATATAGCTTTAATAGAATTAAAGCTGACTTACATTTTCATATCACCTTTTTTATTCATCATCTTTTGATGGTGCTTTTGCATCATCTTTTTTTTCATTTGTCTCTTTTTTTCCTGATGATCTTTGATTACCTGCAGCTGCTCATCCATTAGAGCCTGTTTCTTTTTAGAGTTATTTTCATCACGCACTACCCACTAGGATTCACATAGAGCCATAATTTTTCACTTTCAATGGCGGCATACCGTCGCTTATTTTTTTCACAAAGTGAGTCATAAAATTTCTTCATCGACTTTTCGATATTTTTTTTATAAGGAAATGACATAAGACAACCACTGAGTAATAAATTAAGATAACCTTAATTTAGGGGAGATATTTCATTATTCAAGCTTGGCTGCTTCAGGATGTTATTTCGTGCACATTCCTAAGCTAAGTACTCACGAAGACACATTTAACATATGTGTAGGATGATGGGTAGAATGAAATGCCTGTTTTTAGGCACGAAATGAAACCCATCAAACATACGAACATTGATGGGTTTCGCAAAAAGACGCTATAAATAACTGAGTATAAATAAACTAACAAAATACAAAACATGCAGGAATAAAAAAGCTTTAGCTTTTTTCTAGTGATAGTGATAGCAATAGCTAAAGCTATTGCACTCCTCTTGTTACTCGTTAGTATTTATACTGTGCGAAATATAGCTTTAATAGAATTAAAGCTGACTTACATTTTCATATCACCTTTTTTATTCATCATCTTTTGATGGTGCTTTTGCATCATCTTTTTTTTCATTTGTCTCTTTTTTTCCTGATGATCTTTGATTACCTGCAGCTGCTCATCCATTAGAGCCTGTTTCTTTTTAGAGTTATTTTCATCCTGAATTCGGTCAGAAAGGTCATTTACTTGCAAAATATATTTTTGCTTATTCCTAGCCATTTTGTCTTTCATTTCTTCAGACATTTCCATGCCCATACCTTGACCAGAAGACTGTCCTTGTTGCATGTTCATGGGCTTTACTTTAGCAAATGCCGAAATACTTGCTGCTGACAGTACGAGAACTGCTATTGATTTGACTAGGTACTTCATAATTTAAACCTTATAATAAATTTAGTGGTAGTGCTTAGCACTATGTTAAGGAACGCTCCTTATTTTCCTTGATATAAACAATAACACTTTAGGGATAATTGAGCTATAAAATGCTATTTTACTCTTATATTATGTGATGAATTTCACTGCTGCAGGCTGGTACTTCATATTAACGATTAATTGCTTTTAACACAGCCTGCATGCTTTCATTGGCATCGCCAAATAACATACGGGTATTGTGATGTACGAATAGCGGATTTCCAACACCTGCATAGCCAGTTGCCATGCTACGTTTTAAAACAATGGTAGACCTGCTTTTCCAGCACTCTAATACCGGCATACCCGCAATAGGGCTGTTGGGATCGTCCAGTGCAGATGGATTGACAATATCATTAGCACCTATGACAATTGATACATCAACATTAGCAAAGTCCTCATTGATTTCATCCATTTCAAAGACTATATCGTAAGGAACTTTGGCCTCAGCCAATAAGACATTCATATGCCCAGGCATTCGACCCGCAACAGGATGAATTCCAAAGCGTACATTTTTTCCCTGCGCCCGTAATACTTTAGTGATTTCATTTACGGTATGTTGAGCCTGGGCGACTGCCATGCCATAGCCAGGGATAATCATAATGTTTTTTAGCATCAGATAATAATTGAGCAGTTTCCTGACTGTTTATAGGGATTACGTCACCCTCAACTTTGGCAGCTTCACCACCACTAACTGAACCAAATCCACCCGCTATAACACTAAAAAACTGGCGGTTCATGGCTCGGCACATAATATAACTTAAAATAGCACCACTACTCCCAACCAGAGCACCTGTTACAATTAATAAATCATTGCTTAACATAAATCCGGTTGCAGCTGCTGCCCAGCCCGAATAGCTGTTGAGCATGGAGACAACAACCGGCATATCTGTCCCACCAATTGCCATGACCATGTGCACTCCAAAAACAAAGGCAATCAGAGTCATTAAAATTAATGCACCAGTACCACCACCTGTTGCTGCAGCTGTTAAAAAGGCATCACCTAACCAGAGCGTGGCAAACAATAAGCCAAGATTCAACCAATGCCGGCCCGGTATCATAAAGGGTTTACCATCAATCCTTCCGCACAGTTTGCCAAATGCAATCACAGACCCTGAAAAGGTCACTGCTCCGATGAAAATACCAATAAAAACTTCAACTTCATGAATCGTTTTTTCAATACCTTCCAGCCCAAATGAACTATCTATAAAATTAGCATACCCGACTAGAACCGCTGCCATACCGACTAAACTGTGCATAATAGCAACCAGTTCAGGCATTTGTGTCATTTCAACTTTTATAGCAATCTTGGTGCCTATATAACCACCAATAGCTAAGGCAATGATGAGAATAATATAGGCACCAACTGTATCGCTTAATATAGTGGCAAATATAGCAATAGCCATTCCTGCCATACCATAATAATTCCCCCTGCGTGATGTTTCCTGATGACTTAAGCCGCTTAAACTTAAAATAAAAAGAATTGAAGCGACAACATAGGACATTATAATTAAACTTGGTGATATCATCTGACTGCTCCTATTTTTTAAACATTTCAAGCATGCGCCTGGTCACTAAAAAACCACCCGCAATATTGATTGAAGCAATAAGAATTGCTAGACCCGAGAGCAGCGTAATCATAAATCTCGGACTTGAGATTTGCACAACGGCACCAATAACGATGATGCCACTAATCGCATTGGTAACACTCATTAAGGGAGTATGCAGAGAGGCCGAAACATTCCAGATAACCTGATACCCAATAAAACAGGACAGCACAAATACCGTAAAGTGAGACATAAATGAAACTGGAGCAACCGAGCCTAAGGCAAATAATGCTCCGCCAATCAACGATATTGGTAATAATTGCTTGATGGGTTCAGGTATTAAGCTGGGTTTTACTGATTCTTCGGCTACTGCAGGTGCTTCAGTTTGAGGTGCTGGGGTAGCGGATACTGCGAGTGCTGGTGGTGGCCAACTTATCGTACCTTCTTTGATAACCGTGGTACCACGAATCACATCATCATCCATATTAACATCAATAATGCCATTTTTATCAGGGCATAATTCAGTTAATAAATGGCGTAGATTAGTCCCATAAAGTTGACTGGATTGCGCCGCCATTCTACTCGGTAAATCAGTATAGCCAATCAGTGTGACACCATGCTTAACAACCACCTTATCCTTTTCAGTCAGCGCACAGTTACCGCCCTGTTCTGCTGCAAGGTCAACAATAACGCTTCCAGGCCTCATGGTTTCAACCATCCCGGCAGTGATCAATTCTGGCGCAGGTCTCCCGGGAATCAATGCCGTGGTAATAATAATATCAACTTCCATTGCCTGCCTGGCAAATAAGTCCATTTCAGCTTCCAGAAACTCCTTAGACATGGTTTTAGCATAACCACCTGTTCCTGAACCGTCTTCAGCAAAATCCAGCATAAGAAATTCTGCATCCATACTTTCTATTTGCTCTTTTACCTCTGGCCGGGTATCAAATGCTCGCACAATGGCCCCCATACTTTTAGCGGTTCCAATGGCTGCCAAACCTGCAACGCCTGCACCAATAACCATTATTTTTGCAGGTGTTATTTTCCCTGCTGCAGTAATTTGTCCAGTAAAAAAACGGTCAAAGTGCTCAGCGGCTTCGATAACAGCACGATAGCCAGCAATATTTGCCATGGAACTCAAGGCATCCAGTTTCTGTGAGCGGGATAAACGAGGCACGCAGTCCATTGCCAAAACTGTCGCATTTTTATCCTGCAGTTTTTGCATTAAATCTTTATTCTGGGCCGGCCAGATAAAACAGATTAAATAACCACCTTTTGATAACAGTTTTGTTTCATCTATAGCCAACTCAGGATGTGTTTCCGGGGCCCGGACTTTAATGATGATATCAGCATTTTTCCATAAAGTTTTAGCTGTTTTTCTGATGGTACAGCCCACTTCCTTATAGGCTTCATCAGAAATATTAGCTAGCAGTCCTGCGCCACTTTCAATACTAACTTCAAAACCCTGTTGAATTATTTTTTCAGCAACATCCGGTGTCGTTGCAACACGCTTTTCACCCGGGTGAATTTCTTTTGGTATACCTATTTCCATGCCCGCCCCCTTCATTTTATAAAGATAAGTTGAATAGAGCTGAATCTGAGCATAAGAGATTGACGCGCTAAATTCAATCAATATTTGTTATCAAGCCCCTTTTGCTTAGGAATAAGCACGAAACAACTTCCCGATATTAATTATTCTTGAGGAATTGCACGGTAATACCA
>NZ_BDMN01000065.1 GCF_002189065.1 Bathymodiolus platifrons methanotrophic gill symbiont
GGTCACACTCTAATAAAGCTGAAATATAGTTAACGCCACCATGAGATAATTTTTCACTTTCAATGGCGGCATACCGTCGCTTATTTTTTTCACAAAGTGAGTCATAAAATTTCTTCATCGACTTTTCGATATTTTTTTTATAAGGAAATGACATAAGACAACCACTGAGTAATAAATTAAGATAACCTTAATTTAGGGGAGATATTTCATTATTCAAGCTTGGCTGCTTCAGGAAGTTATTTCGTGCACATTCCTTAGCAATCAGGTGAATAAATTCCGAGACATTGTGTAGCCCGTATGGAACTTGTGGAATACGGGAGATTGAGAATGCCCCTTTTCCTGTATTCCGCAAGCTCCATACAGGCTACATTGAAACGTAGACTTTGGGATATTATTAGATACGCGTACCAACAAGATACAAATACGGCTGAAAGCCAACAAACATATCACGAATCACTTTAGGTGAACCCAACTCAACGGTGGCATCACTGATGGTATTATATTTAAGTTCAAGCAGGCTTTTCATCTTGCCTATAGATAATTCTGTCACCCCATCATCTACATAGCGCTGCAAAATAAAATCGATAAAGGCTTGCTGATGGTATTCAGTCTAATGCTGGTTAATGGCTGGCTTTGCCTGCTCTATACGCTGACTGCGTAAGCGCGTCTCAGCAGCGTAGGCTACATACGCTAATACGTCATAAACATCGCTGTCTTGCGCATCAATTAGCGCTTTCATGCTGTCGAGTTTTTCATGGTCATAACCGGCTTCTGCCAGATCATGCAGCAACTTTTCACGAGTATCAGGGTCACTCCAGATTGCACGCAACTTATCTTCATTTTCAAAAAACTGCGGCAAGTCATCAAACATGCGCTCAATAAATTCTTTAGCGGTGATAGGCTTGCCCTCAGGGCTCCAATACATCACCGCTGAAATATGCTGAATTTGGCGTGTTTTACCATCACTGAGTTTAATCATGATTTTTCTACTTTTTTACAGACACAGGGATTACTTCCACATACGGCACATTCAACAGCAACACAAATACAAGGGCTTATTCCACAGACAGCACACGGTTTAACTATGCACTCACAAGGACTGGCTCCGCATTTACTACAGTGTTTAGGACAGTTACACGGATTAAAACTGCACAGCTCACAGGTCTCAGTCGTACAACTACACGGTACATCACCACACACAGCACAAGGCAACGGCTCCCCATCCCATTCCGGATCAGCAAAGTTATAATGCGCTTTAACAAAATCAAAAATGGTGAAGAACTCTTTGCCATCATAAATCCGCGTACCGCGCCCCACAATCTGCTTAAACTCAATCATATTGTTACAGGGGCGCATCAATACAATATTGCGCACATTGCGTGCATCCACGCCGGTTGAAAGCTTGCGTGAGGTGGTTAAGACCGTCGGAATGATTTTCTCATTATCCTGAAATATTTTCAGATCATTTTCACCCGCTGCGCCATCATTTGCCGTCACGCGCACACAGTAATGGCTATTCCTCGTCCAGCCTTTTTGCACCGCATATTGATTAATACAATCACGCACCACACCGCCATGGGCTTGGGTGGCACAAAAGACAATGGTTTTATCACGAGGAATGGCGCGATCCATCCAGTACTGCACCCGCTTCTGCTCACGAGCAGGAATGCTAATAATGCGGTTAAAATCTCCCTCTTTATACAGCTTGCCTGCTTCTGGCTCACCTTGCACCACCACGCCATCAGCCGGTGTATAGACATATTCATCCATCGTGCCGACAATCGGGTACACCTTAAACGGAGTTAAAAAACCATCGTTAATGCCCTGTTTTAAAGTATAGCTATACACTGGCTCACCAAAATAGCCATAAGTATCAACATTATCTTTGCGTTTCGGTGTGGCGGTTAAACCAAGTTGCACCGCAGGTGAGAAATAATCTAAAATCACCCGCCAATTACCCTCATCATTCGCCCCACCGCGATGACACTCATCAATGATAATAAAATCGAAAAAGTCTTCAGGGTAGTCGCCAAAGCACCCTTCGACAGGCTCAGGGACCGGAGGGGTCGAAACAGCATCGGTGCCTGAGCCTGTCGAAGCCCCGGACATGAAGGTTTGGAATATCGTGAAGAACACACTGGCATTTTTAGGCACACGGCCTTTTTTCTTAATCTCACTGGGTTCAATGCGCACAATGGCATCTTCACCAAACGGAGCAAAATCATTAAATGCCTGATTGGCTAAAATATTGCGATCAGCCAAAAACAAAATGCGTGGGCGGCGTTTCGCTTCTTCGAGATTTGTTTGTGCGCTTAAACTCCAGCGGCTATAAAATAACTTCCATGCAATTTGAAACGCGATACAGGTTTTACCCGTACCCGTTGCCAGTGTTAGCAATATGCGTTGTTGTCCTTCTGCAATCGCTTCCAGGGCATTATTAATGGCATTTTCCTGATAATAGCGCGGTGCCCAGTCGCCTTTGCATTCAAAGGGAATAGCAGAAAAACGATCGCGCCAAATGCGCTTGAAATCTGGCAGCTGTTTATCCTGCGCCTTAAAAGTTAGCGCCCACAATGCCTGTGGCGATAAATAATCATCAACCAGCCCTTCTTCACCGGTAAGTAAATCTATTTGATAAATATCATGGCCATTGCTGGCATAAGCGATTCGGCATTGTAAACGCTCGGCATAATCTTTCGCCTGACGCACGCCCTCGCTATAACTCAAACTTTCTTTTTTAGCTTCCAGCGCCGCTAATTTACGGCCTTTATAAACCAGCACATAATCACTGGCAACCTGTGCGCCGCGCTTGCCCCCGGTTAAAATCCGCCCCGGACAAATCACCTCACGCCGAATAAAGCTACCCTCAATCACGCTCCAGCCAGCCGCCTTAAGTTTGGGGTCGATTAACTCTGCACGAGTATCGGCTTCATTTCGCGGAGTCATGCTTATTTCTCCTCAGCCAACATAAGCATAATCAGCCGTATAAGCGTTTCTTTCTGTTTAGGATCTGATTCCGCCACCAACAAAGTTAACGCTGCTAGTCCCGTATCATTGATAACAGGCAGTGCATCAGCATTTAACAACCGACCATTACGATGCAAAAAATCGACAAATAAAAACGCACCACTGCGTTTATTACCATCACTAAACGGGTGATTTTTCACCACAAAATAGAGTAAATGCGCCGCCTTACTTTCTACCGTTGGGTAGGCCGCTGCGCCAAATACAGATTGCTCAAGATTGCCTAAAATGGAAGCCAGCCCATCTTCACGCAAGCGGGCAAACATGTCTGTTGCCTCACCCCGTTCAATCAATGATGCTTTCAGCGCATTAAGTAACACCATCGCCGTATCAGCAGAAGGCAATATACCCCATCTTCACCTTTAGGCTCACTTAACAAACCTTCATCATATTGCTGCAACCATAAAAAGGTCTGCGTATAACGGCTTACAATCTCTACCAAACCACTGCCTGATTCTGCCGTTAATTCAGGTGATTTCGCCGCTTTGCGAATTAACGAAATGGCTTGTTTTAATTCAGCCGCATTGCTATCAAAGCGCTGTTGGTTAATCGCATAGCCTTGTACTAAATACTCGCGTAGGCGCTGGGTTGCCCATATTCGAAACTGTGTACCTTTTTTAGAATTAACGCGGTAACCAACAGAAATAATGGCATTAAGGTCATAGTGTTTTAGCGTTCGTTTTACCTGCCTATCCCCTTCCTGACGAACTACCGAGGATTCCTCGGTAGTTGATAATTCATCTAATTCACCATCACGATAAATATTCTTCAAGTGCAACCCGATATTATCGGTTGAAGTGGCAAACAACTCAGACATCTGCTTTTGGCTTAACCATAAAGTCTCGTGCGCACTGTCTAAACGAACTGCAACTTCATTATCTTCGGTTTGATAAATTATGATTTCGTTATTCATGCGGATACGCCTTTATCTTCTTTTGGTCAGTTAGCCGGTAAAGGCTTTAAGTTTAAAATCCATCAAATTTGCTCTAGTACTCCGTCAACTTTGGCTTGATGGATATCACATGCACCTATCGTTCACACTTTCTCCGTCACTGCCATTAAGTTAAGAGTTAAGAATATAATAAACAATGAGTTATACTGTAGGCTGGGTTAGATTATCTAGCGTAGCATAGATCTAACCCAGCACTTTATATGAACCTCCCAAGATGCCGGGTTACGTTTTTATTGCTGCGCAAAAAAATCTAACCCAGCCTAC
>NZ_BDMN01000066.1 GCF_002189065.1 Bathymodiolus platifrons methanotrophic gill symbiont
TTACTTGAGCCTGTCTTATAGACGCGAAAGCCAATATCCAGTTTATCAATGCCTATTTTATTTTGGTTGTCTTCTACTATTTTAGTACCTGCTCGTCGGATACGCTCTTTACCTATTTCTGCAATGTTTTTGTAGCCCGCTTTATAGGCTTCAGATTTTTCATCAGTTGCTTCAGGGAGCTGTACCATAATGAATTTTCGGTTTCCGTTGTCTTCCGCATTGAGTTGCATGACTGCGTGAGCTGTGGTGGCGGATCCTGAGAAGAAGTCTAGGATTATGTCATCACTTCTATAAATCATTTTGCATAAGTACTGAACCAGTTCAACTGGCTTTGGATAATCATCAAAAACAACTTCAAGAGATTTTATTTCAGCCCCTGCTTTTTGCGGACCTCCTAAATTTTCCAACGATGAAATTACGTGACTTTGTATAGTTGATCGTTCTTTTATCACCTCTATTGCACCAGTCGGAGAAATAACAAACCTTGATGATTGTCCCTTAATATCTGTGACTACTTTGTACTTATTTTTAATAAAATCTATCAATAAACTTTTTGAACTCCATCCACTTTTTATTTCAACTTCTTCAAATAATTTTCCATTTTTTATAACGGCATCTTGTGAATAGTGAGGCCATTGTGTGACCCTTTTTTCTATAATTGTTTCATCTATATTCGCAGGGAAACCTTTAGGTAAGACAACTGAACTAACAGGATTTTTGGGTCCATTTTTAACAATCGTATTTATTATTTCATTTTTATACAATTTACTGTCATTTGGTACACTTGGATCAATAACAGGGGGGGCTAAAAAATACTGCTCATCTTTTGCATAACTAAGAATGTATTCGTGACATTTTTTGAACTTTGCTTGATTATCAAAATTACCATCTGTCCGCCAAGAAAAATGAATTAGGAAATTTTCTTCTCCAAACACTTCATCACAAACGCCCCTTAAATTATGAACTTCATTATCATCAATACTAATAAAGATTACGCCATCTTCTGTCAATAAATCTCTAGCTACCACTAAGCGTTCATACATCATACTTAACCAATCAGAATGAAAACGGCCATTGGTATCGGTATTTCTAAATAGCTTGTTCTCTTCCTCATCCGTTGTGCCTAGCTCTTCTTCATAATCTGCTTTTTTAGCTGCGAAATTATCTTTATAAATAAAATCCTTGCCTGTGTTGTAAGGCGGGTCAATATAAATCATTTTGATTTTACCTAGATCAAAACAGGCGACTAAGGCGTTGGTTTGCACAATAAATACGTTGTTACCATGCATTTCCTTTTGCTCAATTGGTAGATTAAGCTCCAGCCCTAAATCTAAAATAACTTGGGTGAGTAAATCATCAGGCTTTCTGCCTTTCTTGATATTGCTTTCTAAAGAAAAAATGTCATCTTGGGTTAGCTGTTCAGGGTGATAATAGACTTCTTTCATATTGCTTGAGTCAGTTTTATAGACGCGAAATCCAATATCCAGTTTATCAATTCCTGCTTTATCTTGATTGTCTTCGACTATTTTTTTACCAGCACGGAGGATACGTTCTTTGCCTATTTCTGTAATGGTTTTATAACCTGCTTTGTAAGCTTCTGATTTTTCATCGGTGGCTTCGGGGAGCTGTACCATGATGAATTTTCTGTTGCCGTTGTCTTCCGCATTGAGTTGCATGACTGCGTGAGCGGTGGTGGCAGAGCCTGAGAAGAAATCAAGAGTCGTACTATCTTCATCTACAAACCATTTAGTGAAATCTTTTATTAGTTTTATTGGTTTTGGGTTGTCAAAGGGAGTTTGGCTTAGTTTAAATAACTTTGCGAAAGCTGTTGAAATAACTCCTTGAGAGCCATAGTTGTTAAGTGTTGTTTGAGGTGTTTCAACACCTCTTTCTTTTACAATTTTTATTTTCCCTTTAGCTGTAAAATAAAACTCTGTTATTTTCTGCCCCCTTGAGTCTAATAAACTATCGCGATCACCATAAAAATATTGCTTCATTTGGTTTTTTTGAGTGTAGGCAGCTTTCAAAGTAACTTCTTCTTTGGTTACACCACTGAAAGAAATCATTCTACCTTTAAGTAGTTCAACTTTTTCAATTCCTCCCCAGTTATCTATTAGTTCTGTACCCTCATTTGCATTAAATCTCACTCCAGCAGGAAATGTAAACTCTGACATAGGGTGACGACCAGATTCTCTTTTCATTGCTCCTGCTTCAAATAAATCTCCATTTCCTGTTGTTGGGGTATCAATAAGCTCAATATTTTTTGCATATACAAAAATATATTCATGGTACGCCTTGAATACACCTGCTTGCGCACTGTGATTTTTATCCCATATTAAACAAGCAATAAAACAATCTTCACCAAAAATTTCATCACAAATTTCTCTTAAATTATGCACTTCTTTATCATTAATACTGATAAAGATAATCCCGTCTTCTTTCAACAAATCCTTCGCCACCACTAAGCGTTCATACATCATACTCAACCAATCAGAATGAAATCGGCCATTGGTATAGGTGTTTTTAAACAGCTTGTTATCTTCCTCATCCGTTATGCCTAACTCTTCTTCATAATCTGATTTCTTAGCAGTAAAATTATCTTTATAAATAAAATCTTTGCCTGTGTTGTAAGGAGGATCAATATAAATCATCTTAATTTTACCTAGGTATGACTCTTGTAAGATCTTCAATACCTCAAAGTTATCACCTTCGATATACACGTTTTCTGTGTTATCAAAATTAACGCTGTCATCTCGGCACGGACGTAGAGTTTTAGTAACCGGGGTATTGGCTTTTAATAATGCGGCTTTCTTTCCGGGCCAATCTAAGCGGTAACGCTCATCGTCATCATCCACTAAGACACTGGATAAACTTTGTTTCAATAGGTCAAAATCAATCGCTTTTTGTACTTCGCCATTTTTATCTTGGGTCTCTGTCATCACATTAGGAAATAGCTTGGCAATCTGTTCCATGTTCTGCTCAGTAATATTCGGGGTTTGCATTTTTAATTTTTCGATCACGATACATCCTTAATAAGCTGTGGTAGTAGTCGTTTAAACTGTAATTTTATCCCGTTAGCCATGTTATATCACCGCAATTAGGGTTTCATGTGAAAGGAGTTTAAAACGTTTGGCGAAGGTCTTTATTCAATAGGAATGCTTTTAAAGCCACCTTAAAGCTCCCTGCTCGTTCAAAGTTTATTTCCCTATGGGGTATTATAAGCCGACGACCTTGTTTTCTGCTCTCTGTGGGCTTTATAGTATTCTTCTAGGGGGGGGGGTATAGCTAGTAGGGAGCTAGAGCGGGGCGTTAATGCGCCTCTGAGGGGCTTGTGTCGAGTCCTACTCTTGACATCAGAGCGTGGAATAGTCGTTATTTTGCAAGATGCTCTACAGCTAAACTTGTATGTATTGGGGGTATGAGTTAAAGTTGTCGGTAATGAAACCTGATATTTCTTATTTCAGGTTTAGAAACAAGCCCCGAACTTTTAAAGTTTAGGGTTTAAAGGCAAAAAAAAACCCAAGCATTTTTAAGTACTTGGGTTTTTTGCCTTTAATAAAGGTTGTGTATGAGTGCTTCAAACACTCACCACAGCTTGAAAGTAAGAGACCAACTCTTGCAATCAAACGAACGTTAATTATATCTTAATTAGCTTCTCATTTGTAAGCAATTTGGTTTTTCTTCTCTTCTTTCAAGCCCAGCCCCTATTTTGGATTAGATGATATTGGAATAGGTCAGGACAGAGCTACCGATCAAGGGTATGTAGAGGTAGTCAGTAAGATCATATTTGTATAAAGTAGAAGTCGCGGGTTTATACCGTCTCACCTGCGGGAATTGAATTTTATAGTGCAAATATGCTGCGTAGCTGTACAGGGGGATATATTTATATATATTCTATAGCGCAGGGGCAGGGCGGAGGTAAAAGGGGCTTAAAAACTCGATTATTCTGTTTATTCTCTCTCGAAATAGCTAAAAAATCGTTAGCATTTTGAGTGGGAAAGATAAACAGGTAAAACCTTACAATCTATGTGTTTAATGGGTGTTCTTGCCCACACTTGCTCTTCGCGTCTGGGCTTCTTTTCTTTTTATTCTTACAAATTATCATTGCTTATTATTGATGCGCGGAGCGCGGTTTAAGAGAAACCATATTGCTGTGATTGAGAGTGATTGTGGGGAATGTGTTGGCTAGTGTTGGTAAGGTGTGGGTAACGTCTTTTCTGTTATCCACACCTTACCAACACGTCCCGTAGGGAGGCAATATATTCACCACATGAACGGTATATCGCAAAATTTGAAAAATGCGGCCTACGAGTATTACAGAGATTGAAAAATTTGCGATATACTGCCAGCTATGGACTCCCCGCGTATTTTTTTAGATAGCTTTAGGAAAGAATGAATGAATAAACAACACGATATCTTTATTTCATATGCCACAGAAGATAAGGAATATGCTACTAAATTAGTAACATCGCTGAACCATCTTGGATTAGCAACATGGTTTGCGCCTTTAAATCTTGAGGTAGGTGATAATCTTGCAAAATCGATTGATGCTGTTTTAACATTTTGTAAATTCGCTGTTGTGATCATTTCGCCCGAGTATACAACTAAGAATTGGACACAATACGAGCTTAATACATTAAATTCTAAAATGGTCGAGAATAAGACGAAGTTATTTCCTATTTGGCATGGTATTGATAAAAAACAAATTGAAGTTTGGAATGCTTCAATTGCTAATATTGTTGCTCTTAATAGTTCTATGGAGCTCTCACTGATATCAGAAAAAATCTCTGGAAAAATCTCTGGAAATGCACCTATTCGTGGTGTTTCTCCAAGCTATGAAAACCCGCAATGGCGTTTTCTTTGGGGGCATGGTGAGCTGATGGTGAATAGTGATAACGGACCTGCGTTTAATATTTTTGAGGCAGCTGAATTTCCAGATAAAGACTTCCCACTATATATTTATAATCACCTATATTCAAAAAAAGAGATAGTAAGTAAGATTGTTCATATTATTTTTTATCACTCATACGATGAGCATAAAAATAGGGTTAGTAAAGAGGATTGGGATAAGCTGTTCTTGCTTTGCAAAATATATGGTTTTGATGTTGAAGATGAAAAATTTGATCCAGCGATTGAATGCCCTTTATTTTTGAAATAAAATATAGTGGAAGAATGATTCTTGAATAGTTAGTTTTGGACTTTCAGTCCAGTCGCAACCTATGCACTTTCAGTGCATAGTGGTTGAGTTTGAACAGAGCACATCCAAGCCTATGCTCGTATGGCATAATAGGAGAATAATCATCAACGGCTCAGAGATAGGTTAAGTAAGTGAATAAAGTAAAGTTTTTATCATCCTTCGTCAGAAGAACAGACGGCGTTAAAGTCCCAGTCCCAATTGATATTGATTCACCAAATAAAAATGATGATGAATATTATCAGGTACTATTAACTAGTATCAATAGCCTATTAGATTTTGATAATTTAATTGTTCTTGCTGGATCGGGTACTTCATTAACTTTCACTAATATAGCACCAAGTATGGGGCTATTGTGGGAAAAGTGTAAAAAAAAAATCCTGAACAGTTCGATGTTGTTCTTAATGCTGTTCAGTATGATAAAAACCAAACTAAAAGAGATGACACAACTCAAGAGCCTTGGAATGATATCGAGTTATTACTTTCTTTGTGTGATCAGTATATAGCGCTATTTCCTGATGATGATGATACTACCAAACTCGTTTCTTTTTTAGAGCAGTCAAAGAAAGTTATCTTAGATGAAACAAACTTTACCGATGCCATTGATTCAAATGATTGGGCTACACATAATAAATTTATAAGAACTTTAGGGCGAAGAAGTCCTAAGCAACAACGACTCAAATTATTTACTACTAACTATGATTTGGCTTTCGAACATTCTGCTGCTAACACTGGCTTTGTTGTTGTTGATGGTTTTGAATTTTCATCGCCAAGCTATTTTAATCCAGCATGGTATCGTTACGATATTGTTGATCGAAGCGGACAATCTAAAAGTTCAAGTTCCTACATTTCTAATGTACTCCACTTGTATAAGATGCATGGTTCTGTAAATTGGACTCGTGAACATGGGCGAGTAAAAAAAGTCGATTATAAAGCGACTATAAATGAGCCTGTTTTCATTTACCCTAGCAGTTCTAAGTATCAAACATCTTATGATTCTCCGTATTTGGATATGATGTCTTCGTTTCTTAATAGCGTTCAGCAACCTAAAACAGCATTGGTATGTTTAGGATTCGGCTTTAATGATAAGCATATTAATAATGCCGTTACGATGGCTCTCAGGACTAATGCAGAATTTAGCTTACTTGTTGCAACAAAAGATCCATTTAGTGAAAGTAGCTCATTTAGTAAGGATATTAGAAGCTTATTGGATTCAGCAATCCAATATGGTGATAAAAGAATTTCTATCATTGATGCAACTTTTGAGCAATTTTCTAACTTGTTACAAGAACGAAGAAAAGAAACTCCAGAAGAAAGACTATTCAAAACTTTTGAGTCATTAGCTGAAAAAATTGCAATGGATAAGGTTGATACTAATGCGTTCTAGTGATTGGTTTACCCCTTATGATTCTAATCGAAGAATTGGTAGTGCTATTAATATTTCGCCAGCAGAGATTACCGCAAACCTATCTGACGCAGGATCAGGTGAAGCAAAGTGGTATTTGGGAGACCGTGTTGCAGCAGGTGAAGTCAACGAATTTGTTTTCCTTGATTGTGGTCAAACTGCTGTATTAGGTCGATTAGTGCAAGTTTGGTTAGATGGGGCGGAAAGACTTTCCGTAGATGCTATATCTATTGAGAATGGGTTTAATAATCCTATTGGTGTTATTCAGTTGTTGACAAGCGTTAACACCGCTACAGGTCAAATATACCGTGGCATCAAAAATCATCCAAGGTTAGGTAGCCAAATCTATTCTGCTCATCCCAAGCTAATATCTATTTTAGCTGAAGGTGATTCTAAAGAAGATGAAATAAGATTAGATATAGCTGAACTGCTATATGATTCAACAGTAAACATTACAGTAACCCCAGACAAACTTTTTGCAAGGCACTGTGCTGTTTTAGGTGCTACAGGTGGTGGTAAAAGTTATTCCATTTCAAGACTGATACAAGAAGTTCAGCGACATGGTGGAAAAGCTCTAATATTAGATCCAACTGGAGAGTATTCAGATTTAGACTGTGAGACCTATTACGTAGGTATGCATGAAAAGGCTAATACTGATAATACGGTTATATTTCCTCATTGGAGACTGCCAGAATCTGACATCTTTGCTTTTTTACGTCCTTCAGCACAGACACAAATGCCTAAGTTAAGTGCTGCTATTTTGAGCCAAAAAATTGTTGCTGAGTATTTTAAAAATCCGCAAGGGCTTGTCATTAATGAACAATCTTCGTTAGTTAAATCGGGAGAGGCAAAAGAACCGTATAATCAAGCTCATGAAATGATGGATAAAAAAGACAGTCAGTATTGGTGTTTCAAAAATATTGGTGATCAGATTATTCATGAATGTGTCTGGCCTTCGATTAAAAAAGGTTTCGGTAAAGAACAAGTCATAGATGAATCAGTTTGGGGTGGGGCATCCGATGGTGATATTGGTTACTGTATGAGCCTTATATCAAGGATAAAGTCTTACTCTGAGAACACGCATTTGAAATGGATGATTGATGCCAAAGGAAATAAGGAGATTCCGAGTCTACTTAGTGATTTTTCCTCAAATAAAACAAATAGCCGCCTTCTTAGAATTGACTTATCAGCCGTATCATATGAAGCAAACAGCCGAGAAATTTTAGTTAATGCTATCGGTAGAAAGCTAATGGAATTGGCAAGAAGCGGAAACATTAATCATACTGATCCATTACTAGTTTTTATAGATGAAGCACATCAGTTTTTAAATAAAACCGTTGGAGATGAAGCAACTGCTATTAAATTAGATTCATTTGGAAATATTGCAAAAGAAGGTCGTAAATATGGTCTGAATGTGGTTATTGCAACACAACGTCCAAGAGATATACCTGAAGATGTATTAAGTCAGGTCGGCTCTTTGATTGTTCACAGACTAACTAATTATCATGACCAAGAGGTTGTTAAAAGAGCTGTTGGAACAATGGATCAACGTTCAGCATCATTTTTGCCAACATTGAGTCAAGGTGAAGCATTGTTGTTAGGGATTGACTTTCCCTTTCCGATGACGGTTAAAATGAAAAAACCAATCATTAAGCCAACATCGAAAAGTGCGGAGTATTCTGTGGCTTGGCAGCGAAAATTGGTTGTAAATAGCAGAATAGCAGAATAGCAGAATATCTCGAAATACCAGATGAATATGTAGAGGCGTTTGATAGGGTTCTGTCGCAAAAAACAAAATCACCCTATTACCTACGATCATAAGATTTAATTTCAGCCAAAGAAGGTTCGCATGTTTGACTAAAAATAGTGCGACTTTTCAAGTTATTATTCTCATGAATGTCATATAGTACCTGACTTTCTCACTAGTTTATCGGATGGGATGAGAAAGTATTTCTCCTAGATGGTATCTTATCCATTGGTTGCATAAAAAAGGTTACAGTTGATTTTTACACTAATATTTATTTTTTGCGACAGAGCCCTCATAAATACCTCTGGAGTTAATTGGAGGTATTATCTTGCCCTTTTTTAAAGAGGTTTAGAATGTGTGGTTTAATTGACGTTTACCTTGATTTTATTGGGTTAAGGTCGATTTCGTATTTTAATTTTTTCTGATTTTTTTCTTGGAATTCAAGATAGAAATATACGCATTATTAGATATAGATCGAGCTGTTGTTTGAGTGGATTTTAAGATTGAAATTTCACAAATTGATATAGACCTTAGGTCAAGATCAAGTTTCAGCTTCCTTTGTTTTGATCTTGAAATTCTCGTGATGGTCTTGTCGATGTAAAACATTTTCAACCATAAAACTAATCTGTCCCCTTTTTAAATGAATACGAGGGGTGTGGGTTATGGCATTGAACATCCTGCTAAACTCTACAGCGCACTTAACATTTAAGTTTCTAGTCGTCTGTACGATACAGCCCTAAAGATCGCGCCATCGAGGATCCCATTGATAATCCTGAAATTCGACACTCACTAGATAAGATTACATAACCTGAGTTCGGGATAAGGAATTATAGCAAAGGCAATAAATCTACTGTGATTGATAGTGATTGTGGAGAATGTGTTGGCTAGTGTTGGTAAGGTGTGGGTAACATCTTTTCGTTATCCATGCTTTATCAATACGTCCCGTAGGGAGCCAATATATTCTCCACATGAACGGTACACCTCAGAAATTGTGGAATGCGGGCTGCGAGCATTACAGGAGCTAATTTTACTTGTACGCGCACGTGAAAAACAAAAATAGGAAGATTAGCTATGAACACTAACTATAAAGATAAAAAGACTATATCTGGGAATGACAACGAAGCCTTAGATGAATTCTTAGCAGGTAAAGAAAGATGGAATGCTTATGTTGAAAAACATGGCGATGATACGGAAGTGGACTTTTCAGGTGTCGATTTTCCAGAGTACCGGAAATATGGTGACAAATTTAACTTTTCAGGGTATCGATTTCCGAAGAAAGGGCACGTTATTTTCGAAGAGGCCAATTTCGGTGGTGTTGTAGTCTATTTCGATAACGCCAAATTTGGTGAGGGTAATGTTAATTTCGACAAGGTCAAATTTAAAAGTTTTGTGAGGTTTAAATACACAGAGTTTGGGAAAGGAGTTGTATCTTTTCATGAAGCCATATTTTGTAAAAATGTGAATTTCGACTTTGCTAAGTTCGGGGAAGGGGATGTGTATTTTCTAGGAACGGAGTTTAGAGAGTCTTTGTTTTTTATGATGGCGGACTTCGGGGAGGGAGGAGTGTATTTCACAGAGGCTAAGTTCAGAGGGGCAGGCGTGCATTTCAATGGAACGAAGTTCGGACAGGGAAGACTGTTTTTCAAAGAGGCTGAATTCGAGAATTCAGATATGATGTTTGAGTACTGTGAATTTAAAGGTGATGTATCGTTTCGTTCATTGAAAGGCTCAGATAAATTGAACGGATTATCTTTTCGGAACAGTATTTTTAATAAATCTTTGGATATATCAGACAATAGTTTTAACTGCATACCAAACTTAAGCAATACCAAATTAACTAATCAAGTGTCATTAGATAGAATGAAGGTTAATCATCCTAATACCTATAAAAAGGGTGACGGTGAAAGTTTATGCCGCCTTAAAGAGATCGCAGAAGACAATAAAAGCTACCAACAGGCACTGGACATCCATGTCATGGAAATGCGTGCTAAACGTTGTGAGTGTGAGAGCAAGCCTAGTCGGATATTAGATTGTTTTTTTGATAAGCTATGTGTCTATGGGCAGAGTATTTCGCGGCCAACTATTTGCCTTCTTGTGAGCATTGCAGTTAGTTGGGGATTCTATGGATATTGCAGTAATTTGAATATGGAAAATAGTTTTTTGTACTCGCTCTCACAAGCGCTTCCATTCGTCTCTGCTGGTCGTACATCAGAAAATTACAATTTTAACAAGTTGTTCACATGCGGGACAGTGCAAGAGTGGATGTACTTTTTCAGTCTGATTCAAGGCCTGTTTTCGTTTGTGTTTTTATTTTTAATAGGTTTAGGATTGCGTAATAGATTTCGACTCTGAAATTCACTCTCACATTTAAAAACCTGTTAACTTTATGGAAGTGGACAGTTGCTCTGATGAATACTATTTCATCAACAAGTGGCGGCAAGTATTTTGTGTTGCGTCCTAGCCGTGATCTTATTTCTAAACAGTTGAAATGTGTTATTTTTTACCACAGACAAAAATGACACATTAGAGAGTGTCAATTATACGTATATATGTGAATTATCGGACACATCCATATAGCTGAGATACGACATATTAGGTGTAAATATTAGAGTCACTGAATGTGTTAAAAAAACAAGTGTATTTTTAACATCGCCATCAACACAGCTAATTACCATTAACAAGACCTTATTTATAGTTAATAATGTTAAAAAAGACTGTTAAAAAACTTATCTCATGCTATAGTTAATAAAACCCATGTTAAAAAAGTACACACAGGCGCGCCATGCTACTTCACGAAATTCCGACATAATTTCTTCAAGGTCGCGATACGAAACGCCATACCTGACATAAAAGAAAACAGCATAAAGAATGACATCTTTTTGAAAGTGAGTGCCTTTGAAGCTGAGCATGTGATCCACCTTTTATTGAAATTGATAATTATGATAGCAGATAACGTCGGGAGGGGGGATTTATGCGACAGAACCATAAAAAGGGCGTGGTTAGGAAAAGCAAACCTAGTGGCGTATACAGGCGTTTTATCACAAAAATACACCCTTATAACCCTTGAGGTGTGTGTCGCCCCACATGGCTCTTTATGTGGCTAGATCGCAACGAATGGCAAAGAGTTTGCAGGTTACAGTTGATAACACATGCCTTTGATAATTCAATCATACTATTCCGCTTCTATTTCTTTTCCTTCGATTTTCTCAAGGGCTGCTTTAACGGTAAAATATAATGCTCTTGATAGGTTATTAACATTACTAGGCGGCGTTTTAAAAGGCTCTATATCACTTTCTCGTAATCGTTTAACGGCTGCCACTTTCTTAATTTTTCCGATAATCTTCCCCTCTGGAAGCTTAGAAAAATATTCCCTAAAGTCGCGTAAATGTTCATTTTCATTACTTGATACCATATTCATAATGAACCTTACATTTTTAGCCCCGTACTCTTCTAGTTGTTGCATATGTTTTATTGCCATGTCCACGCCTTCGGGGTCTGGGATAACAGGCATTAAAACAAGATCAACGCTTTCCGCTATCCATTTATCAAACTTGGGGCGATTACCACCGCTATCAACAATGCAAAAACCATCACTATTAATGGCTGCACCCATTAGAGTCGATAGGGTTTCTGGTTGTCTTGCATCATAATACAT
>NZ_BDMN01000067.1 GCF_002189065.1 Bathymodiolus platifrons methanotrophic gill symbiont
CTTCTCCTAATTATTTAAGTGAAATAACAGATTTAACCCACTACCGACTATATCTGGCAAGGATGAAGAAGCCTTAAAAGAATTCAAGGTGAAATATGCTTTCGAAGCCTACAGGTTACACTTTACCGCGCTCATTTGTATCTGCATTTCCAAACGAACCAAAACCATCTGTATAACCACCATGTGGTTTGGCAATATAGGAAAGCTGTTTTTCAATTTTCACGACCTCCAAATATTCTGGAATAAGTGTTTTAGTACAGTAACAAGTCCAGTCACTATTTTCAACATCAAACTCAACACTAGCGTTAAAACCTAAGGCTCTTGCCTCCAATGCAACTTGATTACCTTTCTGCTTTGAAGGTACAGCAACAAAAAAATCAATTTCCATAAGTTCTGATAAATTAGAACCATTTTTAATGAACCGTCTAAGTGCGTCTCCTGTTGCATCATTTGGAATATATGCCATTCATATCACCATGGACAGACTAAGACTAGTACTGTAACTTTACTCATCGTAATCCCCCTCATCAAATAACCACTTTGGTAAAGGATCTGGGGGCAATGGACTATCAGTATGACCAATAAATTCATCATATTGACACCCGCCTAGAGACATATTTTCATTTTGAAGTAAATCCAAACGTTCTTGACCAATAGGCATATTATCAATTTCAGGATAATCAGTTATTGCTTTAAGAAAGTTATTAACGGCTGTAGCGACAAACTGATCACCTTCTTTGGAAAACATCCCATAAGAAATAGGATAGCTACTGTCTTCTTTCTTCCAAACAAAGAAATAATTAAGCGTAAGATGAAGATCCTCTCTAACATCTGTATCCGTCAGTTCTTCATATTTCTCAGCGAGTAGTCTCAACTCATTGAAAAAAACTTCTATCGGATTTTCACTAACTTTGTAATCCATTTAGAGATCACCATCTTGTAATCGGTATTTACGACCGGGAGATTCAATTTTATTGTAATTGGAAGAACTCTTCACACCTCCATTTGCATCGATACGTCTTGACTCTTGCTTGAATGCATCTCGCGTATTCCTTGCACGTGTGAAATCTGTAGCCACATGAGGGTCATTTTCATCCTTAGCCCATCTTTTAGCAGATTTCTGAGATCGAAATCGAGATCCTTTACCTGAATAGGTTTTACCACTGAGATGTGTATTGGTATAAGAACCAACATCCTTGAGATAAGCCTTACTTCTAACCTTAGTAATCTGATTCTTCGTCCAATTGATACCAGTTTTAACAGTGTTTTTAATGCCTTGTTTACCTGATTGTAATGCGGCAGCAATAAAAACCGTATCTGCGGTTGGGCTAATAGGGGTATTCATTATATCAAAAGCAGTTAACCCAACCGAAGCTATATCAATGCCATAATCTATAACATTATCAACGATATTTTCGAAGCTACTTCCTGAAGAAAAATAATTCTGATCCTCTGTATAGCTAGGCGTATAGGCACTGCTATTAACACTAGTCCCATAAGGATCAGAGTAGTTAATCGGGCTATTAACCGCATAAGCATATTTATTAATTCCATCAATAAACCCTTTAGGGTCTTGCTGAGTAAATCGACCTGTTTGAGGTTGGTAGTATCTGGTTCGGTAGTAGATTAAGCCAGTGTTGTTAGGCTCTCTACCTTGGTAGCCGTATTGGGGTGTTTTGGTGGTGCTTTGGTTTTTAGTGTTTCCCCAGCTGTCGTATTGTTGGTAGCTAGTTAAACTCCCTTGTTGGTCGGTGGTGCCGAGGATGTTGTTGTGTGCACCTTGTAGGTAATAGGTGGTTTGTTCTGTTTCGTTGTATCTGCTGAGCGGTTGGTCTAGGCCTAGCTGGACGTATCTGTAATGTGGGTTGGTGCTGTCTCTGGTGGTGTATTGGGCATAGATATTGTCGCCATTGTAGTGGTATCTTGTTTTGTTGGGGTTGTTGGGGCTATTTTCGCCGATAATTTTTTCTATTCTTCGACCTTGGCTGTCATATTGGTAGTGTTCGGTGGGAATACCTGTTTTATTGACTTGGATTAGTTCTTGGTCGGCATTATAGATTAACTCTATTTCGGTGCTTCCTGTACAGTCGTTTGTTGTGGTATTTCGGGTAACGCTGGTGCCTTGGCAGTCTTTAATCTGGTTGCCGTTGCCGTCGTAGATAAAGGCTTGTTTGAGGGTGCCTGTGGATGTGGTGCTTCTGATTTCTATCAGTTGGTTTGTTGCATCGTGGATTGATATTTCTGTGCTTTCTGTCCCTGTACTGATGCCTGTTGTTTGTTGGGTTCTATTGCCGAATGCGTCATAGCGCCAGTTTTGTTTTGTGGCGGGACTTTGGTTGTCTGCTTGTGTCAGTCTGCCCAGTGGATCATATAGGTAATCGGTAGTTTCTGTCGTATTGTTTAGGGTTTCTATTTTTTGTTTTATTCTACCTAATGGGTCAATTTGGTAGTGTTGTTCGAGTATTGGATTGCCGCTGCCTGTGTTTTTGACTAAATGGCTTTTTAGGCTGTCGTCTGCACGATAGCTGTAGCTTTGGCTGATGTGGTTGGGGTTGCTTTGTTGGGTGAGCCTGCCGCCGGCATCATAGGT
Source organism: Bathymodiolus platifrons methanotrophic gill symbiont (assembly GCF_002189065.1). Lineage (GTDB taxonomy): Bacteria > Pseudomonadota > Gammaproteobacteria > Methylococcales > Methylomonadaceae > Methyloprofundus. The sequence goes on from NZ_BDMN01000067.1 coordinate 2,591, forward strand.
AAATTGAGTGCTGTCCCAGTTGCTGTCCCATAAAGTGGTGAGTCGGCCTGTGGGGTCGTAGCGGTAGTCGGTTTCTTGGCCTTGGTTGTCGGTTAGGCGGTCGAGTAGTCCACCTGGGCTGTATTTATAATGCAGGGATTTGGCGGTGGCTTGGCCTGTTTCTGCTGTCCAGCTTTGTCTTGCGTCATAGCTGCTTTTTAGGCGGTGGCTTGCATCGTATTCATAGTTGTTGATGCTGTGCTTGTCTTGTGCCTGAGTGATTTTCCCTAGCGCGTTATAGTCGTAGCTGTTTGTTCCTGCGCTGTTGTTTTTTTGTTTGAGCAGGTTGCCTTGTTGCCATTGGTAGCTAGTGATGTCGTTGTTGCCATCTTTGCTTTGGCTAAGCTGGTTGTGGTTGTTGTACTGATATGTGTGGCTTCTGTTGAGTGCGTCGGTGCTTTGTGTGAGTCGATTAAAGTCATCGTAGTCTTGTTGTTTCTGTAGGCTGGTTTGATCCTGTTTTCTCTCGGCTGGATCGGTTGTATAACCTGCGTAAATATCAGTTTGTTGCCCTAATAGATTGTAGTGATAAAGGGTTACGGGGTAGATCGTTTGATTATAGGTGACTGAGTCTAGGTTATTATCCAGATAGCCGGGCTGAACGATTCTGATGGCTCTGCCTGCGGCATCGTATTCGGTTGTGGTGCTGTGGCCTTCGTGGTCTATATATTTGCTAACTTGTCCTGTGGGGGTGTAGTGGTATTCACTAACTCGGTTGAGGGCGTCATATTTTCTATATAGGCGGCCGTTGTCACTAGCACCGTAGTATTCATAACGCTGTGTATTGCCGTTGGGGTCGGTAATGCTTTGGATTCTTCCCAGGGCATCCAGTTTTCGGGTGACTTGGTGCTGTCCTTTATCTTCTGCACTCGTCCAGTGGCCGCGTTGGTCGTAGTCTAGTGTGAGGGTGTAGTTGTCGGGGTCGGTGATTTTTATCAGGTTGCCACTACGGTCGTACTGGTACTGGCTAGTCTCTCCGCCGGCATCAATGCTTTGGCTGAGTCTTCCCGCTTGATCATAGCGGTATTGTTCGCTGTCGTGCTGGGTGTTGCCTATCAGCAGCTGTCTTTGTAGCAGTTGGTTGTCTTGGTTGTAGGTATAGCTGTGGAGTTGCCCTTGGTTGTCGCTGCTTTGGGTGCTTCTATTGTTGCTGTCGTAATGAGTTTTGGTTGGGTACCAACTGGCATCAATACCTTGTGTTTTCCTACCCAGGGTATCGTAGATAACAGTAGCGGTTTGGCATTCTTGTTTGTCTGTAGTGTTATCTTCATTCAGATCAGCGGCACCACAGCGGCTAATATTTATTAGATAAAGCGCGTTACTGTCATAAGTGTTTCTGACAATAGGGCCTAAGGGTAGTGTCCCGCTTTCTTCTATTAATGATTTAATTTGCTGGATTTGAATATTATTGCCGTATCTGTCGTATTCAAAGCGTGTCCAGCTAAGAACATCGGTTTCTATCGGGGTGTAGGGAGTTTTATTGGTTTCTGGATCTCGGTCTATGCCTGCTTTTAATTTGATACTGTCGGTCAAGTTGCCTTGGCTGTCGTATTGCATCAGATTGATATTGCCGCGGGCATCTTGTACTTTTTGTGCTTGATGATAAGTGTTGTAAAAACCGTACTGAATAGTATCACCAGAGGGCTGGGTGATTTTTATTAAGTCACCGGTTCCGTTACTGTTGTATTCATATTGGGTTTTTAATCCGCCTTTATTAGTATGTGCCAATCGGTTTAACGGTTCTGCAGGATCATATTCAAAGGTTTCTGTGGCACCATCAGCATCCACAACCTTAACTGGGTTTCCATATTCATCGAAGAAGTGATGTGTAGCGTACCCGCGCTCGTCTGTGACGACCGTTTCACGACGAAAGTTATTGTAATTAAATCGTATGCTGCCACCGAGATCGTCCGTATGTCTGAATACTTGGCCGTTGGCATAGTATTCAAAAGTCATACCTTTACCTTCGGCACTTTGTTTTCTTTTTAATAGATGGGCTTTATTGTGACCGTCTGCTGCAGTGTAGTAATTGTAAATCAATGGAGCCATAGTTCCTTCCACTACCAAAGGGGGTTTGACTTCGATTAAATCACCGGCTGTATTAATATTATAGTGCCATTGTCTACCACTAAAGTCAGTTAAACTTTCGATATAATGGCTACTTCCACCATTGGCATAAGCCAAGGTTAAACTACGGTTTAGATCATCACTGACACTAAGGAGTTTATCCTGATTGCTATTATTGTAATTAAGGGTGAGCTGGTTGTTATTTTTATCTTTTATGAATAATAGCTTGGCTTTTTGATCATTTGTTGCGCCTGCATTTGAGGCAAAGGTGTAGGTCAGGCCATTTTTCTGGGTAATACTGTATTGGCCATTGCTTTCTCTTTTTAAAACGACATGTACGCCGACATCATTTTCAAAGTCGGGGCTGTTGGTGGGGACGGTTGCCCCAGGTAAAGAAAAAAACTTCTCGCCGCCAGAGCCATCTACCCAGCTGACTTTTACGCGGTTGTCTGCGGTATCGTGGCCGTAGAATTTTAAAAAATGATTAAAGCTATGTGTCCAGCCGTAGCCTAGTGGGCTGTCTTCTGGGTCTTGGGAGTTGTAGGTTCGTTCAAAAACAAACGACAGGCCACCCCGACCTGGGATGATCAGGTCTTGCTCGTTGTGGTAGAAGTTTCCTGTGACTAGGTTAACTGGATCGCCGCTAAACACTTGATTAACGTTAAAACCCTTTGAGGCGGTGGTGGAGTTGTAAGGGATACCAGTGTTGACTATATGTTCATTAACCACGGGTGGAATGTAGCTAACAGGGACATAACCTATATTTATATCTGGGTTGTAAATAACCGGAGGGGAAGAAGCATTTCTGGGGAGTGTGTATCCACCAGCATAGCCACCACTGATAATATATCCAGCCTTAACAGCACCATCACCCTGACAATTATTACATTCAGCAACAAAAACCACCCCTTTCCAGCTATCATATAGAATCTGGCTTCTAGGTACCTTAACCGTGTAACCTTTATCAATATAATTGCTTTTTATACTATTGATCTGAGCAGTGCTGTAGTTTAATGAGGAATCGGTATTGGAGGTAAATTTACTCTGCTCACTTTCCCAGTTACTACTTGTTAGTTGTAACTCTTCTATCCCTTGCTCATTAGCAAACTGTAATCCTCGCACAGACGATACTGCATCAAGTGCTGCATTTTCCTGCCAGATATAAGATTCATATGCCGATGCGGAATAACCTGAAAGCAAAAAGCTATCCCAATCTATTAGACCTGTAGTTAAATCAATATTTCTAGTTTGTCCTCCTGGTATATCCACCAGCATACCCCCGCGATGAACGGCAAAGGGGATATCAAACAGATATTCGACTTTCATTTTTGTGGAGGTTAAGCCCATATGGTAACCACTGTCTCCTGTACCATTACTTAACAAGGCAATGGTTTTAGTAGAGTCACTCAGGTGCCGCATATATTGTAATCCGACAATATGTAAATATTCACCTTCCGTCTCATCCACATTGCTATTAGGATTTCTATTATCTTTTATCGCTTGTAATAATTGTTCACTTCTTTCCGCTAATAACCGATCACTAATATGGAAAGCATAGGTTTGCAGTGCATGCAGATTAGTGGCGTCTATATTGGTAAAATTCACCTCATTAATAATATTTGTTGCTGCAGAACTAGCTTCGCTTGGTGGATGATTATTAAGACCTTCATCAAGCGTTATTTTATAGCTCAATTGATTTCTTGAGGTACAAATCCCAGTGGATTCTGTGCCACTTGCCAGCTCAACACCTTCTAATTTAAGACTGGCGATTATATTAATGCTACAAGGTAAAATAGTATTTAAATTTTCATCCAGTCGCCAGTTGTTTAATGCTGTCTGATTCGAGGGTGTTGCACCTTTAAAAGATAGCGTTAGCCGTTTTAATAAGACTTGGCTAAACAATAAATCTTTCTCAGGCAATAAAACATCACCCGATGGTTTTTTAACGCTGACTTTTAAATGATAGCGATGAGAATCAGGTAATACAGCTGTTTCTGAGTTACTACTATTACTCCAGTTGAGGTATTGATCAACAAAATATGGTAGTGTGGTGGGTAAAATATCATAGTTAATCTGTGCTTTTTTACCTTGAAATGGTATATCAGATAATGCTTGCCCATTAGCTAGTTTTTTCGATATTCCCTCTTGATAAAATTCATGCGGTAATTTATTGGTTCGATTGGACAGGTAGCTGGCATAATCAAATTTTACATTAATCTGAATGCCCGCTTGATATTGATGGTCTTCGATGCTCGGGTCTAATGGTATCCATTGGTATCCATTTCCACCGGCATGAATACCTCGGTAATTAGAATATGGAATGCATGCTTCTACCCAAACCTGATTAAATGTATTGCCAATAATATCCCCAGAATCGTTTGTAACAACTCGTGCGCCAGCCGGATTTTGTCCTCTTGCTAAACGTCTTGCTGCGGCTTTATACGTTTTAGTACTTAACCATCGAGGTGCTTTTCCATCCTGACCTAAAGCGGTTTTATCTGTATAAACAACCTTTCCTTTTACATAACGAGACGGGATATTAGAGGCTCGAAGTAAAGCAATTAATAAAGAAGCTTGATCTGTTGCACCTCCGCTTTGGCTGTGCAATGTACCTACTGCACCTTTAAGTGCGCCATAATAGGGTTCAAAGGTAATTTTTTGACTGACATAGTTAAAAATTCTGGCTGGTGAATACTGTAGTTGCTGTGCTAAATCTTTAATCTCTTGTGACAAAATGATGTCAACGCCATCCGCTGCCAGATCAGATGCTACATAACTACAACTGCTTGCTTCGGTGGGCAACTCTTTCGGTGCTGCCTTAGATTCATTTATTAATGCTGTTACCAACCATTTTACAAGACCTATTAGATGATGATTTGTCTGTTCATCCCATTGGCTGATATATATAGGTTGATTGGTTTCTCCCCGTTTTGTAAAGTTAGCTTCTGAGGTGGTTATCAGTTTTTCATCGATGGATTGCGTAAACGTTGTAAGCGTTTTATCAACCGGTAAATCAACCGCTATATATTTAAATGACCTTAATAAGGTTGCCAGACTTTGTATCTTGAATTTTCTTTGTCCTATGCTACTTTGTTCTACTTTTTGTATTGCCTGTTTTATCTGTTTAAAACGTGATGATATTTTTCGTCCTTTTTCTTCAAATTCGGTAATTTGCGTTGCTAAGCCACTGCCAATCAAATCTTGTAAAATTTGGGCATAATCAGACTGATATTCACTTTCCAGATTAGCCATTCGTCCACGAAATATTGAAAATACGCTGTTATCAATGACCTCTGTCTGTTGTGTTTGAGTTTCTTTATGAATTTCATCTAAGGTATGTTGTAACCGATGATAAAAATAATTACCTTGCTCTGTCATGTCATCCACTAGCTCCTGGATAGACGGTGTTTGTGATAAAGACAGGGGGAGAGTGTTTTTATTCGCTTGTAAAGAGCTACTAAATATTAAGATACCTAAGCACAATAATAGATTTTTTTTCCATTTTAGAGCGTTCATATGAGTCCTTGTTTATTTTTTTATGTGTTATTAGGATTTTTGTGAATTATCTCTGTAAAGAGTCTTGATAAGAAATGTAAAAAAAGCCCATTAAAACTAACATCCATACTTGGGACGTGCATTTAAGGTTGAGGGGTAACCGTGATTTTTGCCAGTACATTCTCAAACCAGCCATGCTCATCAGCGACTTGGTAAGTAAAATTAAAATAGCCAATTTGGCTGGCTGAACCGCTTAGCACACCCGATGAATAATCCAGTTTAATACCTTGTGGTAAAGAACCATAAACAATACTCCAAGTATACGTACCGCTACCACCTTGGGGAGAGTATAGTGTTGTATTTAATGTTTGTTGAATATGAATGTTAGCGACATCCAAGGCATATGTAATACCCTCGATTGCCTCGCCATTCCCTACTGAAAATTGATGACTATCAGGTTTGGCTAGATTAGTCCCAAGTACTGTTTCAACTTGATCAGGAATACCATCATGATCAAAATCGGCAAGCGTCTCGGGTGTTGTCATTTGTGAAGCGGATAACGTTGGCAAAACACCTGCTTCCCAATCCCCCCCTGCTTGTTGCTGGTTTACCAAAAAATCTTGTGCCTGCCTAAGGTCTGTTTGGTGAGTGGTGTTTGATGCAGTTGTATTGCCATAACTTTGGGCAAGTAAGATTGCTCGCGCAACTTGCGCTGTTTCATAAACCTGGCCAGTGGTTGTAATGCTGTCTTCAGCATAGCCTCCGTCAGATTTTTTCTGACCATGTAACCAGACAAGACCGCTATTAATAAAACTGTCCACGCCATAAATTGTACTATATCGACTTAATGTCATTAGTACTTGTGCTGTAGAAAGAATACTACTCTGGGTAGGACTCTCATTCATCGACCAACTACCATCGGTATGCTGCTTAGTGACAACGAAGCTTAGTGCATTGATGAGTGAATCGTCATTATTGCCACTCATCTTTAATGCTTCTGAGGCAACAACGGTATCAATGACGCTTTCCCTGTAGCCTGAATAAGCACCCCAGCTAGAATTATTTCCGCCGCGTAGAGAAACTAACTGCGTCAATTGTTGGCTATGATCCGCACCAGTCAAGGAAAGAGCTTTTACAATAGCCGATAAACTATCTGTACTATTAACGACCTGGTTACTTAACCAGCTTTGTCCCGCCAACGTAGAAAAACTGCCTTTCATCCCATAGCGTGCTAATACCTGGATTGCTTCAGCCGTTGTTTGTACACGAAGATCAACCTGTTTACCCCAGCTGCCATCTCCATTTTGATTTTGAATAATCCAAGCCAGTGCATTATTTCGAGAGATTTCAAGTTCCGCAATAGTAACAGCCAGAATCTGTTGAGAAAAAAAAGATAAAAAAATAAAAAAAGCAGGGATTTTCATTAAACCAACTTATGGTAATTACAATTTTTTTAATCGTACCATAGTTTAAGGTAAATTCTGCCGAAAAAAACTTACTTCTCTCATTGTCTGCGATCATTAAAGGGCTCTTTTCATTTTCCTGTTGATATCGAATTTAATCTGAATCTGGGTTAAAATAGTCTCCCTAAAATCAAAACGTCTTGTGTTTTATGACACAATTCACGCTACCTTTAGCGCGGAGTCGCTATTTGTGTGAAAGCTTTTTTTGGGCATCCCAGCCTAAGCAAGCGGCAAAAACTTAACGCGACCGCTCATGCCTTCGACACACCAATTCGGCCTCCTCACCTCGTCCGCTGAAAATCAGGGAAACGGAGCTTAGCGAAGTGATGATTTTTAGTCCGCGATAGCCGTAGGGCTTTTTTTGTGGCAGACGCAGGGCGGCTGGAACATTACCATTCGCTGCGTAGGGGAACAAATTGCGGCGACAGGAGCCCCGGAATTTCGTGAGGTAGCATGGTTCGCCTGAATTTTTTTAGAATGTTTGGTATTTTACCAACAGGAAAGTAAAAAGAGCTAATTAAGAGGTACTAATGAGAAATTCAAAATTGAATACTAAATATTGGGTGGCTTGTATCTTTGCAGCCACCGCATTTTTCAGTCATATTTCCATATCCGATACTACTAAAAACAAAACTGAGTTAAAGATTATTAAGAGTAACGTCTCAGAAATTAAGAATATAATTACGGGGATATCCTATCCTGATCAAGATGATGAAACGGAAGTAAGGTTTCGATGGCGTTGTAAAGACAGTGATTATCCCAAGGTAGGGGCTTGTGTAGATGATTTTAAAGTGGGTGACAAAGGTCCTGCTGGCGGCATCGTTTATTACACTACTAATAATGGAGAGCATGGTTTAGAGGTGAGTTTAGTCGACTTGGGGTTCTCCTCTTGGGGATGTTCTGGAACCTCTGTTTTAGGAGCACGAGGAGCAAAAGTTGGGGATGGTAAAGCAAATACAGATGCAATTTTAGCTGCAGGTTGTGCCTCGGAAACTTCAGCCGCATATTTAGCCGCTCATTACAAAATCAACGGCATTTCTGGCTGGCACTTACCCTCTAAAGACTCTCTAGATTTTATATATATCGCGTTTATACAAATATGGGGGATTTCCGCTGATCCCGATGGCAACAATTTCTATTGGTCATCTACAGAGGACAACGCTCATTATGCATTTACGCGAACGCTTTCTCATTCTTACAAAGAATCAGATAATAAGGGGGATTTTTTCGGTAGTTTAGTACTACCTGTTCGTCCTTTTTAACCGATGTATAGATAAGTGTCATAGATATCGAGTGGATTTATTTTTTTTACAATATCCCTCTTTTTAAGTCTTTTCTTAAAATCAACCATCGACTAAAACCTTTTAATTTTTAATTACAGTAAACCACAATGAGAAGGTAAATAATTGCAAAAGTTACCCGGTTCTGTCGCAAAAAACAAAATCACCCTATTACCTACGATCATAAGATTTAATTTCAGCCAAAGAAATTTCACATGTTCAACTAAAAATGGTGCTATTTTTTAAGTTATTATTTTCCTGAATGACATATGATAATTGGCCTTCCCACTATATTATCGTAATTTTAATGATGGGCTGAGAAGTTTTTATCCTGCATGGCGTTTCACCCATTTGCCCCATAAAAACAGGATACAGTTGATTTTTACACAAACATTCGTTTTTTGCGACAGAACCGTTCAACATCATCTTTTTGCCAAAAGCTCAGTCAGTTCTTTTCACCACTTTCAATTTGTGTTTTTTCCCATTCGGGGATAAATACTTAGTTTTGTTACGCATGGTCGCTTGATGAATTTCTAGGAAACTTCAGTTTTTTTAATGCGGCGCAACATAATACATACGGCGTCAATAAGTGGAAGACCTATAATCCATAAAACTGTTACAGGCGAAATAACTCTATTTTCGCCTTGAGATACTGAAATAACTAAGTAACAGATTGTAAAGCCTAATAGCATGCTACCAGAATCTCCGAGAAAAACAGTGGCTTTTTTGCGGCCAAAAATACGCATATTAAAAAATAAAAAGGCGATAATTGCCGAGATGAATATTAAACATATCGTTGATATTTGGGAAATGTTCGTTGTTAATGCGAATATTAGGCTCATTATTATGAGTGATACGCCCCCAGCTGCTCCATCAAGACCATCGACCATATTAAAAGCATTGATTCCACCCACAACAGCTATAATTGTTATGGTAGTTGATAAATTGCCTAATTTAATGTCTCCAAACCCAAATAGATTTCCCAGGTTTGTAATTTCCATTCCACCCCAGGTAATCATGATTAGTGTGGCAATCATTTCTACGCCTAAACGCCACTTATGATTTAGGTGTTTGTAATCATCAATTATTCCACAAATGACAATAAGGGTTGCTGAAATTATATACCAGTAGCTTTTTATAGGTACCCAGTAAATGAGTATTAGCAAGCATAAATATATACTAATCCCCCCAATAAGAGGTATTTCACCTGAGTGATTTTTTCTAGAGCACGGCTTATCCGTGAGGCTGAGTGCTTTTGCTATAGGGCAGAGAACCAGCACAAGCAATATGGTTATAGCAAAAGGTAGAATAATTAACATTATATGAGTAGCAGTGAAAAACAGCAATTCAACCAATTATCCCGACGATGGTATGTGGCTGTTCGGCAAAATTACTCTTTCTATATGGAAAAGGAAAACTTTTCTTACCATTTCATGCCAAAAGATAAATAAGCGATAAAATCCCTTGAAAATATTAAAATAGCCAACACAGTTTCATCGCCAATTAATAGGTAATTGTTGCCGCAGCCCTCCTTTAAGTTCCTTCGCTTTGAGGAAGAAGGCTCGTTCAAAAACTAGGAAATTCATGACTTGTCATGCTGCATTTTTTA
>NZ_BDMN01000068.1 GCF_002189065.1 Bathymodiolus platifrons methanotrophic gill symbiont
TTTAGAAGTTACGCATTGACAGGCAATGCTAAACTATGAACATTGAAAACACCAAAGCCATCGGAAAGCCAAGTCTTGATAAGAGAAATAACACGCCCATCAACAGCCCGCTGCACCTTACCGATGTATATTAGCTTTTTATTAAGTGAGCCAAAACAGGCCAGTTGTCGGCGATTAGGAGAAGTGATGTCGATATCACATGATAGTGTAAACCGATTTCTGAATCGCGAACTTTATACTGGACGAGACTTATACAATGAAGCCAGTACCACATTGAATTTAAAGGGAGGAACCTTGAGTGTAGACGATAGTGTCCTTGATAAACCTTATAGTCAGTATATGGAACTTGTCAGCCATTTTTGGTCAGGTAAACATCATCGAGCGGTTAAAGGAATCAATCTTGTGACTTTGTATTACACCGATATTCAAGGGAAGCATCAACCCGTTAATTTTCGAGTGGTCGACAAAGCAGAAGGAAAGACAAAAAATGACTATTTTCAAGATATGCTGGATGAAGTATTGGCTTGGGGGCTTGATCCTGATTTTGTTACGGGAGACAGCTGGTACAGTTGTGTGAGTAATCTTAAACTGATTAGAAATCATCAGATAGGTTTGCTCTTTGCATTGGAAAGCAACCGCTTGGTCTCATTGGAAAAAGGGACATGGTTACAGGTTCAACAGCTGGATATTCCAGAAGATGGCTTGATGGTTTGGCTCAAGAATTTTGGGTTTGTAAAATTATTTCGGACGAACTTGAAAGACCAAGTTCGCCATTATATAAGCTCACTACCTGATAAAGAGAAAACAATGGTTTTTGATAATAAAGCGTTTACCGAACAACATGATAGGCATTGGCAGATTGAGCAGTATCATCGAGCGATAAAGCAGGTATGCAATATAGAGCGATTCCAGGTTCGCAGTAAAGGAGCTATAAAGAACCACCTTTTTGCTGCAATTTGTGGGTTTGTTCAACTACAAAAACTCAGCTTTGCTGAAGTGATTAATAATTGCTATAGCGTGCAGCGAAATTTATTCAAAGATGTGATAGCTTCGTTCATTGGAACCTTTATGCCAAAGTTGAATCATTTGAATCCAGAATTTCAATCTGTCGTCAATGCGTAACTTCTAGGTTCGCATGTTCAACTAAAAATGGTGCTACTTTTCAAGTTATTATTCTCGCGAATGTCATATGGTATGGTACCTGACTTTACAACTAGTTTATCGGATGGGATGAGAAAGTTTTTCTCCTGGATGGTGTCTTATCCATTGGTTGCATAAAAACAGGTTACAGTTGATTTTTACACAAATATTTATTTCTTTTGCGACAGAACCCTTAACGGTGACATAGCCTATGAATTCGGGGGAGGTTTACTTTGCATATTGAATCCATAAAGCTGAAAAACTTTAAAAGTTTCCGTGATACGAAAATGCTCGACATACCAAAGTTTTGTGTCATTGTTGGTGCAAATGGTGCGGGAAAATCCTCGCTATTTAGCGTTTTTGAATTTCTTCGTGAAGCATTGGATAGTAATGTACATACTGCGCTGGTAAAGCTTGGTGGTAATCGAGGTTTTAGTGAAGTACGTAGTCGTGCTGTATCGGGAAATATTGAAATCGAAATTAAGTTTCGAGAAACAGATAAGTCTCCCTTGGTTACTTATTTTTTATCTGTTGGAGAAAAGGATGAACGCCCAGTCGTGACTCGTGAAATTTTGAAATACCGTCGAGGTAGGGGGGGGAAGCCTTGGCATTTTTTAGATTTTTGTAATGGTAAGGGTGAAGCAGTCACCAATGAAATTGACAATGTGACGGATGTAAAAGATCTTGTTCGTGAAAGCCAGAAACTAAAGTCACCTGATATTCTGGCGGTAAAAGGTTTGGCGCAATTTGAACGTTTTCCAGCGGTTGTGGCGCTAGGCAATTTAATTGAAAAGTGGCACATCTCTGATTTCCATATTAACCGCGCCAGACCAGAGCAGGATGCGGGTTACGCAGAGCACTTATCTCGCGAAGGTGAAAACCTCTCTTTAGTTACAGAGTATTTACACACTCGTCACCCTAAAGTTTTTGAGACTTTGCTAAAAAAACTGGCAGCACGGGTACCGGGGATTACTTCCGTTGATGCTAAAACAACCGAAGAAGGTCGAGTCCTTTTACGTTTTCAAGACGGTGCATTTAAAGACCCATTTTTAGCTCGTTATGTATCAGATGGCACCATTAAAATGTTTGCCTATCTGGTGTTACTTTATGACCCTGAACCACATCCACTTTTATGTGTCGAAGAACCTGAAAACCAGCTTTACCCCCATCTACTGTGGGAATTAGCTGAAGAGTTCCGTTCTTATTCTGAACGAGGGGGGCAAGTATTTGTTTCTAGCCACTCGCCCGATTTCTTAAATGCAGTCGAATTAAGTGAAGTTTATTTTCTTGTTAAAGAAAATGGTTGCACTAGCATAAAGAGATTGCAAGATGATCAACAAATAGCTGCGTTCATTGCTGAAGGTGATCAGATGGGCTATTTATGGAAAGAAGGCTCCTTTAACCCTTGATGAGTGAGCTTGTATTTTTCTTAGAGGAGCCTTCAGCTAAAGAAATGCTTAAGAGTGTATTGCCTAAAATTCTACCTGACACGTATATACCCATATACGTGGTATTTGAAGGAAAGCAAGACTTAGAAAAACGCCTTCCAGGTAAGTTAAAGGCTTGGAAAAGCCATGGAGCAAAGTTTGTCGTTATGCGTGATCAAGATAGTGGTTGTTGTTTTATCATTAAAAGTAATTTAGTAAATGAGTGCCGGAATTCTGGGAAACCAGATGCCTTGGTGCGTATTGCCTGCCATGAGCTGGAGTCATTTTATTTAGGTGACTTGGCGGCGGTAGCCAAGTCCATTGGGCCGAACAATCTGGCCGAGAAACAAAATAGAGCCAAATTCCGCGACCCAGATAAATTAAGTAATGCATCACAAGAACTAAAAAGAATCGCGCCAAATTACCAAAAAATATCCGGTTCTAGAGATATTTCGAAATACTTAGATATTACAAACAATCGTTCAAAAAGTTTTAACGCACTTATCTCAGGTGTGAAACGTTTAGTGGATGAGTCCTGACTGCTCTGTTGCATAAAATAGGTTGCAGTTGATTTTTACACAAACATTTATTTTTTTGCGACAGAACCCTCTTACAAGCTCGGGAAATTCGATTAATGGCATTACTTGAACATAAAATTGATACGACACAAAGTGAAACATCATCAGATAAACCAGTTATTAGAGGGGGGGGGCATCACTTATTTAAGTGATGGATTGTGTGCACTTGTCATGGTGATATACCTGTTTTAATTATGTTTTAAAGCTCGACTTAAAAATATGACCAATACCTTCGCCAATTTTAATTTAAGCCAAAAATGACAATCTTACACCCATATAAATCAATCGCTTATAGGCTATAAAATTCATAAAGCCCTCCTTTAAGTTCCTTCGCTTTGAGGAAGAAGGCTCGTTCAAAAACTAGGAAATTCATGACTTGTCATGCTGCATTTTTTAGCAGAAATATCGTAGCTTAATCAAAGATTCCCGATAAAAGACTTGTGGAGTACCGGGGCTCGGTTCGGCGTCATGAACTTCCGGTTTGTCGTACGAGGGTGAGGAAAATATAATAGTTAAGAGGTTTAAATATTTACATGCAAAGAACTTGCTGTAGATTTTATATTTTCAGTTTGATATTGGAAGCGGTATTGTTGCGGGGTTAAGCCAGTATTTCGTTTAAATGCCCTAGCAAAATGTGAGGCCTCTTTGTAGCCAACCTCCATGGCAACCTCTATAATTGAAACATTCGAATTTTCTAGCATCATTAGTGCTGTTTCAATTCTAGTTTGTTCTAATAGATGAGAAAATATTAATTCGTTTTCAGCAAGACGCCGTTGTAAGCTACGTACCGAAAGATCAAGTGCCTTTGCAACGTTTTTTATTCCACTTTGATGCGCACGAATATGAGTACGAATAATCTCTTTTACTGAATATTCAAGTGATGTATCAGACTCGGAGAGCAGTACCAGTTCTGAATTAGCAACAGGTGACTGATCTTTTGTGTGCTGTAAAGTTAAAGCAAAAGCATAATGCGGTATACCTATCGCTAACATTTTACAGCCGAAGCGTACATTGGCATTACGGATAAGCTCGGTATCATACAACGATTTATCATTTTTACTTTGTAGCCGTAATTCATACGGTTCCCTCAACCACTCCTCCACAGAACCAGACCATAGTCTGCTGCTGCCGAATATGAAAGTTGGAATTAGTTATCTCGCTATTCCCTTGTTTACAAAACAGTACAATAGCCTGATATAAATTTGTACAAACCATCACGTTATGTCCCGCCTGACTGTGTTGTCCAAACGGAGTTAGGCCTGCTGCGAGACCAATATCTGCAATGCCAGTATATCGCCTTGCTTGTTCAGCAAAGCGCAAGAGTTGTTCGACGGGCATGAACCCATCAGGAATATCTAAAATTTCCTCTGAGAGCCCCACCGTATTCAATACTCTTTCTGTTGGCGCACCAAGCTTATGTAGTTCTTTGGCAAAACTACCGGCATAACGTACACGGACTAAGGGGATATTGTTCATTACGGTTTTGAAGCATACATGACCCAGAGAATCCTGTCCAATATTGCAATTATCATTGTATTTACCATTAAGATCTGAAGTATTGCTTTCATGTCATTCAGGGCGAAAAGCAACTCATAAACCCAGCATCAAGCTCGCTCCATGCTGCTTAAGCCATAAACGCTGCTGCTTATAATCAGGACAATACCTAGCTACAAGCACCCAGAATGCAGCGGAATGATTACGCTGTTCTATATGGCATATCTCATGTATCACCACGTATTCAAATACTTCTGCCGGAGCCAGAATCAATAGCCAGTTCAAATTTATATCATTATGTATACCACAACTTCCCCAACGACTTTTCTGGGTCTTAATAGTAATTGAGCGCGGGACCAGTTGATACAAAGGAGCATATTTATCCGTAGTTTGTACTGCCTGCTTTACAGCCGCTTGCCCCATCCAGATAATGAGAGCTAGCCTAATCTGTGTACTTAATTCCATTGCAGTTAAAGTTTTAATGTCATTTTCAGGCACAAAAGCAGTAAACGACCGATCAAAGGTTATTGTAATTTTCTTTTCCGCACTGGCTTTAATATCTAGCTTATATTGCTCTCCCTGATAAGGAATCATTGCATCCTGTTGATAGCTTTGCGGCGCAAAACTAGTGATATTATCAACATGTAGCTGCACTTTATTTTTTGCCGATTCAATCCAGTCTTGCTTGGCACGCATAAATTGCTGAATCTGTTTTTCAGGCATACGTAAAGGCGCAACGACTTCAACTCTATCAGCTGTCACTACAATTCTGGCACGCTTGGCGCGCTGGCTACGACGAACTTGATAATCTTGCTGCTTATTCATTTTCTACGACTATCTCTAGATAAATATGGAAAAATAGTTTTTCTTATTAAGCGGGGAGTCGCTATTTTTGCGAAAGCTTGTTTTGGGCATCCCAGCCCAAGCAAGCAGCAAAAACTTAACGCGACCGCTAATGCCTTCGACGCCCCAGACGTCCTGCGTACGTGCCACTTCGCCACTACCATCGTAAACTCGGTGCTGGCTTCGTAACACTCCCTCAAATGACTGGACGGCGTTTCGGAATGCCTTTTATTTTGTCTCCACCTACGCTAGCGCTACGATTCCGACAAAACAACGGCCCTACGCCTTCTGGGGACTACCAGCCCTCGCGTTCGCTCTCCATGGCTGGCAGCGTTCGAGTTCTTTAATATTGGACTATAAAAAATAATCTGAAGTTTCCCAATTATTGAGTAGCTGAAATACACAATGCTGGTGTATCGAGGTTTATTTTAGGTGGTTTTGCCATGTTTATAGCAAACCCCTACTTAATTCCCCTTAGGCAATAGCATTTGAAACGAATGAAAAGACTATTTTTTTCATATAGTTGTAGCATAGTTTCAATTTTACCATAAATAATTATTGGGAAACTTCAGAAAAATAATCTAAGGCAGCTGGAAATAATTAAGCGCCTAAGATTCCGTGGCAGCTAATTTCCCACGATTTTCATCAACCCGCATTAGCAACCATAAACCAACAACAAAAAACACCAGAGTTGATAATAAAGCCTGACGATGGTTTCCCTGCGTAAAATAACTCACTAGGCCATAACTTAAGGGGCCAATAATCGCAGACAAACGAATTACAACACCCCAAAGACCCAGAAATTCACCTGAACGATTAGCTGGCGTAAATTTACTGACCAACGCTCGACTAACTGCCTGACTTGAGCCCATTGCTGCACCAATAATATTACCAGCGATCCACATATGCGCAGCCTCAGTAGCCAAGAAAGCAACGACAATTGCAATAATCCACAACACCAGCGTAATTGCCAAAGTGGGTACTGAACCAATTTTATCCTGTAGATGTCCACAAATAAATGCCCCGACGGCAGCAGTTACATTAACCACCATAATCAATATAATCAATTCCTGCCGCCCAAAGCCCATGGCTTCCTGAGCATAAATAGCAGCCAGCACTATGACCGTACTAACCCCTGATTGATAAACAGCCAGAGTTAGCAAAAACCTGAATAAATCCTTAAAATGGCTGGCCTGTTTAAAAGTATGCTGCAGTCGATTAAAACTGGCACGAAAATAAGAGACATGATCGTCTTTAGGTTGCGCTACTGCCCGTTCTCGTAAGTACAAAAAGGTTGGGCTTGCTGTTAATGCAAAGATTGCCGCAGTCACCAGAATGGTTATCGGAATAATCTCGGTATCAAGCATTCCTTGCTGCTTCCCCCAGTGGATAATCCACAAGCAGCATCCTAATGTAAGCAACCCACCAAAATAACCGACACACCAGCCATAGCCAGACATTCGCCCCATTTTTTCTTTACTCACCAATTCTGGTAAAAATGCTGCAATTAAATTTTCACCTTGCGCAAACATAATTGCAGAAATAGTGACTAACAGCATCGATAACAGCACTTCACCTGGACCGACAAACGCTAATAATGCTGTTGCGAACACACAGCCAATGCTGGAAATCAGTAAAAATACTTTTTTTCTAGCTTGATGATCAGCTAAAGCACCAATCACAGGCCCCAGAATCATGACTACAAAATTAGCCAGGCCAATAGCAATAGACCACAATAATGTTGGCATACCGGGAGCCATATCTGAGGCCTCAGCCGCAATCACACCGACAAAATAAGCACTATAAATCGTAGTCATCACCACCGTGGTATAACCTGAATTGGCAAAATCAAACAATGCCCAGGCTACCAGCTCCTTTCGTTCTACCGCAGGAGATTTTTTTTGTTGTTCAGGAAATAAAGTCATCTTATGTTGTGCCATTGTTCCAACCACGCAAAAAACATTGAACCAGCAATTCGACCTCTGCTTTAGAAGCCATAACAGCGGCAGACGATTGATTCTGCATTAATAACTGCATCACTATCCCTTGCACGCTTTTAATTAAAACCTGAGCAGCCTGATGCACCTGTTCATCAGAATGCAACTCATCAAGTTGCCTGATTATTTTATAAAGCAGCTCAAATACTTTCTGGTTTTCTTGCAGATACCAGCTAGGTACAGACTCTCCCAGTGCCAATTGATGTTCAAATAGCATACGCCATAACCCATCATTAGCAACAGCAAAATCTAGATAGGCAAGCGCCGTGTTTTGTAGCGTTTCAGTTGTTATGGGCCGCTTTTGCTGTGCTTGCAAATACAGCTGCAATTTCTGCAAGGTACGTGCTTTAATATGCATGATTAAATCATTCATATTAGTAAAAACCATATAAACGCTACCGACGGTATATCCTATATCAGCGGCAATTTTACGTACTTTTAGCGCAGAATACCCGTTTTCCTGAATAATATCCTCTGCTGCCTCCAACACCATTTTCTTGATTTCTGCCTGACTATGTTCACTACGCCTTGCCATATTATTACCGCATTAACTGATGAATGATTTAGAATACCCCAATACTGAAAAAGGCTAAAGCCTTTATCATAGTTTGGAGACTTATGAATCAAGAACTGATTGCTGTCGTCGATAAAAATGACCAGTTTATCGAAAACCAGCCTCGTAACAAAGTCCATCAACTTGGCTTGCGCCATAGAGCCGTGCATATCCTGGTATTTAATAACGATCAACAGCTTTTTTTACAAAAACGCTCATTAAGTAAAGATATTAATGCCGGTCTATGGGACACCTCTGCGGCAGGTCATGTTGATGCCGGGGAAAGTTACGATGTTTGTGCGCACCGGGAAACTATCGAAGAACTAGCTGTTTGTGTAGATGAAACACTCACTTTTCTATTCAAGCTACCCGCAATACCCGAAACAGGCATGGAATTTGTCCAGGTTTATCGCTGTTTACACAACGGCCCTTTTACTCTGGAAGCTGGAGAAATAGATGGAGGACAGTGGTTTAATATAAAAGATATATCCCGACGTGTTAGCGATAATGACCCCACTCTTACTGATACGTTCAAAGCCTTATGGCTGAAACTTGAGGAGTAAACCCATGCAAAGAAACGAGCTAGATCGCTATTTTAATGACTTACTCACACCCGCGAACTTTAAAGACTACTGCCCCAACGGCGTACAGGTTGAAGGTTCAGAAAACATCAAAAAGATAGCTTTTGCTGTTTCTGCAACCCTTGACTCAATCACCCAGGCTGCTGACATGGGTGCTGACACCCTGGTAGTACACCACGGTTTATTCTGGCACTTCCATGGCGCTCGCCCACTGACAGGTCACTTTGCCAAACGCATTTCCCCCCTAGTACAACACAATATCAATTTATTTGCTTATCATCTCCCCCTCGACGCACACCCGGAAGTGGGTAATGCCGCAGTTTTAGGGCAACTTATAGACTGCCGACAACAAAGTCCATGTGGTGATTACAAAGGATGTCCCACGGGTATCGAAGGCTTACTCAACGAACCAGTAACAGCCAAAGAACTAGGCTTAAAATTACAGTCCGTGCTCAACCACGACGTTATTCTGGCCAGCCCGGATGAAAATCAAATCATTGAATCAGTTGGTATTATCACTGGCGGTGCTAACAGTGATTGGGCATTAGCCCAAAAAGCCGGACTGGATGCCTATATTACCGGGGAAATTTCTGAACATGACTGGCACGAAAGCCAGGAAAACGGTATACATATGTTCGCAGGTGGACATTATGCAACTGAGATTTTTGGCATACTTGCCCTAATGCGAAAAATACAAATGCACTGCCATATAGAATGTGTCTTTATTGATAGCGACAACCCCGCGTAGGACTAATTACAACAAGATAATCCGCCCTTATTTACCAGCTAACTGAAAACTCAGTTAGACAGGAGAGGCATTAGCCACGAGAGTACTTATAATCAGGGAGAAATTTACTTATAAAGTGGACTGTGCTCCTAATACTGCTTACTTAAGAATTTATTGATTAAATTTCAATAAAATAAGACGTAAGAGTGGAATAGTGCAGCGTTTTCCACCAAAACAATTTACGAATGTAAACAATCTAAAGACTCCGGCAAAGCACAATCACTTATCCTGTAATCAAAATAATCCAGTTCGTGTGTGTGTGCACCGGAAAACGCTGCGCTATTCCGGCCTACGATGGCCTGCATTGTGGAACGTAAAATCACGTAGGCTCGCGTTGGTTTAGATTTTTTACTTCGTAAAAAAATCTAAACCAACCAACGATTATCAGTTCGCAACGCGTACTCATAAGGTATAATTTGACGTTTTATCTATCCATCATTTGATTCGAGGAAGCTTAATGAGTATCAAACTTTCTGACCGACTTAGTGCAGTTAAACCGTCACCCACTCTGGCTATTACCGCAAGAGCTGCAGAAATGCGTGCAGCAGGCAAAGATATTATTGGCCTGGGCGCTGGTGAGCCCGATTTTGATACCCCTGAGCATATTAAAGCAGCCGCTATAACTGCGATTAACAATGGTTTTACAAAATATACGGCAGTAGACGGTACACCGAGTTTAAAGCAGGCTGTTATTGATAAATTTAAAAATGATAATGGCTTTGACTATACACTTAAGCAGATTCTGGTATCTTCAGGAGGTAAACAAAGTTTTTATAACCTGGCTCAAGCTTTATTAAATAAAGGTGATGAGGTTATTATTCCTGCACCTTACTGGGTTTCTTATCCTGATATCGCGCTGTTAGCCGATGCCGTTCCGGTGATTATCAAAACTACTCAGGAGCAAAACTTTAAAATAACGCCTGCTCAATTGCACGCTGCCATTACCGATAAAACTCGCTTATTTGTTATTAATAGCCCGTCTAACCCAACCGGGGTTGCCTATACATTTGACGAATTAAAAGCGCTTGGAGAGGTGTTACTGGATTATCCGAACATTATTGTTGCCACAGATGATATGTACGAGCATATACTCTGGCAAAAAGGCAGTTTCGTTAATATTCTCAATGCCTGTCCTGAGCTTTATGCCCGCACCATGGTTTTGAATGGTGTTTCCAAAGCTTATTCCATGACTGGGTGGCGTATTGGTTATGCTGCTGGTCCTGTAGACATTATCGCCGGCATGCGCAAGGTACAATCACAAAGCACATCCAACCCTACTTCTATTTCTCAGGTTGCGGCTGAAGAAGCTTTAAGAGGCGATCAAAGCTGTATAGATACCATGCTGATTGAATTCAAAAAACGTCATGATTATGTGGTGGATGAACTCAATAAAATGTCTGGCATTGAGTGTATCAAGTCCGATGGAACATTTTATGTTTTCCCTAATGTTGAAAAATTAATTACTCAACTGGACGGTATTGATAATGACCTGGATCTGGCTGAATATTTCATTGAAAAAGCTGATGTGGCTTTAGTACCTGGTTCAGCATTTGGTTGTCCTGGACATATCAGAATATCTATTGCAACCAGCATGGAAAATTTAGAAACTGCTTTGGCACGCATTAAAAAAGCTATTGCTTAAGTTTTTAGGACGTATTTAGCTTTTCCTTGCGCACCTGTGCAGCCAAAATCCTGCGTCATACTTTCGGGTATTATTAAACTGAAGTTTCCCAATAATTAT
>NZ_BDMN01000069.1 GCF_002189065.1 Bathymodiolus platifrons methanotrophic gill symbiont
GCGCACCTGTGCAGCCAAAATCCTGCGTCATACTTTCGGGTATTATTAAATCCTCGCCCCTTAATTAGAAATTCACACTACCCTGCACCCATATTTTCTGGGTATCTTTTTCTACTCCGGCATTTATAGCAGCCTGGCTATTATCAGCATCATAATAAGCATATTTTGCCAACAATTGATAATGTTTGCCAAAATGTTTAGTCACCAGAAAATCATATTCGTTACCATACTCTCCATTGCCTTTTGAGTCAGTAAAGTAATGATAGGCAAACATAAATTTAACCCCATAAAAGCTTTTATCTATGGATGCCTGAATATCTCTAACACCTGCACCGGGCGTCACCAGAAATTTATCTGCCCAACCTTGAAAGTCATGCTTGGTACCTAGTGGTGTCTGAAAAGCATAAATGTCATTACCATTTAACTGTTCCATTCCAGACTTGAGAGTAATACCAACATATTGTGCGCCCAATATAATCAGATATCTATCTAGCGCATAGTTACCGGGATTATTCTTATAATCTGCCTGATTACTATAGCCTACATCATAGGACAACTGAATATCATGCTTTAACTTAGGCTCACCGTGCAGCCTTACTCCATAGGTCTGCGTTGAGTTGATAGCATCCTCATGATCCGCCAGCCAATAGCCATACCCAGTTAGAGTACTAAAGCGACCAAACTTATAGCTAAAATTGAATACCGGCATACTTACTAGATGCCTGGTAGAAATCACCGAATGTATCTGCCCTATATAGATGAAGTTTAGCGTTAAATTCTCTACCGATTGATTACTAATCAATACGGAATCAAAAGTTTGCTCCATTTGCCGCCAGTCGTCGTTACCGATAAAACGCTCATTATCTAATTCTATCCGTTGCCGTCCACCTTTTATTAAAGTACCCGAAAGACCTTTATAACTTAGCCAGAATTGATTTAGTTCTTGCTCTTGCGGGTCAGCTACAACTTCATACTGGGTCAAACCATTACGCAAACTATTATAGTCCTCCTGCATAGCAAGATTGCCTTCATATTCAGCATAAATTTGTACATTATGAAATTCAGGTGTCAGATACCCTGCTCGTAGACGTAGGGTATTTGCATGCGCTGTTTTTACAGGTGAATTATCACTAGTATTTACGTTTTCGTAGCGATAACGTAAATCAAACTTTACTTGTCCATATTTACCTTGCTCGCCAAACTGGAGCCCATCTTCTATCGTTTCATTTACATTTGCTGCCTGAACAGATAACGACATTAATAGAGCAATAACGCCCGCACTGCTAGTACAGTGCCTATTTTCATTTGTTAGGTGAAAAAAATTAAAAATCGCTGACTTAAAACTAAAATATATATGCATTTAGGCAGTTATACCAATGGCTACAATACTAATTTCCCTTATCACGTGAATCCTTCTCCACTAGCGCTTCATCAATCTTAATTTCCAGGGTAATTCTTCTGTTTAAAGAGCGTTCCAGAGTAGTCAGCTCATCTGAGATTAAAGGGTCATCTCCGCCCAGACCTCTAGAGGTTATACGCAGAATATTAACACCACTATTAATAAAGTATTCGCGTATAATCCGCGCCCTTTGTTCGGACAATAGCTGATTAACATCCCTATCTCCTTTAGAATCTGAGTGCCCAAATACCAGGATGGAAGTGTACTTATATTCTTTTAAAATCGGGCTGATTCTGTCGAGAATTTCATGAACATTCCAGTTCATCCGTGCAGAATTAGGGCTAAAAGCTATATTGCCGGGAATATTAACAGTCAAAGTGTCGCCCTTTATTTCTGATTCAACCCCTTTGTCTAGTACTTTACTGCGTAGCAGAGCATGTTGCTCTATTAAATATTGCTTTCTATCAAAACCAGCTAAAGAACCAAATGCCACTTCTCCTGGAGCCATCGTCCATTTTGGGGTTTGATCTGAAGAAGTCTGACATCCACTCATTAAAGAACCAAGGACAAAAACAAATATAAATCGTTTCATAATTTTCTATACGTAAAGGAATGAACTGAAATAATAACAAGCGCCTGTTACCTACATATTGACTGATTTCTGCAGTAATAAAGCATTTTAACACTTTTCAGTACCTACTAAAACACCCTCTCCCCATCATGACGCACCAATTGGTACAAAGATAAATATATATCCGTATTTATAGTAACTAATACCCCATAAAACAGTACCTTATTAATGGCCTGATATTTGCTTTTGAAATAGTACACCTCATAAAAAGAGGTAATTTGTAAATAAATAATGTAATATACCAAGTTTGTCATAATACGCTTGGCGTATTAACAACAATTCAAAATAACTCTTTAGGAGAGGCTCTAAATGTCAGTAGATAACGTACTAAAAATGATACAAGAAAACGATATCAAATTTGTTGATTTCCGTTTTTGCGATACCCGCGGTAAAGAGCAGCATGTTACTTTCCCTGCCCATTCAATAGATGAAGATACTTTTGAAGAAGGTAATATGTTCGATGGCTCTTCTGTCGCAGGATGGAAAGGTATCAACGAATCTGACATGATTTTAATGCCAGATCCAGCATCTGCAAAAATAGACCCTTTCTTTGATGACAATACATTAATTTTACGTTGCGATATTATCGAACCAAAAGACATGCAGGGTTATGAACGTGATCCTCGCTCTATTGCTCGACGTGCTGAAGCTTACATGCAATCTACAGGCATTGCAGACACTGCTTTTTTTGGCCCTGAAAATGAGTTCTTCGTTTTTGATGACGTACGCTGGAGTAATGAGATGGGTAGCTGTAGCTACAAAATCGACTCTGAAGAAGCAGGCTGGAACTCTGAAAAAGTCTACGAAGATGGTAATATTGGACACCGCCCAGGTGTAAAAGGTGGTTATTTTCCTGTACCTCCGGTTGATTCGCTACAAGACATGCGCTCTGCAATGTGTCTAGTATTAGAAGAAATGGGCCAGACGACTGAAGTTCATCACCACGAAGTTGCAACTGCTGGTCAATGTGAATTAGGCGTTAAATTTAACACATTAGTTCAAAAAGCGGATGAAGTGTTAGAACTTAAATATGTGGTTGCTAATATCGCACATGCCTACGGTAAGACAGCTACATTTATGCCTAAGCCTTTAGTCGGTGATAACGGTAACGGCATGCATGTTCACCAGTCTTTGTTTAAAGATGGTAACAATTTGTTCTCTGGTGACTTATACGGTGGTTTATCTGAAACTGCTTTATTCTACATTGGCGGTATCATTAAACATGCTAAAGCGTTAAATGCTTTCGCTAATGCGTCAACTAACAGTTACAAGCGTTTAGTACCAGGTTTTGAAGCGCCTGTAATGCTTGCTTATTCTGCGCGTAACCGTTCAGCTTCTATTCGTATTCCTTTTGTCAACAATCCAAAAGGCCGTCGTATCGAAGTACGTTTTGGTGATTCTACTGCTAACCCTTATCTTTGCTTCGCTGCAATGTTGCTGGCCGGCCTAGACGGTATTCAAAACAAAATCCACCCTGGTGATGCCATGGACAAGGATTTATACGACTTGCCACCAGAAGAAGAAAAATTGATTCCACAAGTTGCCTTCTCTTTTGACGAAGCATTAAAGGCATTAGATGAAGACCGTGAATTCTTAACACGCGGCGGTGTATTTACTGATGATGTGATTGATGGTTATATTGATCTAAAAATGGAAGAAGTGACTCGTCTACGTATGAGTACACACCCTGTAGAATTTGATATGTACTACAGCTTGTAAACACAACAAGAAATTACCACTACTTTATGTAGTGGTAACTTTTTAAACTGAAGTTTCCCAATTATTGAGTAGCTGAAATACACAATGCTATCTAAAATATTGTCGTTTGAAAAGATAATTTCTTCCACTTTCCAAGGCGATTGTAAGCCTAAAGCCATACTAAATAAAGATTCATTATTCATGGTATTATTATCGCACTACCCACTAGGATTCACATAGAACCATAATTTTTATGACAAATCTCTCGACTGCACTCATTGCTTAAATAGGCTTAAGATACCTAAAAACCTATAGTTTGCACTATAAGGGAGATGGAAACACTCATCATCCAAGATTGCTGGTCTTTTTGTCCGTCTTCTACGTTGTAGTAACAGTTGCGTAGCCTGCTATGCGCCTGTTGCTACGCCTTGAATACGAGCAAAAATCCTGCCCAATAGTGGACGTTTATTTATTTCCAACTCCCTAAGCTTGTGAGAATTAGACATTTCCCTGTTGATAGCCTAAATTGGTCTACAAATTGCTTCTAACACTGTAACTATTCTTTTCAATTCCTTATTGTGCACAATAAAATTCTCGACAACATCAATGAAGCCATTCTCTTATTTAATAATGACCTCAAGCTGACCTATATCAATACGGCTGGCGAGATATTATTTGAAGATAGCGCCAGACATTTGCTCGGTAAAACTGCAAAGGATGTGTTTGGCACCAATACACAGATTCACCATGATTTAAGACCGTGTATTGAATGCAATGAAAGCTTTTTTGATCGTGAGCTCACTCTGGACTTATTCCACAGAAAAATAACCATCAGCTTTAGTGCAACCCCTATTCTTGAAAATCAGAAACAACCAGAAGTTCTCTTAGAATTACAGCAACTAGACCGGCATCTACGAATTTCTAAAGAAGAACAGTTACTTGCTCAGGAAAATATCTCGCGTATGCTAATGCGGGGCTTTGCGCACGAGATAAAAAACCCGCTAGGAGGCTTACGGGGTGCTGCTCAACTACTGGAACTTGAATTACAAGATAATGACTTAAAGGAATATACCCAGATAATTATTGAAGAAGCCGACCGCATGAAAGCGCTGATGGACAAAATGCTCGGCCCTAATAAACCGCCTAACAAAGTAGCTCTTAATATTCATGAAGCATTAGAACGTGTCAGACAATTGGTTCAGGCTGAAATGAGTGACATGATAATTATTAAACGTGATTACGACCCCAGTATTCCTGAGTTAAAAGCTGACAAAAACCAGCTAATTCAAGCTTTTTTAAATATTGTCCGTAATGCAGCCCAAGCCATTCATGATACGGGTGAAATCATTCTCCGTACTCGCATATACCGACAAATGACCATCGCGGGAAAACACCATAAACTTACAGCTCGAATTGATATTATTGACAATGGCAGCGGTATACCACCCGAACTAATGAATCAAATTTTTTATCCTATGATTACCGGACGAAGTGATGGCACTGGCCTTGGACTCCCTATCGCTCAATCGATCATTAATCAGTATAACGGTATTATTGAATGTATCAGCACAACTGAAAACACCACTTTCTCAATATATTTACCCGTAGGCAATGTTGATGACTAATAAATCTGTAGCATGGATCACCGATGATGATAAATCGATTCGCTGGGTCATTGAAAAAGCATTAAATAAAAACGAAATAGCTACCCGAAGCTTTACTTCTGCACAGGAATTGCTTGATGCACTACAGCATGACACCCCTGATGTTCTCCTGTCAGATATACGTATGCCTGGCATGGATGGCTTACAGTTACTCAGCAAACTGCAGCAGTCTCACCGAGACTTGCCTGTTATCATTATGACAGCGCATTCTGACCTAGAAAGTGCCGTTTCTGCTTTTCATGGAGGTGCATTTGAATACCTTCCCAAGCCTTTTGATATTCAAGAAATGCTCTCTGTTGTTCAACGCGCCTGTTTACATAGACAACAGACTAACAACACGAAAAACATTAGTAATGAAAATGAAGAATTACCGCCTGAAATCATCGGTGAAGCACCCGCTATGCAAGAAGTTTTCCGTGCTATTGGTCGTCTGGCTCGATCCCATATTACGGTATTAATCAATGGCCAGTCTGGCACGGGGAAAGAACTGGTTGCCAAAGCCTTGCACCGGCATAGCCCCCGCTCAAAACAGCCTTTCATTGCATTAAATATGGCAGCTATCCCTAAAGATTTAATGGAATCTGAATTATTTGGCCATGAAAAGGGCGCTTTTACCGGAGCAAATACACGCCGCGCCGGACGTTTTGAACAAGCAGATAATGGCACTTTATTTCTTGATGAAATTGGCGACATGCCTGCAGAATTACAGACCCGATTACTTCGGGTATTAGCGGACAGCGAATTCTACCCCATTGGAGCACATACACCGACTAGAGTTAACGTACGCATTATCGCCGCCACTCACCAGAACCTGGAGGCATTAGTTGAGCAGGGTTTATTTAGAGAGGATTTATTTCACCGCCTAAATGTTATACGCATACACATTCCACCCTTAAATGAGCGCACTCAAGATATTCCCTTGCTAATGCATTATTTTTTAGCCGCTGCCGCCCAGGAACTGGAAAGTGAAGTAAAGCTACTGACACCTGAAGCAGAAGAGTATTTATGCACTTTAGCCTGGCCAGGAAATGTTCGCCAGCTAGAGAATATATGTCGCTGGATTACAGTCATGGCTTCAGGCAGGGAAATACATTTAATAGACCTGCCACCTGAATTATTACCTGATTATACAGCCAGACAAACCAATGAAAGTAGCTCTGAATCAGAAAATAATTGGGAATTGAATCTGAAAAAAGCAATAGAAGAAAGAATTCAGCAAGGACAACAAGATATAGCCAAGCATATCATTCCTTTGACGGAAACTATTCTTATTAAATCTGCTTTAGAACATACTCAGGGGCACCGCCATGAGGCAGCGAATTTATTAGGCTATGGGCGTAATACTTTAACTCGAAAAATTAAAGAATTAGCCATTGAATAAGGCTTTTTCTACCCTAAAAAGCAGAAGGGACTTTAACCACGATAAGATCGTAGCTAAAGCCCCTTCCCTGTATATGATATATAGATCTAGTGAATTATTCTGATGACTCGATAGTTTTAACTTTTCTATCTAAGGATCTATATTGAGATTTTAGTTTAATAATGTGCATAAACGCCACCAGAAAACCAATAAAAATTCCGGCAAATAATTCAATGGTTAACGCCAAAGCCAAAGGCATTGATATTGTCGTTAAATACAGATCAATTTCTACTGTCTGAAAATTACGTAAAGAAAAAATCAGTGCCATCACAGCAATCAATGCAAAAAAAGTAATTACTATCATCCGCATCATAAAGAATCTCTCACTATTGCTAATCAGTTATTTCATGTGTATGTCTTGTTTCATCAACACGATCACGCAATTCCTTACCAGGCTTAAAATGCGGAACATATTTTTCTGTTAATGAAACCGATTCCCCAGTTTTGGGGTTACGTCCCATTCTAGGTTTACGATGATGCAAGGAAAAACTTCCAAAACCACGCACTTCTATTCTTTCGTTAGTCGATAAAGCCTGACTCATCTGTTCCAGCATGCACTTAACTGCCAACTCCACATCCTGCAAAGCCAAATGAGGTTGTTTCTTTGATAATTGTTCGATTAATTCAGATTTTGTCACACTATTTCCTATAATTATTGTGATATTCCTGCCATCTATATTATTGGCTCTTTTGAATTTCAAGTGGGTAAACAATTCGCATTTATTTTAGAAAAGTCTAATTTTCCAGTTAGTAAATAAGCAATTGTTTTGAAGTGCTGCATTTTATATCCTTTCGCTTTTCTTTTTGCAGCCTGTAAA
The DNA here is from genome assembly GCF_002189065.1 of Bathymodiolus platifrons methanotrophic gill symbiont. Taxonomy (GTDB): domain Bacteria; phylum Pseudomonadota; class Gammaproteobacteria; order Methylococcales; family Methylomonadaceae; genus Methyloprofundus. Next base: position 7,631 of record NZ_BDMN01000069.1, read on the forward strand.
ACCGAGTTTAATCCTTCCAAAATACCATTATTGATTTGACTCTTTTTCCAGCTGACAATTCCATCCCAATGCCTTTTAATTGTCTTAGCTACTTTTATAATGGGGGCCAGTTGACTATAACAACGACCCTACGGCTATCGCGGACTAAAAATCATCACTTCGCTTAGGCTACGTTTCCCTGATTTTCAGCGGTAGTAATCAAGGTCATTAGCTATTTGATTAATCTTTCCAATATCAAAAGGTATTCCTAGTTTTTCTAATTCAACTTTTTTCTGGCTCTTTTGAATTTCAAGTGGGTAAACAATTCGCATTTATTTTAGAAAAGTCTAATTTTCCAGTTAGTAAATAAGCAATTGTTTTGAAGTGCTGCATTTTATATCCTCTCGCTTTTCTTTTTGCAGCCTGTAAAACCGAGTTTAATCCTTCCAAAATACCATTATTGATTTGACTCTTTTTCCAGCTGACAATTCCATCCCAATGCCTTTTAATTGTCTTAGCTACTTTTATAATGGGGGCCAGTAATACCAGTTATTAAGTAAGCCTTCAAATTGCTCTGTACTTTCGGCAACATAAACCTGTTGAAATGCTTCGCGAATTTGCATGGCTCAGATAGATTTCAAGTTCAGTTTTGCCATGCTTAACTCCTCTTTTATTGTTTTCTGTTTTGCAGTTAAATTAGACTCATTTTTTAAAAAAATATAACGATTTCCTTTGAGTATAGGGGTGTAACTCCCTTCCTCTCTGCGCACTTGGTCAACAGCTTCATTGATAAGTTTTATGATATGAAATTTATCAAAGGTAATTTCTGCCTCTGGCATGTTTTCTTTAACGCCTTTAATAAAGGCAGGAGACATATCGCAACTCACTTGTTTAATTGCATTCCTATCACCCTGTTTAACTTCTAATACTTCCACAAAATCAACAACGGTTTTATGATCTTTACCTGCACTAATATGCAGTGTTTTTCTCTCTTCCAGGTCGACAAAAAGAGTAATGTAGTCATGTCCTTTTGCAATAGAGGTTTCATCCATTCCGATAGTGCTTATATTACTGTAATCTTCATCGATCTTGGCTAGCTCAATGTAGGTATCCAGTACACGCCATATCTTGTGATCAGAGACACCCGTTAAGTCACTCACATTATGAACTGGCATGGCTTTGCATAATTGTATTAATAACGCCTCAAACAGCAGGGTGAACCCTGAAACCTTGCCTTCCCAAGGGGTAGGTATGAGTCGAACTTTTCCATCGTCACGTTTAATTCTGGGGACTCGCGCATGTAAATGGCATGCATGTTCAAAAAAATTTAAATGTTGCCAGGTTTTTTGAACGGTATCGTATGCCTTATACTGTTTTACTTCGTTATCACCTGCATCAGGATCTGCAAAAGTACTTCCTCGCTTAAAGTCTATCTGTATATCAAGTCGTTTTTCTTCAGCATTAAAATCAATAGACTTAATCAGCCAAGGCGAATTAATATGAAGTGCTTGTTGAAACAATTCTGTTATCATGAAAAAATAAATTTAGGTGACTTATAAGGACTGTTAATTATAATTTACCCACTCATTTTTCAAAAGAGCCATATTATTGCTATCAGCCATCCATAGTAAAAAACGCCCTAATATAAAAAAAGGGGTTTAATTTTCACAAATTAAACCCCTCCTTTCTGCCTGACTATTATTTATCCAAATTCTTGAATAAATCACCCATTGTAGGTGTACCAGCCGGTTGCTCTGAATACTCTTTCATTACCGATGCTTCATCATCAGAATCTTTGGCTTTGATAGATAGAGAAATAGATTTATTTTTCTTATCAACACCAATAAATTTAGCTTCAACTTCATCACCAACACTTAGTAATTTAGTTGCATCTTCAACACGATCGCGCTGTATTTCAGAAGCTCTTAGGTAGCCGTCAATGTTTTCTGCCAAGGTAATAACCGCACCTTTCGCATCAACTTCTTTGACCACACCTTTAACCATGCTACCTTTTTCATTAATAGCAATATAGTTCTGGAATGGATCTTGTTGCAACTGCTTGATACCTAGTGAAATACGCTCACGCTCAGCATCAACAGCCAAAATAACTGTCTCTACTTCATCACCTTTCTGGTATTCACGGATTGACTCTTCCTGAGCATCAGACCATGAAATATCAGACATATGCACCAGACCATCAATATTTCCATCCAGGCCAATAAAGATACCAAAATCAGTAATTGATTTAATTTTTCCTGCTATTTTATCGCCTTTGTTATGCGTAGCCGCAAACTCATCCCAAGGATTAGTACGACATTGTTTCATTCCTAATGAAATACGACGTCTTTCTTCGTCGATCTCAAGGATCATAACTTCAACCGGGTCACCTAGCTGTACAACTTTAGATGGGTTAACGTTTTTGTTAGTCCAATCCATTTCAGAAACGTGAACTAAACCTTCAACGCCTTCTTCAATTTCAACAAAACAACCGTAATCAGTTAAGTTATTTACCTTACCAGATACACGTGTACCTGCTGGGTAACGGTTTGCAATATCATGCCATGGATCTTCCGCCATTTGTTTCATACCTAATGAAACACGCGTCTTTTCTTTATCGAACTTAAGTACCTTAACTTCGATTTCCTGACCAATTTCCACACATTCCGATGGGTGACGCACACGACGCCATGCCATATCTGTAATATGTAATAAACCATCGATGCCACCTAAATCGATGAATGCACCGTAGTCAGTCAAGTTCTTGACTATACCTTTTACAACAATGCCATCAGCCAATGTTTTAAGTAATTCATCTCTTTCTGCACTGTATTCTTTTTCAACCACAGCACGACGAGATAACACAACATTGTTACGTTTTTGATCGATTTTAATTACTTTGAATTCAAGATCACGACCTTCAAGGAAGGTTGTATCTCTAATAGGACGAACGTCAACTAATGAACCAGGTAAGAAAGCACGTAATGCACCAACTGCAACGGTAAAACCACCGCGAACTTTGCCATTGATACGACCAACAATCGTCTCTTCAGCTTCAAAAGCAGTTTCCAGCTCACCCCAGGCTCTATGTTTCTTCGCTTTATCACGAGAAAGTAGCGTAGCACCCAAGCCATCTTCGATTAAATCCAGAGCAACTTCAACTTCGTCGCCTACACTAACCTCAAGGTCACCTTCTTCATTTAAAAATTGCCATTTAGGGATCACACCTTCTGATTTTAGTCCCGCACTGACAATAACTTTATCGTTATCGATGTCTACAACCGTACCTACTAGCATCGCGCCAGTACGCATTTCCGTTTGTTTTATACTTTCTTCAAATAATTCAGCAAAGCTTTCGCTCATTGTTTTCTATCCCAAGACTTGCTTAAACTCATCAAGTCTCTTTTTCTAAGTAGTTAAAAAAAGGCCGTACATTCTGCGTACAACCCACCAGTTTCATTACATAACAGCTAAAGTAATGACCTGATCAATGACTTCATCAATCGTTAAATCAGATGAATCCAGGTAAAAGGCATCTTCTGCAGGAATAAGCGGCGCTGTTTTTCGTTCACTATCGCGACGATCACGCACCTCAATTTCACTTGTAATCTTGTCAAGGTTAGCATCAATTCCTTTTTCTTTCAACTGTTTAAATCGTCTATTTGCTCTTTCTTTGGCACTCGCCGTTAAAAACACCTTGGCCGAAGCATCTGCAAAAACAACGGTTCCCATATCACGCCCATCAGCAACCAGCCCAGGAAGCTGGCGAAAATCTTTTTGCTTTTGCAATAAGACAGCCCGTACTTCAGGATAAGCAGCTATTTTAGAGGCTGTAGCACCTGTTTCTTCTGTAGGTAAGCGATGCGTTATATCTACGCCATCCAATATAACAACTAGTTCATCCACACATTCAAACAGCAAATGCATTTGCACGGCACATTGAGTAATAGCAGCCACATCGTTCAAATCTAAGTGCTTATCCATAGCAGAGATTGCCAGCGAACGATAAATAGACCCACTATCCAGATAATGCCAACCTAGTTTCTTTGCCACTGCCCTACTAACTATTCCCTTACCGGCTCCACTAGGACCATCAATAGTTAAAACAGGAATAGTCATTAACCTTCCTCACTGCTGATATTAAGCCCTAGCTGCGCTGTTAACGATACAAAACCTGGAAATGAGGTATTCACATTTTCACAATCCTGAATCACGATAGTGTCGCTTGCGCGTAGTGCAGCCATTGCAAATGACATGGCAATACGGTGATCACCATGAGAGACAACTGTGCCGCCACCGATAGTTCCACCCTGAATCACCATGCCATCTTCGGTAGGTTGTGCCTCTACACCCAGTATTTGCAAACCATCCGCCATCACTTGGATACGATCACTTTCTTTAACACGTAACTCTTTTGCACCCGTTAAAACAGTTGTTCCTTCTGCACAGGCAGCGGCAACAAATAAGACCGGAAATTCATCTATTGCCAATGCAACAAATTCTTCCGGAATTGCAATACCTTTTAATGCCGCACTACGTACTCGTATATCAGCAACAGGTTCACCACCGACTGTACGTTGATTCAATAATTCAATATTCGCACCCATTAACTGCAATATATTAATCACGCCTGTACGAGTTGGGTTAATGCCAACATGCTTTAAAGTCAAATCAGAATTAGCAGCAATAGACGCACCAACCAGAAAAAAGGCTGTCGAAGAAATATCACTCGGCACTTCAATATTTGTTGCCTTTAACTGTCCCTGGCGAGAAATCGTTACTTGATTACCCTCCTGCTCGACTGGGTGAGAAAAGCCGGAAAGCATGCGTTCAGTATGGTCGCGCGTTGGTGCAGGCTCAGTTACCGAGGTTTTACCTTGCGCATATAAGCCTGCAAGTAATAAGCAGGATTTAACCTGAGCACTGGCAATTGGCATATCATAGTGTATGCCCTGCAAAGCACCACTTTGCCCCCTAATGGTTAGAGGTGCGGTTCCATTATCAGTACTTTCAATAACGGCTCCCATTTTGCTTAAAGGATCAATTACCCGACGCATTGGGCGACCCGATAAAGACTTATCCCCAGTTAATACGGCATCAAATTTTTGTCCTGCCAATAATCCACAGAGCAAACGCATGGAGGTCCCGGAGTTACCTAAATAAATCGGCTCCTTAGGTGCCTGCAAACCATCCAGCCCAACACCATGAATGGTAACCTGACCATCAACAGGACCTTCGATTTGCACCCCCATCGCCTGAAAGGCACGCAAAGTAGCCAAAGCGTCATCACCTTCTAAGAAACCTGTGACATGCGTCGTCCCTTCTGCAAGCGAGCCCAACATAATGGAGCGATGCGAAATTGATTTATCTCCGGGCACACGCACTTCACCTTGTAAGTGCCCACCTGGCTGAACAGTAAAAATTATTGATTGGGTCATGTTATTGTGTTGATCTAAAAAACGTTGCCGAGCATTTCGGGCATAAGAAAAAGTATCGTGCAGCTCCTGAGCTTGATTGTCTTGCAACATTCGCTTAATATCGCCTAACTCAGAACTTAACTGCTCAATTAATGGAATAATGTGTTGTTTATTTGCCATACAGATATCCAGCCACATGGTTGGATCGCTGGATGCAATACGGGTAAAATCTTTAAAGCCACCTGCTGCATATTTAAATATATCACCTTGCTCATCTTTCCTGCCTAATAAATCCACCAAAGCAAATGCTATAATATGCGGCAAGTGGCTGGTCGCAGCCAAAACTGCATCATGCTGCTCTACCTGCATATAGGAAATATGACTACCCATACCCTGCCAAAAATAAGTGGCTTGCTTAATAAAGTGTTTATCAGTCTGAACACAGGGAGTAAATATCACCCGCTTGCCCTGAAATAGTTCTGCTAGTGCAGCACCCACACCACTATTCTCTGCGCCTGCAATCGGATGCGCGGGTACAAAATTACCCGGAATATCACCAAATACCAGGGATAATGCGGCTATTACATTGCCTTTAGTACTGCCTGCATCCATATACAATACGCTATCAGACCAGTAGGCTTGTAACTGCTTAAAGATCGCTGGCATTGCTCCTACTGGCGTAGCAATGATCACACAATCAGCATCGCTAATAGCTTGCTCAAGATTCAGGCTATAGCTATCAATAACTTTTAATGCCAGCGCTTGTTGTAAATTATCCAGATCTTGTGCACGCCCATAAGCCGAGATCGTCGTACAAAGATCATTTGCTCGCGCCGCACGGGCAATAGAGCCACCTATTAGCCCTACCCCAATGATACAAAGCTTTTTAAACATCCGCTAAGACAGCTTTAAGGGCGTTAATAAAAAATGCATTTTCAGCTTCTGTACCGATACTAATGCGCAAATGATTAGGCATTTCATAATTGGCAACAGGACGCACAATCACACCTTTGTGTAATAAAGCTGTATTGATCCTGGCCGCCTCTCGCTGCAAATCAACAGCAACAAAATTCCCCACTGATTCTATCCAGGGCAAGCCCATGGCAGAAAAAGCATCAGTGACAAACTGCATACCGGCATTATTCAATGCAACCGTAGCCGCTAAATACTCAGTATCCTGTATGGCAACCTCAGCAGCGGCCAGTGCCAGTGCATTATTATTAAAGGGCTGACGTACGCGATTTAATATATCCGCCAATTCTGGGCTAGATAAACTATAGCCTATACGTAAGCCAGCCAGACCGTATGCTTTAGAAAATGTCCGGGTAATTACTAAATTAGGATATTTTGCTAACCAGGCAATTGAATCCGGATAATCACTTTTATCTACATATTCAAAGTAAGCCTCATCAAGAACACATACACAATGCTCTGGGACTTCCGCTAAAAAATTGCTTAGAGCCTGCTCGGTTAAATAAGTACCGGTTGGATTATTAGGGTTAGCAATAAATAAAAGGCGTGTTTTATCATTAATTGCCGCCAGCATTCCGTTTAAGTCATGCCCATAATCAATTGCCGGAATAACTTTAGCTTGTGCTCCTACCGCCTGCGTGACTAGAGGGTACACTGCAAAGGCATGTTGCGAGAAAACCACTTCATGCTCAGTTGTTAAAAATGCCCTGGCTAATAATTCCAGAATTTCATTCGAACCGTTCCCTAGGGTAATTTGCGAACTATCCACACCCCATTTCTTAGATAACGCAGTTTTTAAAGCAAAACCATTACCGTCCGGATAGCGTGATAAATCAGCAAAGCTTGCCTGTATCGCTTGTTTAACCTTTTCGCTAGGGCCTAATGGATTTTCATTTGAGGCCAGCTTAACAATCTCGGTTAAACCCAGTTCACGCTCCAGTTCAGAAATAGGTTTTCCAGGCTGATAAGGTACTAATGTTTGTACGCCAGCAGTGGCGAGCTGATAGATGCTTTGTTGCATATTAAAAATTTAATAAGGAGTTATTTGAATTCAGGAGCAATATTTTTTACCATGAAGAGCAAGAAGAAGGACTTGAAGAAATACCTAAATCAACCTAAGCCCTTCTAAAAGTGTGTTGAAAAAATTAAATAGTTTTGATTAATACTGAGAAAACGGCATAGCGCAACCCCGGTGAGTGCTTGAATAAATAAGAACAGAATTAAAAAACCGTGACGCTTACTTGTGGTCGCTGTTGATTTTTTTGTTATGTTTTTACACGTTTAATTATGAACTAATTTAATTTCAACATGGCAATTAACTGCTGAAGTTTCCCAATTATTGAGTAGCTGAAATACACAATGCTGGTGAGACTAAATATCATCACTCCGCTTAGGCTCCGTTTCCCTGATTTTAAGCGAAGGACTTGAAGAAATACCTAAATCAACCTAAGCCCTTCTAAAAGTGTGTTGAAAAAATTAAATAGTTTTGATTAATACTGAGAAAACGGCATAGCGCAACCCCGGTGAGTGCTTGAATAAATAAGAACAGAATTAAAAAAACCGTGACGCTTACTTGTGGTCGCTGTTGATTTTTTTGTTATGTTTTTACACGTTTAATTATGAACTAATTTAATTTCAACATGGCAATTAACTGCTTCTGCATATTTTTTAATTGTTGCCAAAGACGGTGAATGTTTTCCACTCGTAAGTGAAGATTCTAATCTAGTAATAGCAGGAGCTTTAGTTCCCATTCGCGAAGCTATTTCTGCCTGGCTTAGTCCTGAATTTTCACGTGCTAATAACATACCTTGAAGCAATGAAAACTCGGGGGCTAAAGCATCATATTCATCTTTAACCTTTGGGTTAGATAAGGCTTTGGCTTTTAACTCTTCATGTGTCATTGTTTAATAACCTCTAGCATTCTTTTGTTAGCAATAAAAAGTTCCTTTTTTGGTGTTTTTTGTGTCTTTTTAATGAAGACATGAAGCATAATTATTCGTTTGCCAATTTTCGTACAAAAGAAGACTCTTGCAATCCCTTCTTTACTTTTAACCCTTAATTCAAATAAATCATTTTCAATTGGTTTAGTGTGTGGCATACCAAGGTTTGCCCCAAATTCAATCATTAGGGAGCTGGAAATAAATAATTGTCCAGTATTGGGCAGGATTTTTGTTCGTATTCAAGGCGTAGTAACAGGCGCATAGCAGGCTACGCAACTGTTACTACAACGCAGAAAACGGACAAAAAGACCAGCAGTTTTGGATGATTATTTGTTTCCATCTCCCTTAAGTCAGTTAACCTAAAATAACGAGACAAAAACCCTTCAGGCAAGCCTAAAATACTTTCTTCAACTTCAGGGCTATAATATTCAATGCTCCATTCCATAAACAGAATAATAACATATTTGTTATTTTATTCAACATTGTAGTTTTGGGGGAAACATAACATCCAAAATCACCGGAAGGCAAATGCGTAGCTTTTGACTTTCCTAGTGTATTTTAATTGTTAGGTGCTCATATACTTGATGCCCCCAATAACCACACCGACTGCTAAGTGTGAATTTTCTTTAATGAATTTCATTACTTCAGCGAGAATGATTTTTCCAACATGGATAACCTGACCGCCTATTATCTTGGTTTTTTCCCAAAGGTCATTTATCCGAGTAATTATTTCTTGCGGTAGACCCATATTTATAAACTGTGTGATTGTATCAACCTATCTAAGTCTAATACTGCTTACTTAATAGTGTAATTGCCTAATAAACAATAAGTTAAGAATGTAGGCTGGGTTAGATTTTTTAGCGTAGCGAAAAAACGTAACCCGGCAACACGTTGATTTATGGAAAAATGCTGGGTTACGTTATCGCGCTTTGCTTGATAAGCTAACCCAGCCTACATATGCAAGCTATTGTTTGTTAATATGTTAATACTTAAGTAAGCAGCATTGCTATCTAACCCCATTACACTTAAGTTTAGAAGAGATAGCTTTAGCTTTGCTTCCGATTCCGTTAATTTCATGATTTCTCCATTTTGACACCTAACGCCGCCAATAACTGGAGCGCAGCGTAACTTTTGGATGTCCATGTTAATTGGCCTTGGTAGTTGTAAATTTACGTTTCCATAGATAAAACCTTTTAGTATGAAGTTTAACTTTGGAGAAAAACTCCATATCGCCAGCTGCTCGAGTTGCTTAATTTTTCTTCATTACCTTCACGTCCTTCATGGTAATAATTCACCATAGGCTTGATTAGCGGACTAAAGTCCGCTCTACAACTATTACAAAATTGCTTTCGGATATGAGCCTAAAACTTTAATCATGGTGACACGTGATTTCAATTCTTCTAGCGCTGTGACAATATCTTTGTCGGTTTGATGCCCATCTATATCAATAAAAAAAAGATAATCCCACAAACCTTGTCGCGAAGGCCGCGATTCAATTTTGGTCATGCTAATTCCATATTTAGCAAATGGCTCTATGATGCTATACAAGGCTCCCGCATGATTTTTAGTAGAAATTAGCAATGAGGTTTTATCTTCATTCGTTGATACCGAAGTCAATCGACCGATAATAACAAAACGTGTGGTATTATCAGGCTGATCCTCAATACCACTTTCAAGAATCGACACATTATAAATTTCCGCCGCAACTTCTCCTGCGATTGCCGCCACACCAGGCTTGCTAGATGCAATTCTAGCGGCCTCTGCATTACTATTCACTTCAGTACACAGTACTCCTGGCAGATATTTATCCAGCCATTTTCGGCACTGCGCCAATGATTGTCTATGTGAAACGACCTCTGTTATCTCATTCAGGCTAGTAACATTGGCCATCAGATTATGCTGTATTCTAATGGCCACTTCACCGCATATTTGTACTGGAGATGCTACAAATCGATCCAGGGTTGGCGTGACCACCCCTTCAGTTGAATTCTCTATAGGCACAACACCAAACTGACAACGCCCAGATTCTACTTCCTGAAAAATATCTTCAATCGTAGTAACTGCCTCAGTACAAACTGCATGGCCAAAATGCTTATAAGCGGCTTGCTGAGTAAATGTCCCTTCTGGCCCTAAAAAAGCCACTTGCAATGGCCTCTCAAGCGCCAGACAGGCGGACATTAGTTCACGAAAAAAACGTGCTGCCGTGTCATTACTTAAGGGACCAGGGTTTAGCTCTTTAATACGTCTTAATACCAATGCTTCCCGATCCGGGCGATAAAAACAGCTATCCTCGTCTGATGCAATCTTGGTTTTGGCAACTTCTTCGGCTAGCGACGCACGCTGATTAATCAGCTGAAGAACTTGCTGATCTATTGCATCAATCTGATTTCTTAAATCAGCTAAGGGAATTACATTAGTCATGGTCAGAAAATATAATTAACAAAACATGGGGAGTAGGCTTTAGCCTACATTAATTACCGTACGATGTAGGCTAAAGCCTACTCCCCAAGGTTATTCAAATCTAGTGAGTACGCTCAAACTCAGCCATAAATTGTATTAAGGCCTCAATACCTGACTCTGGCATGGCATTATAAATACTGGCACGCATACCACCTACCGAACGGTGTCCTTTTAAGGATAAAAATCCCTGCTCTTTGGCAGCACTAAGAAATGCCTTATCCAGACTGTCATCGCTAAGAATAAAGGGTACATTCATACGTGATCTATCTGCTACTGCAACCGGATTACTATAAAGACTGGATTGATCAATGGCAGCATAGAGCTTGGCCGCTTTGCGCTGATTTATTTGCTCCAGTGCAGCAACACCACCTTGCGCCTTCACCCATTGCAACACCAGACCCACTAAATACCAGGTATAAGTTGCCGGCGTATTCAGCATAGACTCTTGCTTAGCCTGCTTCTCATAATTAAAAATATCGGGCAAACCTTTTTGCGCCTTACCTACCAGATCATCTCTGACTATGACCACGGCTGCACCCGCCGGGCCCATATTCTTTTGCGTGCCTGCATAGATAATGCCAAATTTACTGACATCAATGCTACGTGACAGAATATTTGATGACATGTCCGCAACTAACGGTAAATCACCGACATCAGGAATATCCTGAAACTCTACACCATGAATGGTTTCATTGGGCGTGTAATGCAAATAAGCCGCCTGATCATCGATATTCCAGGTCGAACGCTCTGGAATAGAGGTAAAATTACTGGCCTCCGAACTAGCGGAAATAATCACATCACAGTATGGCTTTGCACTTTTAATGGCTTTTTCGGACCAGGCACCAGTATTGATATAGCAGGCTTTCTGCTTACCATCTAATATATTGGCGGGAATAAATGAAAACTGTGCTGTTGCCCCACCCTGCAAAAACAGGATTTTATAATTTTCAGGAATAGCCATTAATTCCCGCAAGTCATCATGCAAAGTTTTTGCAATCGACATAAACTCAGCACCACGATGGCTCATTTCCATCACCGACATGCCAGAACCTTGCCAGTCCAACATTTCAGCTTGCGCCTGTTTTAATACAGCCTCGGGCAACATTGAAGGCCCGGCACTAAAATTATATATTTTTGACATTATTCACTCTCGCCCGTATCAGGGTCTGTTTTTTCCACAGGCTCACTGGCAACATCGCTTATCTCTGCTGCTTGCTCAACCACACTATTATCACCTGGCTCAGATTCTTCATCCTCAGCCAGACCATCAATTTTATCAACACCAATCAGCTTTTCCTTACTACCCAGGCGTATCACTCTAACACCTTGCGTATTTCGCCCAACTACCGAAATTTCATTAACCCGGGTACGAACCAATACGCCACCATCAGTAATCAACATAATTTCATCATTATCAGCAACCAGCACTGCGCCGACCAGTTTCCCGTTACGCTCTGAAGTTTGCATGGCAATCATACCCTGACCGCCACGTTTATGCCGAGTAAACTCTTCCAGACGTGTCCGCTTACCATAACCATTTTCAGTAACATTCAACACTGTTCCTTCAGAAGAGGTAATCAGGGAAATTATTTTCTGCCCTTCTCCCAAACGCATACCACGTACACCTGTTGCGGTACGCCCCATACAGCGCACATCAGATTCACTAAAGCAGTTTGCCTTACCGTTACTGCTGAATAACAGAATATTTTGCGCGCCATCAGTAACTGCTACGCCGACCAATTTGTCTCCTTCACGTAAATCAATGGCAATTTTACCGTTACTACGCTGACGCTCAAATTCTTTTAAAGCCGTCTTCTTAACTGTACCCGCTTCGGTCGCCATAAAAATAAACTGCGTTTCACTATATTCACGCACTGTCAACATGGCGCTGATTTTCTCATCTTTATCTAAAGGCAATAAATTAACAAATGGCTTGCCTCGAGAAGCCCGACTGGCAATAGGCAATTGATAGACCTTAAGCCAATAGACTTTTCCCGCAGATGAGAAACATAAAATCGTATCATGAGTATTAGCGACAATTAATTTATCAACAAAATCCTCTTCTTTAGTTGCCGTTGCAGATTTACCACGACCACCACGTCGTTGTGCCTGATAGTCTTCCAGGCGCTGTGATTTCACATACCCCTCATGAGACATAGTCACCACCACATCTTCTTCAGTAATAAAGTCCTCTTCCGTTAAACTAAGCTGATCGATCACTATTTCAGTACGACGTTCATCGGCATACTCTTCTTTTATAGCCTCTAGCTCTTCACGAATCACTTCCATTAAACGTATTGCACTACCAAGAATTTCAAGATACCCATCAATTAAATCCAGTAGCTTTTTATATTCGTCAACAATTTTATCTTGCTCTAAGCCCGTTAAACGGTGCAAGCGCAAGTCTAAAATTGCTCCTGCCTGTGCTTCAGAAAGACGATATTCAGCACCATGAATACCAAACTCCAGAGCCAGACCATCCGGACGGGAACGATCAGCATCCGCACGTTCTAATAAAGTAGCAACCAACCCTGAATTCCAGGTTTTTTCCAGTAAGCCGCTCTTAGCTTCTGCTGGATTGGCCGAGTTTTTGATTAAGGCAATCATTTCATCAATATTGGACATGGCAACAGCCAGACCTTCCAACACATGTGCTCGTTCTCTTGCTTTACGTAGCAAATAAATAGTACGTCGAGTAACTACTTCACGGCGATGATTAATAAAGGCATGCAGAATTTCCTTTAAATTCATGCATTGTGGCCGGGCATTGGAAATAGCCACCATATTGATCCCAAATACTGTACGCATTTGAGTTTGTTTATACAGGTTATTGAGCACAACGTCAGGAACTTCACCACGGCGTATTTCAATCACCATACGCATACCATCTTTATCAGACTCGTCGCGTAACCCCGAAATACCTTCGATTTTAGCCTCTTTAACTAGGTCGGCAATTTTTTCCAGTAAGCGCGCCTTATTTACCTGATAAGGTAATTCGGTAACAATAATAGCCTGACGAGTACCCTGATTATAATCTTCTACATGGCTACGGCCACGTATATAAACTTTCCCACGGCCCGTACAATAAGCATCATAAATCCCTGAAACACCATTGATAATACCTGCGGTAGGAAAATCTGGCCCTGGAATAAATTCCATCAAATCCCGGATAGTAATATCTGGATTATCAATCTGTGCCAGACAGGCACTAATCACTTCACCTAGGTTATGCGGTGGAATATTAGTCGCCATCCCTACCGCAATACCCGAAGAGCCATTCACTAATAAAGCTGGCACTCTAGCGGGCAACACTGCTGGCTCAGACTCAGACTCATCATAGTTGGCATTAAAATCGACTGTTTCCTTATCTAAATCAGCCAGCATTTCATGCGCAATTTTAGACATACGGACTTCGGTATAACGCATCGCCGCAGGAGAGTCTCCATCAACGGAACCAAAGTTACCCTGGCCATCAATGAGCATATAACGCAATGAAAAGGGTTGCGCCATACGGACGATAGTATCGTAAACAGCAGTATCACCATGAGGATGGTATTTACCGATCACATCCCCGACGACACGTGCAGACTTCTTATAGGCTTTATTCCAGTCATTACCCAATACATTCATTGCATACAAGACACGTCGATGAACTGGCTTCAAGCCATCTCTAACATCAGGGAGCGCTCGTCCAACAATAACGCTCATCGCGTAATCCAGGTACGACTGCTTCATCTCATCTTCGAGATTGACTGGGGTAATTTCTTTAGCAAATTCTGACATGGGTCCGTCTATAGTCTATATTGCTGATAAATCACTTTAACAGCTAGTAGTTTTCTAAATAACCTGGGCTTTTAAATCCAAATTAACATGAATTTTGACAACCGCTTATTATAGCAATAATTAAGGGCATATGGAGGCTAAAAATTAATAAAGCAGATTATAAATTCTACATATCTCCAGTTTCGATCTACTAGTAATATTTTTCCATAAAAACTCCATAAACACCCCTATTACCTTACTGACTCACTCCTAAATACCTCTTAACCAGAGACCTTTGATACTGCTTGCAGATAAAAACTATCAAAAATTCAAATCAAGACTGCGAGCCACTGGCTTTATAAAGGCGCAAAACCTGTTTTACATATTTTTGGGTTTCAGGGTAAGGCGGGATCTGATTATGATATTTTTTGACTGCATTTTCACCTGCATTATAAGCCGCAATAGATAGGCTTAAATCATCTTTAAAAAGGCCTAGCAAATGCTTGAGGTAACGCGTACCTGCAAAAATATTCTGCTTAGGATCTTTACGGTTAGTAGCGCCATATTGCCGTGCTGTCGCAGGCATTAACTGCATTAACCCCACTGCACCGGCACTGGAAACTGCAGTTGCATTATAGGCAGATTCAGCATAAATAACGGCATGAACCAGTTTAGGGTCAATACCATGCTTTGTAGCCGCCTCTTGAATAATCGGCGTATATTTCTTTTTATTTTTTTTCAGATGTTTAAACGAAGCTTTATAGCCTTTAGGCTTGCTACGTATAATCAGCTTATATTTTTTATGCTGAGGCTGGTCAGTGTAATACACCCGCCCATCAGGTGAGGTATATTTGTAAACATCAGCATAGGAACTAATGCTTAGCACTAAAAAGCCAGAAATTCCTATCGATAACTTTAGATAATTAAACATATACAACTAACTATCAGCCAAATACCCAGCGATATCTTCCTTGGAGAAGCCAATCTTTTTAGCGACACGGTCTGCATGGCTTACTCTTGAAATCCCTAGAATTAATTTATAGGAAGGATCTTCATCAGCAAATTCAACTTGCAGGGCGACTCCTGCTTTCTGATCGACAAAATGATCGACCAACTGGTGATTATGGGTAATCAATATTGTACTATTACCCTTTTGATAGAAACCATTGAGTACATTTGATGAAGTTTCCATTTTCTCTTCAAAAGTAGTCCCTTCAGCTATCTCATCCAGGACCACTAAACTTTTTGCTGTGGTTGCGAGAAATATTGTTTTAGTACGTTTTAGTTCAGACCCAAAACGCCCTTCACCATCATCTAACTGACTCACTTCCGGAGCCTGGTAGAAAATTTTATCGGCCACTGTCAAACGAGCAAAATCCGCAGGCACATAGCTCCCAATCTGCGCCAATAACTGTATCTGAGTCAGCGTTTTACAAAAGGCAGTTTTACCGCCACTATTTGGCCCGGTAATAAGCACTAGCTTTTCCTGATCCAATTCAAAATCATTGCCGATATAGGCAGAATCCGCCTTACTTAACACCGGATTTTTTGCATTTTTTAAACTGATCTTATGGTGCTCAGCCTCAAGTAACTCAGGCAGGACTAATGACGCAGCATTCGCTTCAGTATATTTTACCAGCGACAATAGCTCATCCAATTGGCCTAAAGCATCCAAAGCCACTCCTAACTCATGTGATTTCCTGTATTCCTCCCGTAAAGGCTTAATACAACTATCCCTATCAAAACCTCCAATAACCGGAAAATAAGCCAGCATCAACGGTACAAGGAAAATTGCAAACATCGGAGAAAAGCTCAATAACCCAATCGGCACAAACAAATTGACCAAGACCAAAGCCACAAAAACCATTGAGATTAACAGGGGTTTAAAAATAGATGGCTTAAAAATAATCGCCGGGCTAAAACCTTTTCGATCAATTTTACTCTGTATTCCATTTCCCCTAATGTACACAGGCCCAGACATAAGTGAAAAGCTACGTGTTTTAGTACATTCTTTCAGATTATTAAAAATCGAGCCGAGATAACTACTTTTAGGCTTATCAAGCTGCGATACGCCTCCTACAAAATTCATTATAAATCGAGTTCCACGACGATATTGCGTATAACCATACCCCTCGATTTCAGCATCTTCCCGCGCCGTCCCTGTTGACCCCAGAAATTTAGCAAATAATAACTGATAAAAGTACTTTTCATCTTTTAACGCATTAGCCAGCAGTTGCTCTAAAGCATTTTTTAACTCAGGGTTTGCCTGTAATTCTTTGACCGCATCCTGTTTATCAACAATAGCCTGCACATCAGCTAGCGGCTCAGCTAATGAACGATATAAAACTGCTTGTCCCAGAGTCGTTTGTGCATTGTTGATCGTATCAAATACATGATCAACTTCTATGCTTTCAAATGCATTCGCATCAAGCACGCCTGCATTTGTTTCTCCTGGCTTGCTAACACGAATATCAGGCCACTGTTCATTCCACGCTTTGAGTAAAGTCATATTATTTTTTCACTTTATTATTTTCTTAGATAAGCTCAATCAAAGTGCATCATCACTCACGAAGCCTTTTACTGAAAAGCTAAGCAATCACAACCAGGCTTCTGCACATTGCGCATCCTAACGGGGACAAACGACAACAACAACAACACCTCTACTAACCGTAGCTCGCATGCGACTTTAGAAATACGAAAAAGCACAAGCGTTAACTGCCTCGACTAGCAATTAAATCCAGCATAAGTTTAACATTTGCATCAGAATCATTTAAGGCAGGAATATACTGATATTTCTCCCCACCTGCTTTGATAAAAATATCCTTATTAGCCATATTAATCTCTTCCAGAGTTTCCAGGCAATCTATCGCAAAGCCAGGACAAATAATATCGATACTTTTAAAACCTTCCTCCGGCAATGCCATTAAGGTTTCTATGCAATAAGGCTGCAACCATTTCGCTTTACCAAAGCGTGACTGAAATACAACTCGCCATTTATCCTCTTTAAGCTTTAGCTGATCCGCAATTAGCTCTGCTGTTTTAAGACATTGATAATAATAAGGGTCACCTTTTTTAGTCAGCAGATCTGGCAAACCATGAAATGACATCACTAATAACTCACCTTGCCCCTGCTCTGCCCATGCGTATTGCACTGAATCCGTAATCGCACTGATATATAAAGGGTGCTGGTGATAATCACTGATAAAATTTAATTCCGGAATATACCGCCACTGCATTAGCTCAGTTGTTACAGCATCAAATACACTAGCAGTCGTGGTTGATGAATATTGCGGATACAAAGGAACAATAGTAATTTGCTCACACTTTGCTTTACGTAATTTACGTAATTGCGCAGTCAGCGATGGCTTCCCATAACTCATTGCCATTGCTACTAACACATGAGGCTCTGGTTGATAATGTCTAGCGAGTCTATCAGTCAGGTCCTGTGTTAAATAAATCAAAGGCGAGCCTCTGTCAGTCCACACCTTAGCATAAGCTTTTAATGATTTACGTGGCCGAAATGGCAATACCAGGAAATTTAAAATAAACCACCAAAGCGAACGCGGCAAATTCACAACCCGCGAGTCACTCAAAAACTGGCGCAAAAAACGCCGAATAGACCTTACCGTCAATTGCTGCGGCGAACCTAAATTAACAATTAAAATACCCTTTTTTTTATTCACCACTCGCCACCATCCTGATTAGCGATTAATTAAACTTAAAAATTCAGCTCTAGTACTCATTTCATCACGAAAAATCCCAGTCATCACTGATGTAGTCATCACTGAATTCTGTTTTTCTACGCCACGCATCATCATACACATATGCTTAGCCTCAATAACCACCGCAACACCTTTGGCATTAACCGCCTCATTCACTGCATCAGCAATTTGTTTAGTCAATCTTTCCTGAATTTGCAAACGTCGGGCATACATATCAACAATTCTAGCTAGCTTAGACAGGCCTAAAACATGTCCTTGCGGTAAATAAGCAATATGACATTTCCCTACGAAGGGCAATAAATGATGCTCACATAAAGAATACAGTTCAATATCTTTGACAATCACCATATCTTCAGTATCGGCTTCAAATATCGCGCCATTCAATACTTCTTCCAGGTTTTTCTCATAGCCATTATTTAAAAACTTAAAAGCTTTAGCTGCTCGCTTAGGAGTATCAACTAACCCCTCCCGCGTTACATCCTCACCAATTTCCTCAATAATTTTGCTGAAATATTCTTCCATCATCTGCCTCTAAAATTTAATAGCCTGATAGTATACATCATACTTGCACTAATTCTAACGCTTGCAAAACAACACCCTCATCAGCCCCGGCTTTAGGCCCCTGCTCACTTAGATGTCGTCGCCACGCCCTTGCTCCTTTAATACCATGGAATAAGCCTAACATATGCCGCGTTATACTATGCAACCTAACCCCCGTTGCTAATTGCTGCTGTATATAAGGTAGCATTGCCCTTGCTACCTCGTGCCGCACAATTGATTCACCGGCCTGCTGGTAAATCATGCTATCCACTCCAGCCAATATATAGGGATTATGATACGCTTCACGCCCAATCATGACCCCATCGACATTCGATAATAATTCAACCGACTGTTCCAGACTGGTAATCCCACCATTAATAATAATTTCTAACTCAGGAAAGTCCTGTTTAATTTGCCGCACTACATCATAACGCAACGGCGGCACTTCCCGGTTCTGTTTTGGTGACAACCCAGATAACCACGCTTTGCGCGCATGTATAATAAAGGTAGTACAACCTCCCTGTGCAACTTTTTTGATAAAACAGGCTAACTCCTGATACGAATCTTTATCGTCTATCCCAATACGAGACTTCACAGTAACAGGAATTGTAACAGCTTGCTGCATAGCAGACACACACTCCGCCACCAGATCAGGCTCTGCCATTAAACAGGCCCCAAAACGTCCATTTTGCACACGATCACTAGGACATCCGACATTTAAATTAACCTCATCATACCCATAATCCTGCGCCATTTTGCTACATATAGCTAAATCCTGAATCGAACTCCCACCTAACTGTAATGCAACAGGATGCTCCTGCGGAGCAAAGCCAAGATGACGATCTACATCTCCATTCAACAAAGCACCCGTTGTTACCATTTCAGTATATAAAACAGCATGACGAGAAATTAAGCGATGAAAGTAACGACAGTGCCTATCCGACCAGTCCAGCATCGGGGCGACACAAATTTTGTGTGTTGAAAATATAGACGTTTGCTTATTCATGCTTCTTTTTTGTTTGTTTTGTATAATCCTGAAACATCATGGTGAATTTTGGATCAGGATATGTAAAAAATAAAATATTTCTGTATAGAAAATAGCATTAGCTTAAATAACTAATAAGCATATAATTAGAACAACAGTAAACACAATGACAGTTTGCTCATTTATGACCACCATTCACAATCAATAACAGCAGGTTATTGTACACAGAGAGTACTAACCATGAAAATATTCACTACGCTCATCCTGTCCCTTGCTATTGCGCCTGTTTATGCAGAAATTTATAAATGCGAAGAAAATGGTAATACAAGTTATCAACAATTTCCCTGCAAAAAATCTGGCGAGAAATTTATCCCTGAAAAAGACATTAGTGAAACAGAACAAAATGCCGCAGTAGAAAAGCTCAATAAAGATATCGCCATTCAAGCTGAGCAAAAGAAAATTAAAAAAGCAGCAGATGACAAGGAGCGCTTGATTCGAGCGCAGGAAGAAAATGCTGATGCAGCCTATCAAAATGCCAGAGCCAGTAAAGCACAAGCATTACAAAATGCGCAACAGGCAGAACAAATAGGCAATCAACGCCCCTATTATTACCCTGTAAGACCGGTCAACCCCATTGCAAGACCTTTACCTCCCAATAAGCCATTTGAACCCATCGTAAAACCATTACCAAGAAAGTAATAAATTAACTTTTAATATAACTACTCAGCGTAAATAATTAAAAAAGTTCTTGACAGAGTTTTAGCCTTATTTTTGTGGTTTTTAGTCTCCTGCAGAAT
>NZ_BDMN01000070.1 GCF_002189065.1 Bathymodiolus platifrons methanotrophic gill symbiont
CCTAAAGTGGTTTCGGAAAAATGATCTTGAAGCGGGAGTAAAATATCGCGTAAAATGAACATGAATGAGGCCGTTTTGTTTGTATAATCAATGAGTTAACATCTTTTATTATACAGTAAAAACAGGTCTCATTCATCATTAACCTGTTGTTTTTTAAGTAAATTCAAGGGTTTTAGCAAACGGAATGCCAGTGTTATTAGGGAATGCTAATATTTATTAAAAATAAGCACTAACTAATATGCTTATGCTTTAAAAACTAGGAAACTTCAGTTAGTTATCAATGATGGTTCTACCGATAATACCGCTGAACTAGCTGAACAAGCAGGAGCAAAAGTCATTAGCCCCCCTTATAGTCAAGGTAATGGGGCAGCGATTAAAACTGGCGCTAGAAATTCGTCAGGCGATATTACCATCTTTATGGATGGCGATGGCCAACATAATCCAGTCGATATCCCGATGTTTCTGCAAAAAATGGAAGAAGGCTATGATATGGTCGTGGGCGCCAGAAATGCAAAGCCTCAGGCTTCACTATTAAGGCGTGTCGGTAATGCTTTTTATAATCGTTTCGCAACAATCATGACAGGGCACAAGATTGATGATTTAACATCAGGATTCCGAGCCGTTAGAACAGAAAAATTTAAAAATTCTTATACCTGTTACCCAACGGATTTTCTTACCCAACCACCAGTACCATGGCCTTTTTCCGTTCTGGCTTCCCAGTTGCTTATGTGCCCATCCATGCCGGCCAACGCCAGGGTAAAAGTCATATACGTATAGTTAGAGATGGTGCCCGTTTCTTTATTATTATCCTGCGTATCGGTTCATTATTTTCACCTATGCGTCTATTCCTGCCGGTCAGCATGACCCTGTTTACTCTTGGCATCGGTTATTATGGTTATACTTATATTACAGAAAACCGGTTCACAAACATGAGCGCACTATTACTCAATACCTCAGTCATCACCTTTTTAATGGGCTTTCTTTCTGAACAGGTATCAGCATTACATTATCGACATGCAGAAGATGATTAAATCCAGTAAATACTTTCCCAATTCATTTTTTCACTACAGCTATTAGAGTGTAGAGCAACTTAGACTACCCTCTTTTTATGCCCCCACTCAAACCGGTCACGTAAAAAAGATTGCGATGGAATCTCGACAAAGTACCACATAAAATATGAAACTATAATTACAGCACAGATTGTAATTAAAACATTTGGCAAAACCTGAAAACCGGCACCATATAACCTAGTAATTAATATATACCCAGGTATTGCATGCAAAAGATATAAGGAATAGGATATTTTTCCTACTGACGACAAAACAGTGGTTACAATATTGTCTAAATTTGAAAAAACAAAAAATAGCGCTATCACAAATACATATACTGCAGCTAGCTCAAACCCTGATATAACTATTTGCTGAATTAATGATAATACTAAAATAATAAGCGTTTTTTTAATGTGGTCTTTATGGAAATTATAAATCGCTACGCCAGTAAGAAAAAAGCTATTGAACTCTAGAACTGAAGTTTCCCAATTATTGAGTAGCTGAAATACACAATGCTGGTGTATCGAGGTTTATTTTAGGTGGTTTTGCCATGTTTATAGCAAACCCCTACTTAATTCCCCTTAGGCAATAGCATTTGAAACGAATGAAAAGACTATTTTTTTCATATAGTTGTAGCATAGTTTCAATTTTACCATAAATAATTATTGGGAAACTTCAGCTCTAGAATAAACAACCCCTTCAATCGCTCACTAAGTTCAGTATCAGTAACTATAGCCAAACAAGTAACACCGATAGTACAGACAAGCCAAACAAAAGAATATCGAAAGCTATTCCTCTGAAGACCAAACAACATAAAAACCCCCATATAGAAGTAGAACACTAATTCAAACGTAAGTGTCCAATATACTCCATCGATAGATGGGTATAAAATGAATCTTTGGAGCATGGTCAAATTCGCCTGATATACATACATATCAGGTAAAACACGCACTACTGGATCGCCGTATAAAACAATCAGGGAGTATGATAATGTTACTGAAACCCAAAAAGCAGGATATAACCTTGAAAAGCGCGCAAATATGAATTGCATTGGGGAGCTAGTACGCGCAACAGTCATATATATTACATAGCCACTGATAATAAAAAAAAGATGCACCCCATATTTCCCATACTCTGTATATTGAGTAATCATTGCAAAATCAAGCTGATAAGTTAGCTCAAAGCGAGGTAAATAATGGTAAACCATCACCCCAATTATTGCCACGCCCCTCAGAGCATCAATATACTCAAGTCTGGATTTCTTACCGTTCACCTACTAAGCACCTGTAAATTCATTTATTATTAACTTTCTCGACAAGAATGAATCAAAAATCAAAATCTATGGGCATAGCTTTGATTACTGGCATTCAAAAAAACTGTTTTCAGCTTGAAATACAGCACACGCACTAAATACTATCAACCACCATACGGGCACGGACACTGCGTCCTTTTACCTTACCATTGGCAAAATAATTTAGCGCCTTACGAGAAGCAGAGCGCTCTATCGCTACATAGCTCGAGATATCAAATATATCAACTTTACCAATCTGTGACCCAGACAGCCCTGCATCGCCGGTTAGCGCCCCCAAGAGATCACCAGGCCGAATTTTATTTTTTCGTCCCGCATCAAGCTGTAAAGTCACCATAGGCGACTGTAAGCTAAAACCCGGGCTAGTTTTTAATGTATCCAAGTCAACGCTTTGACAAGGCTTGTTCTGGTAGTCTTCAATTGCTCGAACACGAAGGTGCTCTTGCTCCGTATATAGACTCAACGCAATGCCCTTTTCCCCTGCTCTGCCAGTACGACCAATGCGGTGTACATAAATATCAGGATCACGTGGTAATTCAAAGTTAATAACTGCCTGTAATGATTTAATATCCAGTCCACGAGCTGCGACATCAGTTGCAACTAATACCGAACAGCTATGATTAGCAAATCGTACCAGCACCTGATCGCGCTCACGTTGCTCCAGGTCACCATGAATAGCCAAGGCTTCTATCTGATGGTTATGCAGATATCGAGCAACTTCATCGCATTGTATTTTAGTATGACAGAACACTACTGTTGTTTCGGGCTGGTAATGCTCAAACAAAGCTAATAATGCCTTATTACGCTGCTGACTTTTGACTGGGTAAAAAGTTTGTTCTATGACGCTTTCAGTGTGTTCTGACTCAACAGAAATTGTTACTGGATCATTCAGGATAGAGGCACACATTTTTTTAATTGTGCTCGGGTAGGTTGCTGAAAACAACAAGGTCTGACGCTTACTAGGCGTTTGTTCAATAATCTCATTGATAACATCAAAGAAACCCATATCCAGCATCCTGTCAGCCTCATCTAACACCAATGTGTGTAACCCCGCTAGTACTAAAGTTCCTCTATTTAGATGATCTTCAATACGTCCCGGCGTACCAACGACAATATGCGCACCATGCTCAAGCGAGCCTTTCTGAGCTCCAAAGGGTTTACCACCACAAAGCAGCACCAACTTGATATTGGGCGTGTTTCGAGCCAGTTTGCGCAGCTCTTTACCCACTTGATCAGCCAGCTCTCGTGTAGGACATAAAACCAGGGCCTGAACACCAAAAAATCGCGGATTAATTTTCTGTAAAAGACCTATACCAAAGGTCGCTGTTTTGCCACTGCCAGTTTTGGCTTTAGCGATCAGGTCCTTACCTTGCAAAACATACGGCAAGCCCTGCGCTTGTATAGCCGTCATCTGTTTATAACCTAGCGAATCCAGATTAGCAATTTGCGCACTGGAAATGGGAAGAGAAGAAAAACTGGCGCTGGTCATAGTTATATTACCGATTATTAAATTGGTCAATTATCCTAGAAAAATCAGTTAAACGCGAATTTATAGTGCAAGGTTTTGCTTTCACAGTGCTTTAAAAAAATCTTAGCTTCACCCATATAGGTTAAGCGGGCATTTTTTAAAGTGCTGTGTAATCAAAAGCATGTGCTAGAAACCGTGGGCAACTAATTTTTCTAGGATTATACCAGAGCTAAAAACATCTCATTTGAGAAGTAACAGATAGTATTGCGTATTAAATTTAGTTCATAGCAGGAATCAAGACTCTTCTATTCGACTATGGTCAGATCAACAAGAACAACCAGTGCCCAATATTGATGATATAGGTCATACGATAGCGACCGCGCTCAAAGCCCAGCTTGAGAAACTGGACATTTATAAACGCTTCACCGCATTAGTTAGTCATGGTGCGAAATGTTTGTGTCAAACAGAACTTGCCTTTCTTATGCCGCCATTGTGCGTAGCAAAGGACGATTTCAAAGTATTGGTAAGCTAGGACAATGGGCTGAAAAGATGTTAAATGTCTTTGCTGTCAAAGTCATGCTGAAGAAGATAGCCAACTGGCTAAGCTACACAAGGCATTCCCTCACTTCCGTCAATCAAGAGAATTTATTGTGCGGCTTGCATCCACGACAAAAATCATTTCGCAGGTCATGGAAATTCTTAAAAATAACGGACTTGATAAAACCACTTATAAACAATGCTTTGAGCTCTCAAGAAAGCTACCCAGAAACTCAAAAGTAAAAAAGTGCTTACAAACTTGGTTAAAGAAGCATTTTACTCTTCAGAAGAAGCTGACTTCTCTACCTTTGCTGGTAAGCAGTGATATTATCGAATCGCTTTTTGGAAACTTTAAGCATATTATTGAGCGAAGTCCACAGGCAGATATGAATCGCACAGCGCTTCTCATTCCAGCGCTCTGTGGAAAGTTGACGGATACCACCGTAACACAAGCGTTACGCAAAGCATCCCAGACTGATATAGAAGCATGGGAGAAACAATATATTTCTTACACAGTGCAAAAAAACCGCATGCATTTTTCAATGCCGCTGATAGCCGATACATGGGGAAGTCTAAGGCGGCCTAAAAGTCACTTTTCGACAGCCTAGGTCTGTCCCCTATTCCTTGACA
The DNA here is from genome assembly GCF_002189065.1 of Bathymodiolus platifrons methanotrophic gill symbiont. Taxonomy (GTDB): domain Bacteria; phylum Pseudomonadota; class Gammaproteobacteria; order Methylococcales; family Methylomonadaceae; genus Methyloprofundus. The sequence continues at coordinate 4,994 of NZ_BDMN01000070.1, forward strand.
TATGTATCGATAGAGCCAGTTTATTGCGATTTAAACTTTTCGCCAAGTAATGAAATAACTAGCAACAGCAAATAGCAGAAGTGACAGCATCAGTTTCATCCAGGTGCTCAACGTGGGTATCGGAGTACTAGTTGAAGGGATCCTACGGCTACCGAGAACCGTTACACTCTGTTGTGTTGATACCGGATGAGTTTCATTACTATCAATTGTGGCCGCATTATGCAATATCGTGCCGTCAGCCACCGAGGTATTAATTGCAACATTGATGGCGACTGTTCCTGATGCACCGGCAGGCAGTGATCCCAGGCTCCATATAACCTTACCACCGGAATCCACACCACCCTGAGTAGAGGAAATGACGCTGACACCGGGCGGTAGATCATCTTCAAGTACTACGCTGTTTGCGGGGCTGTTGCCCACATTTTTATATTCGATCGTATAAACCAGCGTGTCGCCAGGCTCTACAGGATCACTCGATGCAGTCTTGGTTAATTCGAGCGCCGGCCCGGTACCTACAGTGATATCAGTAGATGCGGAAGATGAATGAGTCTCCTTACTGATGATGGACGCAGAATTTTGCAGTACGATACCATTATTCAGAGAGCTATCAACTAAAACGGTTAAAGTGACCGATCTGGATGTTCCTGCGGGAATCGAGCCCAGATCCCAGCTTACGATACCACCGGATTCGGTACCACCATCACTCGCTGATACGAAGCTAACATTCGTAGGTAAATGGTCTTCTAGTGTTACCCCGGTAGCTTGATCATTACCCACATTACTATAGTTCAGTGTATAGATCAGGGTATCTCCTGGAGCCGCCAGATCTGCCGAAGCTGTCTTGGTTAGCTCTAGCACCGGCGTGCTTTCCACAGTCACAGTAGTCATGGCCTTCGTTGGTTGTGATTGAGCACTGTCGAGGCTGGCTGGATTTTGAAGGATGGTACCAGTATTGAGTGGACTGTTAACTTTGACTGTGACAGTCTGTGATCCCGCTTGACCTACCGGGATCGGGTTCAGATTCCAGGACACAATACCGCCGGATTCTGTTCCACCTCCAGAAGCGGAAATAAACGTGACACCTTTAGGCAGATGATCTTCGAGTTTTACGCTGCTAGCCTGATCCGTACCACTGTTCTTATAGTCAAACGTATAGATCAGAGTATCGCCTGGCAATACCCGGTCTTGAGAGGCTGTCTTAGTCAGCTTTAATACCGCTGCGCTGTCTACGGTCACATCCGTTTGAGATGTAATCGGCACTGTTTCATTGCTGTCTAAACTGGCCGAGTTGTGAAGAATAATACCATTAGCTAAGGGGGCATTAATTCGAACCTTGAGAGTCACGGATCCAGGTGCAGCCCCAGCCTGCATTGCACCAATATTCCAGCTTACGATACTTCCGGATGCTGTTCCACCTCCTGTAGCCGAGACAAAGGTCACATTGCCAGGAAGGTGGTCTTCAAGTGTAACCCCGGTAGCTTGGCCAGTACCGGTATTTTTGTATTCGAGCGTGTATAACAAGATATCCCCGGGATTGACATGAGACTGCGCTGCAGTCTTGATCAATTCCAGCACTGGCTGACTATAGACAGTCACATCAACTGAAGACAACACAGGCTGAACTGTAGCGCTGGCTATGCTGGCCAGGTTATGCAGGATCTTACCATCTGTCAACGGGCTGTTAACTTGCACGGTTACAAATACTGACCCCGACGTTCCTCCCCCAGGCAGATCTCCAAGGTCCCAGCTTACGACATTGCCGGATACAGTACTGCCAGGTGATGCCGAGATAAACGTAACGTCACTTGGCAAATGATCTTCAAGTTTTACACTAGTCGCTTGATCGTTACCGGTATTTTTGTAGTCGAGTGTGTAGGTTAGAGTGTCGCCCGGATCTACATGCGTTTTCGAGGCTGTCTTATTTAACTCCAGCACTGGTGCACTATCCACTTTAACATCGACTGAAGACGATGCTTTCGCATGTTCAGTACTGGTAATGCTGGCTAGATTCTGCAGTACCTTGCCATTTTCCAGCGGGCTATTAACTTTGACGGTAACAAATACCGAACCTGGTGTTCCTCCCGGAGAGATTGAGCCTAGATCCCAGCTTACGACGCTGCCAGACAAGGTGCCACCGCCAGATGCCGAAACAAAGCTAACGTCTCCCGGTAGCTGGTCTTCAAGTCTTACACCGGTAGCCTCATCGGTACCCACATTTTTATAATCTAAGGTATAAATCAGGGTATCGCCGGCTAATACCGGGGTTTTGGAGGCTGTCTTGGTCAGTTCCAATACCGGTGCGCTGATGACGCTCACATCCGCCTGTGATGTAATCGACCCTGTCTCAGTGCTGTTCATACTGGCTGGGTTGTGTATCACGGTACCGTTAGGTAAGGGGTCATTAATTTTAACCTTGATGGTCACAGAGCCTGCAGGAGCGCCAGCCGGCATTATACCAATAGCCCAGCTTACGATGCCATTGGATAAGGTGCCGCCACCCGTGGCCGAAACAAATGCCACGCCTCCGGGAATGTGGTCTTCCAGTGTTACCCCGGTGGCTTGATCTGTGCCGCTGTTTTTGTATTCGATAGTGTAGGTCAGTTCATCACCAGGACTGACATGAGGTAGCGCAGCCGGGTTATGCAGGATTGTGCCATCGCTCAGCGGGCTGTTGACCTTGACGGATAAAAATACCGCCCCCGAAGCTCCAGAAGGTATTGAGCCAAGATCCCAGCTTACGACATTACTAGATTCTGTGCCATTTATGGAAGCCGAGATAAATGTAACATCACCCGGCAAGTAGTCTTCGATTGTTACACCATTGGCCACATCGGTCCCTACATTTTTGTACTCGATAGTGTAGGTCAGTTCCTCACCAGGGCTAACCTGCGTTTTGGAGGCGGTCTTGTTCAGTTCCAGCGCGGCTTACTAAGCACGGTGATATCGACTGAACAGGCGCGCCATGCTACCTCACAACATTCTGGGACTCCTGTCACCAACATTCATTCGCCTACGCAGCGAATGGGAGATGCCCTGGTCGCCCTGCGTCCGTCTCAACTACGCACAAAACCCTGCTCCGTTAAGACTACCTCAAATGGCTGGACGGCTATTCGGAATGCAATTCTTGCCTCCCTCGCGCGCTACTAGCGCACTTCGGATCAGCGAATTGCCCTGTCGCCTACCAGGGACTAAAAATCATCACTCCGCTTAGGCTCCGTTTCCCTGATTTTAAGCG
>NZ_BDMN01000071.1 GCF_002189065.1 Bathymodiolus platifrons methanotrophic gill symbiont
GCGAATGGGAGATGCCCTGGTCGCCCTGCGTCCGTCTCAACTACGCACAAAACCCTGCTCCGTTAAGACTACCTCAAATGGCTGGACGGCTATTCGGAATGCAATTCTTGCCTCCCTCGCGCGCTACTAGCGCACTTCGGATCAGCGAATTGCCCTGTCGCCTACCAGGGACTAAAAATCATCACTCCGCTTAGGCTCCGTTTCCCTGATTTTAAGCGGATGACAGCGGTGCCGTTTCATTGCTGGTCATGCTGGCTGGATTATGTAGTATCGTACCATCGGCCAGCGGGCTGTTGACAAACACTGCAACGGTCACACTCTTTGGTGGTGCCCCCGCTAGTACCGTGATCGGTGGCCAAGTCACGACACCTCCGGATAGGGTACCGCCATGTGTTGCATAATCAAATGTAACGTCCCCTGGCAGAATATCCGAGATGATCACACCGGTAGCATCACCGGTTCCTACATTTTTATATTCAATTGTGTACAGCACTACATCGCCGGGCTTAACCAGAGTTTTTGAGGCGGTCTTATTCATTTCTAGCACCGGTTCGCTCAATACAGGTACTTGAACCTCATCCTTAACCGCATGTGGGGTTTCGGTGCTGATTATGCTAGCGACATTACTAAGTACAATACCATTTGCCAGTGGTTTATTGACGGTTACCGTCAGGGTGACAGAGCCCTTAGCTCCTGCGGCAACTGAGCCTAGATACCAGATGACTACTCTAGCAGTCGGATCACTACCACCATTGGAGGCAGATTTAAAGGTAACATCAGCGGGTAATAGGTCCTGTAGTATCACATTGGTAGCTGAATCACTGCCCACATTTTCGTAGGCGATAGTGTAGACTAGTTCGTCGCCAGGATTGACGACAGTTTTGGAGGCCGTCTTGGTTAATTTCAGGGCTGCAGTACTGCTGACAATGACATCGTCAAAATCCGACAAATGCGGTATCTCGGCACTGTCAATGGTCGTGACATTATGCAATACAGTGCCATTTTTCAGAGGGCTGTTTACATCGACTGTTACGGTTACCGAGCCATTGGTTCCAGCCGATATATCCGCCAGATTCCAGGTGACTTTTCCATTCACATGGCTTCCGATATTAGAAGCAGATTTGAAGGCGACACCTTTCGGTAGGTCGTCTTCTAGGGTGACGTTGCTGGCAACGCCAGTACCTACATTTTCGTAAGTGATGGTGTAAACCAGTTCATCGCCTGCATTAACGGGATCCTTTGAGCTGGTTTTGCTTAGGAATGTGCACGAAATAACTTCCTGAAGCAGCCAAGCTTGAATAATGAAATATCTCCCCTAAATTAAGGTTATCTTAATTTATTACTCAGTGGTTGTCTTATGTCATTTCCTTATAAAAAAAATATCGAAAAGTCGATGAAGAAATTTTATGACTCACTTTGTGAAAAAAATAAGCGACGGTATGCCGCCATTGAAAGTGAAAAATTATCTCATGGTGGCGTTAACTATATTTCAGCTTTATTAGAGTGTGACCCAAAAACTATCCGCCAAGGAAAAAAAGAACTCACCGAATTAGAACTGGATATAACAGGAATCAGACAACCTGGAGGCGGTCGAAAAAAAAGACC
>NZ_BDMN01000072.1 GCF_002189065.1 Bathymodiolus platifrons methanotrophic gill symbiont
ACAAAAGCATGGTCTTCTGATAATAACTCACTCAAGAACCAGATGCGGCTGACAGCAATGAGCTACAACTTATTACGCACGGTCGAAGAGCTTTCTAAAATACAAGATCCAGAGTTGATTCACCCTTCTGATAAAAAGTACACCGAAGATCTTGAGAAAAGGCAGCAAGCAGCTAAAAAAAGGGGAGGATTTGTGAATCCATTATTTTTTAATGAAAGAATCGCACGTATAAGCTCATATACTATTCGGGCTGTTCAAAACGCAATAATGACAGGAAAGTCGCTGAGTAGCTTTATCAATGCGCTTGTTGCTAAATTAGTTCCGAGGGTGAATCAGATAGGGGAACACTGATGATGTTTATAGCAAACCCCTACTTAATTCCCCTTAGGCAATAGCATTTGAAACGAATGAAAAGACTATTTTTTTCATATAGTTGTAGCATAGTTTCAATTTTACCATAAATAATTATTGGGAAACTTCAGCTCAAGAATAATTAATATCGGGAAGTTGTTTCGTGCTTATTCCTTAGTTTTAGCACTGGTTCGCTGTGTACGATCACATCAATAACATCAGTTACCTTATGTGGTGCGGTCTCAGTACTCACGATACTGACCGTATTCAAGAGTATCGTGCCGTTGGCCAATGGACTATTTACAGTCACTGTGACAGTCACCGAGCCACTTGCTCCAGCCGATAATGCCGCCAGATTCCAGGTGACTTTTCCGCCCGACTCGCTGCCACTACTGGAAGCGGATTTGAAAGTAACACCCGGGGGCAGATTGTCTTCAATGATGATACCCGTACCCTGGCCGCTACCTATATTTCTATAATTAATGGTGTAGATCAGTTCATCACCGGGATTAACAGGTTTTTTTGAAGCTGTTTTAGTTATTTCAAATGCTGGTTCGGCCAGAACTGTTATATCTTCTTGAGCAATGATGGGGTGAGTCTCATCGCTGTCCAGGGTGGCTGCATTCTCAAGGATATGCCCATTGACTACTGTGCTGTCTACAATAACAGCCAGGATCAGGTCTCCCGAATGATTCGGCGGTAGATCAGCAAGATTCCAGCTTACAATATTGCCGCTCAGAGAGCCGCCGTTGGAGGCTGAATCAAAAGTAACGCCGATGGGCAACATATCTTGCAAGACCAGGTTGCTTGCTTCGGCTGTACCCGTATTTTCATAATGCAGATTATAAAGCAGATGATCACCAGGGCTTACCGGGTCTTGCGATGCTGTTTTGGTCAGCGTTAACACCGGCTCGCTATGCACGTTTACGTCCAGACTAAATGGTGACGGATCAGTTTCCGTACTGTCGATGGTGCCGGTATTAGTGAGTACGCCGTTGGCTGGCGGCCTGTCTACATCCACGGTCAGAGTAACAGAGCCCTGCGCGCCCGCAATGACCGTACCCAGGTTCCAGGTGATGTTATTGCCGGATACAGAGGGGTTACCTGTGGCCGATGCAAAGCTGGCATCGCCTGGCAAGGTGTCTTGCAGTATGACATTGCTTGCATTGCCCTTACCCGCGTTATCATAATGCAGCGTATAAGTCAGTGGGTCACCCACATCCACCATGCCGACCGAGGAAGTTTTGATCACCTGCAGCGCGGGCCTGACATTGGTTGAATCGGTTACTGTGGTCTCACATGTGACGGCACCGGTAGATGTCACACTTGCCGTGGTTTTCAATTCGGTATTCGGGGCTAAGGGGCTGTCGACTTTGACTCTTACCTGTCTCGACCCATGCCTGCCACCTGGCAAGGTTCTCAGGTCCCAGGATTTAGTTGTTCCTGAAGCCGACCCGACATGCTGTGGTAGTGTCAAATGAAGCTTAGCCTTGGGACAGGCATTGCCCGTGATATTCTTATAGGCAACCGTGTAAATCAGTTCTTCACCCGCCACTGCAGGATCAGGAGTGGCGCTGATGGTCACTTCCATGGCGCGGGCATGTGCTACGGACATCCATGCCGATAATAGCAACAGAGTGAAAATTTGAATGAATATTGCAACAGCAGGGTGCTGTTTATATACGGAATGGGGCTTCATAACGCTATATTTGATGAGGTGAATTTTTGAAAGCTAAATATAACACAATTTTTAATATAAAAATATTTTGTAACAAAGGGTTAACAAGGGGTCGGAGTTGTTGATGATCCTGTAAGTTGGCTAAGGTTTGGTTTTATTTTCAAAACCAACAACCCTGCCCCTAATGCCGCTACCAGTGACGCATTAAGTTGTTGAATTATAATGTTTAAGGCTTATTGTGCAAAACAGCCTTATTAATCAACACCATGAGTTATTCAAGCTTTAAGGCTCTGCATGATAAAGGCAAAAAGAGTCATCTAATCAACCTGAGGACCTGAAGTTTTAATATTTCCGGCGCCAGACAATGTTTATCATTACAGGCTTGTAACTGCACTTGAATATCAATAACTGGCTTATCCTTAAGCGACCCCGAGAGTGCCGCTTGTACAGTCGACTGGTTCTCATATAAGGCCAGTTTTTGTTGACCAAAACCTAGTTTTTTAAGGATTGCGGGTGGATAAATAATTCGACTTAACTCATTATTAGACAAGCTTATTTTAGTGGGGATAAGATAATCTTGGAGGGGCTTATGCGCATTAATATGCCAGCCTGGTTTTATCTTTATAGTCACGTACAATTGATCATCTGCCGTGCGTTTACCTCGTATAGTCACAGCACCTTTAGCCGCATATTGAACACTACCAAGCTGCCCATTATTCAAAAGAGCAGCGGCGGAGAGTAACCGGGTATAACTAGTTGGCTGTTTTTTGATATTTGCAGAAAAGGCAGAAAGAGCGGCAGCTGCTTTGTTAGAGTACTCTAAATTTTCTGTACGTATAGATAATTGCGCTAAGACATTCACTGCAACGGCATTTGCAGATGGCAAGGCGTTATCTTTAATATCTTTAGGACGCACCATCATGTATTGGGTTTCAGCCACACTATTCATAAAAAAACCGTCATCCGCGTTATCCCAAAACTGCTTTATCATGATATTAGCCAGTTGCTTAGCTTTGTCTAGCCACTGCTGATCGCCAGTTTGATCATAAAGTTTAATTAAAGCACTGGCAAAATATGCATAGTCCTGCTGGTTCCCACTAACCGAAGAGCTACCTTGCCAATGAATACGCCAAAGTTCACCTGACTCTTGTCTATTAGTTTGCCATAACCAGTTGGCTGTTTCTTCTGCTGCATAGAGATAATCAGGTTGTTGCAGTACTTCCGCTGCAAGTACCAGGCTTTCAATCATCATGGCATTCCATGCCGTGACTATCTTATCATCACGCAATGGTGCTATACGTTTTCGCCGTTTTTGTTTTAAGCCATGTCTGATTTGCTCAATTTCAAGCAGTAATAAAGGTAATGCAATCCCATGCTGTTTTGCATAGTTTCCCAGGCTAACGGGCAAATGTAAAATATTATGCCCTTCAAAATTACCTTGTGTCGTTACCGCGTATAAATCGATCGCTCGCTGAGCAAGTTTTGGTGCTAACGCATTTTTTATCTGCGCTGGAGTCCAGACAAAAAACTCGCCCTCTACTCCGTTACTATCTGCATCTGTTGCCGAATAAAATCCGCCTGTTGCAGAACGCATATCCTGCAAAACATAATCAATTGTTTGCTGAGCAATGCGTGCATACTCTGCTTTAGCTGTTAACTGGTAAGCTAATAAATAGGCTACTGATAATTGCGCCTGGTTGTATAACATTTTCTCAAAGTGCGGCACCTGCCACTGCCTATCGGTCGCATAACGATGAAAACCTCCACCCACCTGATCATAAATACCTCCTTGCGCCATAGCCGCTAAACTTGTTTCCACTACTGCCAAGGCTTGTTTATTATCAAAGCGTCGATAAGCATCAAGCAAATACATTAGCAAAGGCTCATTGGGGAATTTCATTTTCTGCCCAAAACCACCATACTTTCGGTCCTGCACAGTCACTAAATGCTTGGCGGTTTGCTGCAATAAATCCAGATCCAGACTTTGGCTATGCTGCTGACTATGTTGACTCTTGGCAACAGCACTTGCGACTTCATCCGCACGTTTTATAACTAATGCTTGCTGCTGTTGCCAGACTTCATTAACGCGCAACAGTAATTTTTTAAATGGCTGCGGAGGAAAATAACTATCCGCTAAAAAGGTTTTTCCCTCAGGAGTTAGAAAGCTAGACATAGGCCAGCCTCCTCTTCCAGTTAAAAAAGTAACTGCCTGCATATAAACAGCATCAATATCGGGCCGGCGCTCTCTATCAACTTTAATTGCAATAAAGTATTGATTTATCAGGGCAGCAATTGCCGGGTTATCAAAGCTCTCTTCCTCCATCACATGACACCAGTGACAAGTAGAATACCCAATAGATAGAAAAACAGGTTTATTCTCACGCCTGGCTTTAGCAAACGCCGCTTCTCCCCATGGGTGCCAGTGCACTGGATTATGCGCATGCTGTATTAAATATGGTGAATCTTGAAGAATCAGTTGATTAACATAGGCCGGCTGGCCGTTTTTCAGAAAATTAGCTGTGCGGGGATGGTAGCTTTCACCTTTGGCAATCACAGCGGCCTGTAACTGCTGTGCCATTTCAGGCGGGTAGTATTGTATTTCTGCTGCATGACAAGTGTTATAAATCATACTAGCGATAATCAATATCGTCTTAAACCCAGATGGAAACATAGGAGGTACCTCGGTTACTTAATCTATTTGTAAGCCTTGCATTTATTTAACTTAGCAAGAGCTATATACGTTATAATTATCGGTTAATTTGAGTTTACAATCATTTACATTGTAATACTTCGCGCGAAGTATATACCGACACGACACTTTACCCTTTAACCGGCCCTTTTACTTATTTAATCAAGTAAAACTTTAGATATATAAATATCCGGAGAATTCATTTATGCGTTTTTTAATTTCCTACCCACAAACTAATTGGGATTATGCGAAATTTCGCTTAAACCGCATCATCAAAGGTAAAGACAAATCTAATGATGTGTTTACCGGTTCGCCCGGTGGAAAAATCCAGTTACTGGAACAGCTTGAACCTATGGGAAAGTATCGCTTATTAGATGAAATCTATCCAACCAAACCATTTGGTATGGAATATGTAGCTGGCGAAGGCTTGTATTTTCTTACCGGCCTTCCTTGTTGTGTTGATGGCGCACCTGGAGATGAGCATATTCTCAGACTAAATGATCAAGGTGAAATTGATCTGGTAATCAAGCATCCTTTATTTTCGCAATTACGCTCTTTGCGACGCACAAAAAATGGCTTACTCATCACGTCCAGTGGCATCGATGCCATATTAGAGGTTGATTTACAGGGTGAAATCATCTGGTCCTGGTTTGGTACCGAGCAAGGCTATTCAACCAAGTATGGTGGCGCCGAACGCACTATTGATCGTGACTTTGATCATCGTACCTTATGTTATCCGGGCAGATTACAGACTACCCACCTGAATTCAGCCATTGTTGACCCTTACGATGCAAGCAAAATTCTTACTATCCTGTTTTATCAGGGTAAAGTGGCTCGTATTGATCGAGCAACACTGGAGTTAGATATTGTTATAGAGGACTTGAACGGTGCTCATCATATACGCCCACACTCCAAAGGATATATGCTATCAAACTCGCGTAAAGGTGAAACACGCATCTTTGATCGTAACTTTAAACCACTGAATACCATTGCCGGCACTAGCCCATTGTTTCCAGTCAAATGGGTACAAGACACAATAGAACTCCCCTCCGGCTCACATCTAATAGCAGATTGTAATTCATTTAATTTACGCGAGCGCGACCAAAATGATCGTGAAAGAAAATTTAATACCAAAATGCCAAACCGTATTTTCCAGATAGAACCCGTGAGTGATGATTATTCTTTTAATGAATTAGCCCACAGTCACTTTACAAAAAACTAGTTTTCAATGCGTAATTTTTTTCTTTTTTGCATAGGCCTATTTGTGCTGCCAGCACAGGCAGAAGGCCTAACACCCTCTTTAGCCCAATGGCAAAGAACTGCACAAAACCCATTAAGCCCTAATTTCAGCCTCCCAATTGAATATAAATTTCATGGTGGTGCACCAGATGGTGATGTGCACATAGGAAGTTTTGGAGCTATTATGCCGATCAGGTTTGATGGCTGGAACATTATTAACGAGCTTACTTTAAATATCATGGGCACACCTGGTGATATAACTGGGATAAGGGGGCTACCACAGCCTTATACTGGTGATGGTCATGGAGGTAGTGATGGCTATGCAGCAGGCTTGGCCGATACATACTTTACCAGTTATTTTTCACCACGAATTAACGATGAATTTTCCTTGGGCTTAGGAGCTACATTTGTTTTCCCTACTGATGAACCATCCCGTGAACTAGGTAGTGGCAAGTTCAGCATAGGGCCAGCTGTTATGCTAGTTTATCAGACACCAAAATACTGGACACTGGGTTTACAAGCACAACAAATCTGGTCAGTTATTGGTAGTGCAGAACGGGATCATGTTAGTCAGATGATCGTTAAACCTACTATCAATTATAATCTACCTGATGGCTGGTATCTGCAATCAAATATGGAGGTTATTGCTAATTGGGAATCTCCGTCCGATCAACGCTGGACTGTTCCAGTCGGCGTGGGTATCGGAAAAATATTTGCCGTAGGTAAGAATGCTATAGATACTCGTATAGAGGGACATTATAACGCGGTGACGCCGGATCTAGGGCCTACCTGGTCCATTAATGCATCATTCACGTTTATTTTTGACGAACTTGATTAAAGAGCGAGAATTCAATAATACCCGAGTCTGACTTGTCTTTTGGCTCCACAGCCGCCCTAGAAAAACAGTTGCGTAGCCTGCTATGCGCCTATTTCCCTAAGTATCTCGACAAAATTGATTTGACCTTTTTAGAAAATACCTTGGTAATGTTAATAGGCATGTAGAGCGGACTTTAGTCCGCTCTACATTGATGCCTTATTTTAGTTAAGTTAATTTACCTTGGGTACTTATCCAATGACTCTCAAATTTTTTAAAGCATTAACGTCCCACTCCAGACACAAATGGTTTATACGTTTTTTCCTGTTCTTTATTATCCTGATTTTCAGTGTGCTACTCATCACTGATCCCATTTTGCAAAAATCCAGCTATCACCTTCTTGCGGATACTAGACCCTGGCTTTTTATCCCCAATTTTGCTGATGTAATTAGCAACCTGCCCTTTGCACTCATTGGCTTAGCCGGACTGTTTCATTGTTTAAGAATCAATAAAGAAATTTCACTATCCTGGCGAGTTTTTTTATCGGTCTGATTCTAGTCGCAGCAGGTTCTAGCTATTATCACTGGAAGCCAAATAATCAAACTCTGGTCTGGGACCGACTACCGATGACGCTTTGTTTTATGAGTTTATTTATGGCTTTAATTGTCGATAATATTTCCGCCCAGCTGGAAGAGTATTTGTTACCAGCCAGCCTGTTATTAGGTGCTTCCAGCGTTATCTACTGGCATTACACTGGAGATTTACGTTTTTACGCCTTTATTCAATTGGGTACTTTAGCAGCCATCCCACTTATTCTATTTCTTTATAAAAGCCCATACACACTTAGCCATTACCTTCTTTATGGTTTAGTATTTTACGCTCTTGCCAAAATTTTAGAATTAAACGATAAGCCCATCTTTGAACTTAGTTCTGGAGCAATTAGCGGGCATACAGCTAAGCACTTGTTTGCTGCTATTGCGACTTATTGTGTGTATCTGATGTTAAAAAAACGTAGACTTTATTAATTGTAGGACGTGGCTTTAGAGACTATTTATACTCAGGCACCTAGAAACACACATCCATCCTTGCTGGTCTTTTTGTCCACACTTGGACATTTATTTATTTCCAGGTGCCTCAATCCGATAGGATCAATTCATTCTCATCAGTATGTTCAAACATATTCTCATAAATATCAACCATAGTTGTTTGTGCATAGGATAACTTACCATTACCTATAACAATGCTTTGATTAAATGCTGTAGTTCGAGCATTTCCCTGCATAAAGGGCGACTGAATAATTGTCCAGTTCTGGTCATCGATATTTGCTTCCACCTCAATTACCCCCCCAATGGCATTCGCTTAAGCCATTACCCCCTTCGGTTAAGAGCCCGCACGAATGCAATCGCATGAGAAATCACTTTACCCATTTCAACTCTACATCTGAAGTTTCCCAATAATTATTTATGGTAAAATTGAAACTATGCTACAACTATATGAAAAAAATAGTCTTTTCATTCGTTTCAAATGCTATTGCCTAAGGGGAATTAAGTAGGGGTTTGCTATAAACATGGCAAAACCACCTAAAATAAACCTCGATACACCAGCATTGTGTATTTCAGCTACTCAATAATTGGGAAACTTCAGTATAGTAAATATCGAACGATATTACGACTGACAGAATAACCCTTTTTTAATAATTCACTGACGATTTCACGCGGCTTTAGATAAGTCCACCTAATAGATGAATTCATTGGATTGCCTGCTGTATGCTGTTGAAGAATATCTAAAAAGTCTTGATCTATTCCACTGTATTCAGGGGTAGAGGTCTTTTTTTTCGACCGCCTCCAGGTTGTCTGATTCCTGTTATATCCAGTTCTAATTCGGTGAGTTCTTTTTTTCCTTGGCG
>NZ_BDMN01000073.1 GCF_002189065.1 Bathymodiolus platifrons methanotrophic gill symbiont
TTTTTTAAGTAAATTCAAGGGTTTTAGCAAACGGAATGCAGCGTTATTAGGGAATGCTAATATTTATTAAAAATAAGCACTAACTAATATGCTTATGCTTTAAAAACTAGGAAACTTCAGTAAGAAAAGTTAACCCTGGTTTTTAATCAAAAAAAGATGATAAGCATTTCCTGTCTTTGCTAAAGTTGTGATAAGGGCAATTTAATTAGGGGAAATAGTGGATCGTTTTGACAGGATATATCGTTTACATGAAGTACTCAGTATCCGCCGTATTCCAGTCTCACTTAAGCAAATTATGGAGCAGCTGGAGTGTTCAAAAGCTAGTACCAATCGAGATTACAGTCGCCGCGTGATTACCTGGATGCTCCACTAGAGCTCTTACTTTGTTCACTACCGCACAGGCAGCTTAGAAACTGTAGTTCAGTTAAGGCTCTATCTGAAATGGCTGGCTGTGCTTGAGTGAGCGCGGATGTGCTATACTATGTCAAATTTTTTATGGCGGACTGATTGAGTTTAGGTACAGTAAATGATTAAACAACGAACATTAAAGAATACGATCAGAGCAACGGGTGTTGGTCTGCATACAGGCAATAAAATTTACCTGACTTTACACCCTGCCGCTATCAATACGGGGATTAAATTTAGGCGAGTTGATTTGGATGAGCCCGTTACGATTGATGCGATTCCTCATAATGTTGGTGAAACAACTCTGTCTACAACGCTGGTTAAAGGTGATGTAAAAATATCTACTATTGAGCATTTACTTTCTGCCATGGCGGGGCTGGGTATTGATAATGCCCTGGTTGATGTTACTGCTGCTGAAGTTCCGATCATGGATGGCAGTGCTGGACCTTTTGTGTTTTTAATTCAATCTGCTGGTGTTAAGGAGCAAGATGCACCTAAACAATATATTAAAATAAAACATGAAGTTAAAGTAGAGGATGGTGATAAGTGGGCAGCTTTTTTACCTATGGATGGATTCAAAGTAACTTTTACGATAGATTTCGAGCACCCGGCATTTGATGAAAATGTCAAAACTGCAAGCATGGATTTTTCGTCTACTACCTTTGTTAGAGAAGTCAGCCGTGCGCGCACATTTGGCTTTATGAAAGATATCGAATTTTTAAGAGAAAACAACCTGGCCTTAGGTGGCAGTTTAGATAATGCTATTGTGATTGATGATGACAAAATACTAAATGAAGGTGGTTTACGTTATGCCGATGAATTTGTAAAACACAAAATGCTGGATGCTATTGGTGATTTATATTTGTTAGGGCATAGTTTAATTGGGGAGTATCAGGGATATAAGTCGGGGCATGGTCTTAATAATCAGCTATTAAGAGCATTGATGGCTGATACTGATGCATGGGAAAAGGTGACATTTGAAAATGATGATGATGCGCCGATCCCTTTTATGCGCTCAGCTGAAAGCCGTGCGGGTGAGTAGAGCGGACTAAAGAGACTGTGAAAGTATTCAATAAAATCCCCCTCCTTAGTTCAAGGAGGGGTTAGGGGAGGTTTGATATATTAAAACTAATCACGCAATATCAATGAACTATGTTTTTATACGATCCCCCCTCAATCCCCCCTTCTCAAGGGGGGAGGCTAATAATAGAGTGCTTTTCACGGTCTTTTTAGTGTGTAAGTTTGCGTCTTATAGCGGACTGAATTCCGCTCTACATTAGTGTTTATGCTTTTGTAAAGTTTTACTTAAACCTAATAAAGCATCTTTTAATTTACTTTCTGCAAGTGAGTCTGCATTTGTTTGCAGCATGTTTACTGTCTCAATAGAGGGGATTACTTTTGTTTCTTCCTCGTCTTTCTTAAATGGCTCAGGACTTAGAACTCTGATCCGGGTTTTGCTAATTCTTTCGTTACCCCGTGTATTCACAGCCTGCTGTATTTGGGATGTATAGAAGCGTAGCTGTGATGCCCAGACTGCTGAATTAACATAAATCAGTAAATTGTTATTATTGATGACGCAGTCTTTAATATGCGCGTGGAGTTGCTGAGGGCTTGCGGATAAGATAATGGCCAGAATTCTCTGATGCTTTAGCAGTTGTAATTGAATGGCTGAGGTACTGGAAAATGAGACGGCACTTTTAAAGCTCATGGATATAGTCTGGCATAAGAAGGTTTAACAAAACTCAAGTAGAGTGCAGTAGATAAGCCTGAAGAGCCAAAAATCATTGCCATTACCATGACTTGATAGCGTGCTGCTATGAAGGGTGATATTCCAGATAGTATTTGTCCGGTCATCATGCCGGGTAATGACACTAAGCCTACAGCAAATAAAGAATTAATCACTGGAATCATGGCGGCCTGGAAAGCAATATTTCGCGCCTGGACAAAGGTGTCTTTGTGTTGTATTTCTGCGTGTAATCTCTCTGCCGCCAGGCTAACACTGTTCATGGTGTTGGCAAAAATCATCCCTGCAATAGGTACCATATAATGTGGCGCATACCATGGTGTTAAATGTAGGGTGCCCTGTGTAATTAGCAATAATGTGAGGCCCCCACCTAAAGCAGACGCCAGGAAAGCAAACTTATAGAGTGTTAAACGCAGCTCGGTAACCGTACTTAGAGCAATCCAGCTTGATGCTACACACATAATGCACAAAATAAGTAAGATGATGGCACTATTTTGTGTGGCAAAGATAAAAGTTAAGGCATAGCCGACTAAGGCTAATTGAGTCAGCATCCGGATTAATGCGTAGACCGAATGCATGACATTTAATGACCAGCGAGCAAAAATCAGTAAAACCAGTAATGCAGGTATTAAGGATAAGGCAAGACTGTTTAAACTAATGGTTTCAAGAGTGTTCACAAATACTACTTAATCGATATTATTTAGGTTTTAGGATTTGTAAGTTATCAATATGGTTGAAGTCTACGCCGACACTAATAATAAAGCTGGTTGCTTCTTCAATATTCATTTTTGATTTAATGATTTTAGACTCATGTACGATCACAGTAAAACCTGATGTAGGGTTGGGTGACGTCGGAATAAACAGAATATACATGTCGTCTACTTTATTGGTGACATAAGCTGGAACCCAGACGTCATCTTTCGGATATTCAGTAAAAACAACTTCACGAGGTTCTTTTTTCTCATGTCCGGAAAATAAATTGACGACTTTTTTGATAACGCGATAAATGGAGTTTAATAAGGGAATGCGGTTAATAACATTGTCGATTAAAGCAATAATCCATGAACGCCCCACTATACTTAAACGATAGCCAACATAGACAAATAAATAGAAACTAAGAATAAAGATAGAAATGGTTATTAAATAATTATCCCAGTAACCATAAACAAGCTGAAAGGTACTGGAAATAATGTCCCTCATAAATAAGACAATCTGCAAGATGACAACGATGGGAATAAATGCAAGAACACCAATAAGAAAGTAATTGGTAATGCGTTTCAAATAATCATTCATAAGGGTTCCTCTATTTTTATTATTGTAGGATTAGGTGATTTATATCAAAGTTAAGAACTGACAGATTTTAATATTAATAACACTCCAGAAACCGCTAGAAAGATAGCGAACAACTGAGTATATTTTTGATTATCTATTTGACTGTATAGGAATTCTTCAGTGAACAAAAATACAATTACCGAAATTTGCAGTAATAGCATATTGTCGGTATAGGGCATCCCGCTTTCATAGCCGATCACATATAAAGTTAATAACTGGAATACTGCGAAAGTCGCATAGCAAATAGCAATAGTAACCCGAGTAATGTTTTTAGAGTGTCCTTGCTCGTGCACTAATGCTGTCAGCAAGGAACCACCTAAATTAGTAATCCCATGAACAACCCCCATTATCATCAAGTATATTCTTTCGTATTTAATCATTGTTCTTAGCGATTGTTCTATACGAGGAAATATGTTTTTCAGCGCGACAAAGATTAAAAATACCCCAATCAGCAAACCGATATTCACTTTAATATTGGTAATAATGAATAGGAACAGAACAATAAAAGGAATGCTGTATAACAGGATGTTTTTATACAGGTCAAAATTGATGTAATTGTAATGCTTTACAACTTGCAGCATATTGATGGCTATTGAAATAGGCAATAATACCGAGAGTGTATAGCTAAAATCATAGCCTAACAAGAGCAGTAGAGGCGTGCCAAATAGCAGGATGCCAACACCAAACAGTGACTGGATAACGGTAGTGAGGATTAAGGCGGCTAAAATATCAACAGGCATAAAAAATTCACAGCATTAAATTACAATGGGTCTAAGTATACCTCGCATTTAGTGAGTTCAGTACAAGAATCTTGTTGCTTAAGAATGTGCGCGAAATAATTTGAGTTTAACTGGATGCGGGTTTTTAGTCCGCCTTTATAAGATGGAGACTAAAGAGTCCTGTGAAAGTACTCAACATAATCTCCCGCCTTGGTTAAGGGGGCGGTTTGATATAGCAAGGCCTATGTTTTTATAAGATCCCCTTCAGTGTTAGCAAAAACGTTTTCTGGGGAAAACACAACTAAAACAGCTGCCTTTGCCTAGTTCGCTGGTTATTTTTAGCTCGGCATCGTGCCGGGATAGCGTATGCTTAACAATTGCTAGCCCCAGTCCTGTACCGTGTTGCTCATGCTCTCGTTGTGCATTAGAACGGTAAAATCGTTCAGTGATTTTAGGGATTTCAAGTTCAGGGATACCTTCTCCCAGATCGGTTATATCCAGAATAACGGATTGACCTGCCTGGTGCCATTGCACGGTAATAATAGATTCTTCGGGAGAATATTTGAGTGCATTGACGATTAAATTAGAAAATGCACTACGTAACTCCTGGTCATTTCCAAGGATATTGATGTCTGAATCAATAAATAGCTCAATACGGCTATTTAATTGTTCTAAGGCACTACTTTCCTGGCAAATTTGCTTTAAAAGCGGGTTGATTTCTACGCAATGACTTTTAGTTTTCTGGGTTTCCAGGTTAGCTAATAGAAGTAGGTCATCCACTAAGTGTTGCATGCGTAGTGTCTGATTGTTCATTTGGTGTAGTGAATGAGTCAATAAGGGAGAGTGATCATCATCCATATCTTCAAGCGTTTCCAGATAGCCTTTTAATACAGTTAGAGGTGTGCGTAGTTCATGCGATATATTATCGACAAAATCTTTGCGCATGCGTTCGATATTTTTTAAAAATGTAACATCATGGGCAACTAATAAATGTGCGCCCTGATCATAGGTTACGATTTTTATTTGTAAGGTAACTTTATCATTTGCTGGGGCTTTAATACTTAAGATGGCATTAGCTTCTTTTTTGCCTAAAAAATCAATAAAGGCTGGGGACCTGATTAAATTAGGTATGCGTTGTCCTAAATCTCGTTTTTTTAAGCTAAGTATTTGTTTTGCGGCATCATTAAACCACGATATTTCATCATTCTCACCGAGCACTACGACGGCATCGGGCAATGCGGCTGTGGATTTACGGAACTGTTCTATAATGCGGCTGAGTTGTTTTTTGCGTTTTTTATTAGCTTTTTTCAGACGAAAAATATGATAATAAATCTCTTCCCAAAGGCCATTACTTGCTGGGTAGTTTGATTTTGCTCCAGATTTTAGCCATTGCTCTAATTGATTGAGTAAAAATGCCTGACGAAGAATAAAGGCGATGCAAATGATTAGCAGTAAATATAAGAAGTGCCCAATAAAACCACTGGCTATTGCTGCCAATATAATAGTTACTGTGAGGTGTAATAAATCCTTATTCCAAAAGGTCATTAACTATTCTTCTCGGAAAATCGGTAGCCAAATCCTCGTACAGTCTGTAGCCATTCTGCACGTTGATAAGTAGCAAGAATTTTGCGCAAGCGGCGTATATGTACATCGACGGTTCTTTCTTCTATATAGACGCTACGCCCCCAGACCTGATCCAGCAACTGTGTGCGGTTGTAAACTTTATCCGGGTGGGTTAGAAAAAAGCTGAGTAAGCGAAATTCGGTAGGGCTTACATCGACTTCTTGATCAGCAATACTGACACGATGCTGTTCAGTATCCAGGATAATATCCTGAAATTTAATTTGGGTTAAGTCGTGGATTTTTCCACTTCTGCGTAGAACGGCTTTTATTCTAGCAACCAGTTCTTTTGGAGAGAAAGGTTTCGTGACGTAATCATCAGCGCCTATGTCCAGGCCCCGTATTTTATCGGCTTCTTCCCCTTTAGCGGTTACCAGGATAACCGGCAAATCACGATAACTTGCATTAGATTTCAGGCGTCGCGTCCATTCATCTCCAGTAATGCGCGGGAGCATCCAGTCCAATAAGATTAGGTCAGGAAGGGTTTCATCCAGTATGGTTTGTGCCTGCATAACGTCGGCAGCTTCCAGTACGTTAAAATCATACTGTTGTAGAACCATAACCAGCATGCTGCGGATAGCTTGCTCATCTTCAACGACTAAAATTGTAAATTGGCTCATATTTTATTTAGGTTTGCATTCATTCTGCTCATTTTAACCTATTTTATATGACGCTTTTATGACAATGTTTATTATTTATATATACAATGAATGGGGAACTGAAGTTTCCCAATAATTATTTATGGTAAAATTGAAACTATGCTTCTATGCTACAACTATATGAAAAAAATAGTCTTTTCATTCGTTTCAAATGCTATTGCCTAAGGGGAATTAAGTAGGGGTTTGCTATAAACATGGCAAAACCACCTAAAATAAACCTCGATACACCAGCATTGTGTATTTCAGCTACTCAATAATTGGGAAACTTCAGTGGGGAAGAGAAAATAAAAAAAACATTTTAACCAGTATAGTTGCAATTTCATCTTTATTGACGAGTTCTTTTATCAATGCTGAATCATGTACTGCTATCTATAGTCCTTCAACAGGTAGGTTACATATCCCTTCTGTTGCTATTGAAGGCGATACCAGTGGCACAACTTTTTGGGCTAATTTAGATCAACTTAAGGGAACAAATTTATTTGAACTTCTCGAATTTGATGTAAATCCCAATAACTTAGCGTGTTATAGCCCCACCACGGTAGGGGAAACGATAGATAACTCTCTGCAAGATGGTGATGATAAAGATTTATATACAATTACCTCTCCCAGTGATGCAGGTGGAGGTTACATGACTGTCTCAGTAACGTTTTATGATCCTGATGCAACACCCGGGCTAATAATTATGGGTGCAAATGCGCCAGAAGATGGTTCTACAATACTTGCTGGCAGTTCTAGCGGTACAGACCACCCTCAAACCCATACCGTTCTTTTTGAAGCTGCAGCAAGTCAATCATATAAGGTTGAAGTGAATAGATTTTTTGGTGCAAAAACTTATCCTCTTAACTACACGTTAACATGGTCATTTACTTCTAATGTAGATTGCTATGAGCCAAATAACACAGTAGGAACTGCGTCTAAAATAAGCCTAGACGACACTATAGAAGCGTATGTCCTGGCTGGGTATGTCGATAATACTAATTATCTTTATAGTGGTGCAGAAAGAACAGATGACTGGTATCAAATCACTTTAGATAAAGAGAGTAATCTTACATTTGAATTATTACAAACGCCCAGTAATTTTAGAATGAATATGGAGCTATGGCATGAAGACCATTCCATCCTGACTTTGGCCGCTGCAACGGCAGAAACCGATGGCGCTTTAATTAATCTAAATATGGGAACATATCAACCTGGAAATTATTTCTTAAAATTAGAGCAATTCAATACCTATGAAGATGAAAAAGTTGCTGGTTTCCCTGAAAAACCAGTACCTGATCACTATAATACACCTTATAAATTTCGTATTATAAGTTCAAATTAAATAGTGATTCAACGTAATTTCCATTTAAAACAATGACATAAGTTACTTGTAGGAGAGATGGATGTGTGCCCATTATTTTTATTATCTGTGAGCCTGGTGGGCACACATGCTTTGTCCTACGACAAATCATAACTTACGATATCGAAATAGGCTGAGTGGCGTTACATATAAATATATATAAGGAATTTTGGGGTTACACTCCCCCAAATTTCCCTAAACCCGGATAAGTCAGAGCATTAGCTTCACACCTTCTATACAGCGTTATTCAGGGCAAAAGTAAGCCTTGTAGCTCATTGATTAATATGTGTCGCCCTAGAGTGATTGCTTTCAATGATGAACTCAGAAACCTGATTATGCTATTATCAGAGTCAGCAGTATATTCTGTACTTCCGGGGTAAGTAGTGAAAAAATATTATATCGGCCTTTCAGTTACCTATCATGATCCCGCTCTGGCTATTGTGGATGATCAAGGAGAAGTGCTGTTTGCCGAGGCGACGGAACGCTATTTGCAGAATAAACGTGCTTTAAATTGTCCAGCTGATCCTTTACTTCGTGTTCAGGAATTGTTGCAGCAATATTGTCCCTCTCCGGGGGCGTTTGTGATTGCCAGCAATTGGCGTAAAAAACGTCCTTTATCATCAGTGTTTCCATTGAAAGCAACAATAGCTAAGAAACTTAGAGAGTATGCCTTATTTTAGAGGCGGTATGCGATTATCTTGTCCTACTCCCAGATTTTTAATCAATCCTAAAAATTCTTCGCAGGATAAGCACATGGAAAAACAACAAAAAACCTAAAATAAAGCTTGCAATTACGAAAAACATTTTTTTATAAATTTCCGTTTTATAAACCTTATAATCGGAAACTCTCATGTACGAATCCCAGACACTGAATGCCTTTATTTTTGATCACTGCAATAAGAGCATGGACAATGCCGTATCAGCAGAACGTTACCCTTTGTGGAAGCGAGCATGCCCAGGACTAAACGATATTGGCTTTATTCGTCTTGGGATGTTACGTTGCATCAGTTTGGTGGATAGTGGTCGCCATTTTTTACAGGCA